>CAZFYY010000007.1:3320-37488 GCA_964523425.1 uncultured Gammaproteobacteria bacterium
GGCCTATGGGGCAGAGTATCAGCTTACGATTATCGGTATCTTCGGTTTCAGCTTAGGAGAGGATTGCATCATGGGACCGGAAGAATGGAAAACTAATCCACAGTCGATGAGAGGATGTGTCATTTCAGCCGTCAACGGCGATGGCGACCATCTGGTCGGTATCCGTTGGGCGAGCGACAATGGCGTTCCAATCAATCCCGATCAGGGGACCTATGACGAAAACGCTGTTAACTTCGTAGAGCCGCCTGAGAGTGATTTCTTGAGAGCGGCCGAGCAGGTTATTGCCGGCGCTACCGTAGAACTCAAAGTTAAAGACTCAAAAGGCAGATTGTCGGGCGCAACTGTTACAAAGGTAATTCAAGGAGCCGGCACCTGGTTTCCGGGTGACCGAAATATGGTAAACAATCTGAATACCTCGAAAGTTGCATCAACCGTACAGTATCCTAACCAGATGGCTTGCGTAGTGGTCGGCTGTAAAAAATGGTTTAGAAGCCATCAGCAATGGACCGTTGATTTCTTAAGCGCCAGTTTGACCGCTGGAAATCAAATAAAGCAGCATAATGAGTGGTTCAATTTCGCTTGCGATATTGCGCCGCGCGTATTTTGCGCCGCATCTCCGGAAGATTGTTCAGAAACTGCCGCGGACTGGAAACGCTTCGCGATTCCCAAGGGCGGCAAGTTGGCGAATACTCAGAACGTAGAAGTCTCTGTCGGAGGAACCCTGATGGCGAATTTGACGGACAACCGAAAATACTTCGGAATGAATAAGTCGAAGAACAGCTACTACAAATCAGTATATGATTGGGTATCAAATGTTCTTACGACTTTGAATCCGGCTGACTTTATGGGTAATGTAGGCGAAATTACACCATATGAAGAAATGGTCGACACGCTATTCATATCCAAAGTAAATGTCGAAAGCACTCCAAGTAAAAGGACGGACTACAGTAAACCTGTAGAGGATACTAAGAGTGAAAAATCTTGGAATATTATATTCGCATCAGGCAAATCCATAATTACATCTGCAGGCGAAGAGACTCTTGAAGACCTCTTTAATGAGATTAATATCTCAGAAAATTCTACTGTAGAGATTATCGGACATACCGATGACTTAGGAACCGATGATGGCAATCTGAAGCTTTCGAAAGAACGGGCACAAGTCGTAAAGGATTGGTTGGTCGCACGATCAAACAATACTTTTCCACCTGAACGTTTCAGGGTAGAGGGAAAGGGTTACACCGCTCCGCTTATTAGAGAGAAGACAGAGACGGCCAGAAAAAAGAACAGAAGAGTAGATATAGTATTGCGAACGCTGAAGTAATTGAAGTAAGGGTACAACCTTGAATTCATGGGCGCTTTGAACATTCAAGGCGCCTATTTTATTTAAAAATAAACATCAAAAAATTGACAACTACAGTAAGCATAAAGGATTGGTTGAAATCAATCTTCACTCCCTTTGGCAATACGAGCAAGAAGACTGATTATGGCATCATGGCTTTCTATATAGTCACGATCGCTATTTTCTGGTATTGGACTCCGGAAAAATCATTGGTCCCGAGCTTGGGCGATACGCTGGAGGCCTGGGGAGATTTATGGAGGCATGGTCTGCTCTATCACATTCTTAAGACATTGCAATTATTCTTGTACGCTTCCGTTATTGGAATTCCATTAGCAGCGCTTATCGCTTACAGTTCGAAGATCGCTTTTTTTAAGCCGATCAGTACGATACTGAGCAAGTTGCGCTTTAATCCGATAACCGGTTTTACGCTGTTTCTCATGTTTGCCACGAAAGGTGGTCGAACATTGCAAGTGACGCTCTTAGTTATCTTTATGTCATTTTTCTTTATTACCGGATTAGTTTCGATGATACAGGAGGTGAATTCAGATGATAGGATACGTCGTGAAACGATGAAAATGGGACCGTGGAGAATATTGTGGAAAGTGATAATAGTTGATCGGCGCGATTATCTCATCGAGCTCATCCGTCAGAACTTGGCGATGATGTGTATGATGATCGTTTCCGTTGAAGGAATCGACAAGGGGCAAGGTGGCATCGGCGCACTGATTATCGATACCAATCGCGGCCTGGCTTTCCCGAAAATCTTCGCGTTGCAGCTCACTATCCTGTGTATAGGAATCACGCTTGACTTCACTCTCAGAAAGATATATAACTCGTACGCAATAAACAAAAAAAATAGGGAGGAATAATGGAAAAGCCATTCACCAGACTTGAGCCTCTCTTAAAAATAGAAGGCGTGTGTAAAGAGATTGATGAAAAAGTGATATTGAGAGATGTTGGAACGGAAAAGCAGCCGTTTGTCATCTCAAACATAACTCGTTCCGATATGGGAGAGGGCTTGAAGCAGGGACAGACAGTCGCTCTGCTTGGCCGCTCCGGGTCCGGCAAGTCTACTCTTATGAGACTTATATCGGGCGTTCACCCCGTTGCCAAGGGTTCGATAACGAGGGCGAGCAGAAGTCAGGCGGGAACATATCTGCCGGTCGCTAAAGGCGATTTCGGTTATGTGCAGCAGGGCTTCCCTTTATCCAGGTTACAAAGCGTATATCAGATGTTGTGGGATGCGGCTGGCCAAGGATATGCGTCAAAGGAAGAAAAATATCAAGAAATTGATAAGTACCTGAAAACCTGGGAATTATGGGAACAACGCTTCTTGTTTGCCAGCCAGCTCTCCGGCGGACAAAGACAAAGAGTGGCTATTGTTGAACAGCTATTATGTTCCCATACATTCATCTTGCTCGATGAGCCGTTCTCAGGATTGGATATAGGAAATATAGATAGCGTTAAGCACAGCATGAATAGAATAACGACGACAGACGAAATAAACACGATAATATTCTCGACCCATGATATTAGACTGGCCGTAGAATTAGCTGACTTAATCTTTGTTATCGGGTGTGAAACTGAAAAACCCGGTGGTACGCTCCTTGGGAGATTTGATCTTAAGGATTGCGGATTGGCCTGGTCTGATACTTTTACAGCAGCCCATGAAGATAAAGTTCAGGAAATTAAGAAGTTTATTCTTACGCCTAGATAGACGAAAGTAGTAATTAATATGAATAAGTAATCCGGTCAACATTGACCGGATTTTTTTTATCTCTTCTTATAATCCCCGCGGATGATGACTGCTCCGCCGTTAGGGATGATCTTGTAGAGCAGAAAGTAGCCGGGTGTTTCCAACTTACGCTCGAAGCCGATGCGTTTGATCTCTTCGAGTGGGATATCGGCGATGCCGCCGAAGCGCTCCTTGAGGGCCTCGCCTTCTTCAATCGAACGCTGTTCGATGGTGAGCAGTGATGTGTCGGCTTCATTGAAGCGGACAGCGAGGTTGCGGTTGCCGAGGTTGACCGTACGAATCATGCGGCGCTGGTCTTTGAGGCGTCCGCCGTTGGCAACTTTCTTCATTTCCAGGCCGCGCAGAATTTCCCGACCGAGACGGTCGCCGAGAGCTTCGATATTTTTTGGAATAGCGGTATCATTGCGTCCGCCTCCGTCAGCATAGTCTTCGATGTCGCGAATCTTTTCCAGGGTGAAGAAGTCGGCGCGGTAATGCCGTTCGCCGGACGCTTCGCCGCTATACTCATCCACAATCCGGAAGCCGAGCTCGGCGACGAGCTTCTGCCAGGCTTCACGGTTCGGCAGCTTGACGTTATGCAGCATGCTGATGACGGCGCGGCCGCCGGGCTTGAGGACGCGGTTCATCTCGGCAAGGACCTGCAGGCGTTCGTAATTCTTCTTATGATATTTGATCTTGCTTGTCTGGTGATAGGCGAAGCCGAGATTGCAGTAATCAATCGAGCCGTTGCGCGCCGGCAGGTCGAGATAGCTGCCGGTGATTGTCTTGCGCTTTTCCGGCGAGCTGACGAAATGCTCGGCGTTGATATCGAGACTGAAGATGCGGTCGCGCAGTTTCCCGGCCGCCGCTTCTTTGAGCATTTCCGGTCCGGAGGCGATATCGAGGATGCGCAGGTCCTCGAGCGGTTGCCCCTTTTCCTCAATCATCGTCGCGATCATAGTAGCGCTGACGCGGGCGTTGTTGCCCTGATACGTGAGGCGGCCGAGTTTCTGGTAGAGGTCGGCATATTCCTTGCCCATGCGCCCCAGTTCCTGTTCGAAGCGCTTGGCGCCGGCCTGGAAGCCCTGGCCGAAGTGCACGAGCAGTTTTTCCCAGTCGCTCAAGTATTGTTTTGAGAGTTCAACATTAGTTTCGACATTCTCCTTATGGTGCTTGGCGTCATTACTCAGCAGTCGTTTTTCCGCTTCGGTATTGCCGATACCGCGCAACAGTTTTTGGATGGCCTTTTCTTTCGCCAGGATATAGCGGCGGATGCCTTCTTCGATGGTGTTGCGGGCGACGAGGGTTTTCGAAGCGAGTGGCAGCTTCAGGCCTTCGCGATAGACGCGGGCGCGTTGCTGGCGCTTCTCGTACATGCTCCAGGGTTCGTTGTAAAAGATCGTTTCATCGCCGCCAGACAGGTCGATACCGACGTCGGCCGTTTGCCCGCTGACGAAGACGGCAATCTTGCCGTCGCTCGTATTGAATTCCTTTTCAATGCGGCGGCGTTCCTCGCGGTTTGTACCGCCATGAATCGTCTCGATGCGGACGTCTGCCGGCAGGCCGAGCTTGCGGATAATGTTGTTATCGCCGCGGATGACACCTTCGATGTAACCATTGACGAAGACGACGACCTTGTTCTTTGTTTTGAAATCTTCGGCCAGCGTTTCGCGCAGAGCCTTGACCTTCGAGCCGGCGAAATCCGCTTCGATTTTGAGCAGTTCCGGGTTAAGGAGAAACTGGCGGAAGAGGATGATCTTTTGCGAGGCGGTCAGTTCGTCTTCTTCGAGCAGGATTTCGTAAATCTCGCGTTCCTCGAGCGAGAGATCAATCTCTATATCCTCTTCGGTTAGCGGCGGCAGCTCGATGCTCGAGGCGATGTCCTTCATTTGCATGCGCATGAGCAGCTCGGTACGCAGGTTAATGAGGTCGCCGTAGAGGATGCGCGTTGTCATTTCCTGGTTAGTGAAATCTTTATAGCGTTCCGGATAGAGAAGCTTGAGGGTGATAGCGAAGTCGAGAACGGTGTTGGGCGCCGGCGTGCCAGAGAGGAGGGCGAGATATTTGTCGTCGCCTTTGATGTTTTCCGCCAGAGCGAGCAGGCTCATCGAGCGCGAACCTGATTCGATATTCTTGAGCTTATGGACTTCGTCAACAATCATCATGTCGAAATCGACCTCGGAGAGGATGTTGACGTAGCGTGAACCGGCCATGCGTTCCTGTGAGACGATAACGTAGTCAAAGACTTCGTTTTGGAGGCGTTGGGCGTCCTCGAACGAGCTAATCATGAGCACCTTGGGCGCCAGGCCTTTCTCGAAATAGCCAATCTGTTTACCGTCCGGACCTTGCCTGTCGGAGAGGTATGATGCCCAGGAGTCGCAGACATTGCTCGGTACGATGATGAGAGCGCAGCGCAGGCCGAGGAATTCTTTACTGAGAATAGCTGAGGCGCTCTTGCCCAGTCCCATCTCGTCGGCGATGAGCATGCGCTTGTTGTCGCGAATTTCCTTGATGTTAACGAGTTGGTTAATATCCGGAAAGAGACGGCCGGGCTTCATGCTTGCTACGATATTGTCCGGCTTGTGGTAGCGCAGAGCCAGGACTTCGTTGAAGTATTCGCGCAGCTCTCGGACGGCTTGCTCCAGTTCGGGAATGCCGCTTTCCAATAACTTGGTCATCACCTCTTCCTTAAAGTAGCGCTCGATGAGCTGCTCTTCGGAGAGGTCGGCTTCGTTGCGGCGCAGGGCATTGGCAAAGGTCAGACAGGAATTCTTGAGGTTGAAAAGAATGGCTTCGTGGATATTCTCGATGCCGGCGACTTCCTTGAAGCTTTCGATATCCTCCGAGCGCCAGTCTTTTTGCGCCAGCATGAAGTCACCGAGATAATCGGCGATAATTTTATTAACATAGCCGACCTTGAGGCTGCGGTATTCGGGATGGTACTTCAGGATGATGTCGTGGGCGTTGCCGGGCAAGAGGCGGATAATATCGCCGATCTTCTGAGCGCGCTCTCCGTCACCATCGGCGATTTCTTGGATGAGATCCTCGAATTGCGAAGAAAGGGCGGCTTCCTGGCTTTCCAGTTCTTGGCACTTGAGGTACTCCTTGATGCGTTCTTCGGCGATCCTGACGAGCGGCTGGGTGAAGTATTCGGTTATCTTCCCTGCTGAGTCGGGGAGCTGAACGAAGTACTCTGGATCGGTGACCCGGTAGGGCGCGACGATCTTGCGGACCTGTTTATAACTGATGCCGAATTCGGTCGATAAGGCGTTCGCCGTCTTTCCGTTCTTAAATAATTCAGCCCGATCACGGAACTGCTTCTTTATGACCTTGATCAGTGCCGGGGTGTAATGTTCGCGGGGCGTGCCGGAGAAATCTTTGCGCATGACGAAGCCGTCCGGATGCAGGGACCGTAGCTTTTCCGCCGCGTTCTTCAGGGTATAGAAACTGACCCCCACTTCGGCCGCTAAGGTCTTGGTATTCATTTCTCCCGGCTTGGCTGTCTCCATGTCGGTGAAGGCATTTAGCTCGCCGGTGATATGGCTTACCAGGTCGGCCGTGTAGTGTCGGCAGACGATATCGTCCGGATTCCGGCGGTAGACGAACGACTCAGGATGGTCTTTGTGGTATTTATTGGCAATCCGCTTGATACGGGTGACGGAAGTGCCTAGCTCCGCCGCCAGCTGGGAGGTTGTCTTTTCGCCCGGAGCAGCCTTCTGGGTTTTCGTTGCCACCCGTTCCTCGATATCTGGAATCAGCAGATCGGCGAATTCCTTGGAGTAGTAATCGCGGATCATCCCGTTGCGTTCTTTGCGGGGCATCGTGCCTTTCGGGTTTGCGCTCTGGCGCTTGCTTGCTATCGCCAGGACGGTATTGATGCTGACGCCGTACTCGCGTGAAAGGTCGTTCGCTGACCTTTCGTCCGCTGCGGGACGCTCGATATGCGCCAGTTCTTTTTCGTCGGCTTTGATGATGTTGATGAAGTGGTCGGTCAGGAGTTCTACCAGTTCCCCATTGCGTTTCTGTTGGAGGACGAAATAGTCGGGATAGTCCTTGCGGTATGAGTTGACGATCTTCTTGATGACCGTGAATGGCCGGCCGGTTTCCTCTACGACCTGGGCAAAGGTTTTGCCGCCCGTGAATTCAGGTCCGACCAGCCTTTCTTTGGGGATCTTGCGCAAAAGCCGGGCGAGCTCATGGCTGCAATACACGGTGTTGCGGCCGTAGTCGTTCTTGCGCATGACGAAATACTCGGAATGGCTTAGTTGATAATGCTTAGCCGTCTTCTTCAACACGGCTAAGGGCAGCCCTGTCTGTTCGGCGAGGTCGGATAGCGTGATTTCGCCTTTGAGAGGCCGGGGGATGCTAGGTTGGGCCTTGAAGTGCTTCCGGATGATGTCTACTAGTTTAGGCGAATAATGCTCGGTGATCAGGGACTGATAGGCCCGCCTTTCCAGGAAGTATTCCGCGTGGTCGGCGCGATAGTTTTCGGCGAATGATTTTATCCGCCGCCGATCGATTTCGAGTTCGCGCGATAAGTCGCCCGGCGTCATTTCTCCATCGCGCCTTTTTTCGACGGCAAGCCAGGGCGCCGCTTTTTCCTTGATGCGCTCGACGAGAGAGACGGTATAATATTCAAGCTTCTTATTGCGGTTGTCGGTGCGTATGACAAAATCATCAGGATAATCGCCTCGCAAGGTTTCAGCGATCTTCCTGACGACGGTATGGCCTAGGTCGAGATGCTTGCCTAGTCCGTCATTGGTGAATTCTCCCGGTTCGGCACGTTTTATCTCTTCGGCCGTTTCTATACTTTTTTCTTCCGCGTCCGCGCTCGTTTTTTCCTGGTGCCCAGCCTGTGGCGAATTATCGGGAGTAATCTCCTGCGGATAGGCTCCTTGGATAGGCAGATCGTATTTCTCCATATGCCCTTATTTTATCATGCCCGGATATAAAAAACGACTCGGATTTCCGAGTCGTAGATCAATTATATCCTAGGCTGCTGCCCGCAGAGTTGCTGAGCGAGGTATCCAGCCGGCGGCGATGTTAAGTGCTTCGCTTATAGCTAAGCCAGATTTCTTAACAACCTGACCATCGATTTCTATGGAGGTCAGTTGAGCCACGCCATTTTCTAATACCAAATTAGGCAGACAGCCGGTGCGTACCGGTATGCCGACAAGCTGGTTTTGACCAAATTCGAGAACCCGCTTGTAAATGTCCTTGACCTTGTCTGACGGATAGGCCTTGATTTTTAGTATTTTGAAATTAATTTCTTTGTCACCGACTTTTGTCAGAAAGGTTTTTCCGACTATTTCTTCTATTTTCATTTTTTATTTAATTGTTAATTTTTCCTTATTATATACTATTATTATAATTTTGTCAATATTACTGTTCGACGGCGCATGACGCGACATGTTAAAATTTAAAATATAGGCCTTTCTGGGCTTTAAGTGTTACTGTGGGTAAAGTACATGTAGCTAAGCCGAAGAACTTTTGGCATTTCTTTTTCTTCGTGGGCCTCGCTTTGCGTGGTCTTAATGGCTTGTGGGAAACCTTTGCTGGTTTCTTTATATTCTTGAATCAGGGTAAGCCTATCAGTCAAATATTCCAGATAGTAGCCTGGAGGGAGCTTCAGGAAGATCCGAACGATGTCGTAGCTAATTTTGTCTTGTCAGCACTTAATACGATTAGTCTTGATACCAAACTATTTATTGCTGCGTACTTTCTAGTGCATGGTCTCCTCAATATTTTTCTTACCATTCAGCTTGCCCGCGGAAAAATGTGGGCATACAAACTGGCTTTCATTATTATTATTTTAGCAATCGGCTATCAAGCATACCGCGTTGTCATGTATCATTCATGGTTCCTGGCCGTGCTGACGCTGCTCGACATTGTTTTCTTTTTCTTACTTAGACATGAGTATAGGCAGCAGGCTCATGCAATTACTAAGACTTCTTCCGTATGAACTGGTTCCTCATCGCCTTAATGGGTCCGCTGCTCTGGGCACTCGTCAATCACGTCGATAAATACATTATCAGCCGTTATTTCAGCGGACGTGGCGTTGGTTCGCTCGTTATGTTTACGAGCGCGAGCGGCCTAATCATCTCGCTGATCATTCTAGTCTGCAATCAGTCCGCTCTTTCTCTTGGGGTCGGTAACGCTTTAATCATCGCGGCCAATGGAGCCCTGCTTGTTGCTGCTTTTATTCCCTATCTGTATGCTCTCGAGAATGAAGAAGCCTCCTGGACCTCAACCCTCTTCCAGCTCATTCCAGTCTTCGGGTACGTGTTGGCCTGGGTATTCCTGGGCGAGCGGCTGGCCGGACGCCAGCTCTGGGGTTCGGCTTTGATTATCGCGGCGGCGATTGCTATCTCACTTGATTTGTCTCGTCGGATCGCTTTTAAGGCGAAGCCGTTCTGGCTTATGATCCTATCGTCGGTCATGATTGCTTTTAATGCGCTGATTTTTAAATGGGTCGCGCTCGATGAAAATTTCTGGGGGACAGCCTTCTGGGAATATATCGGCGGCGCCTTTTTTGGTTTACTGCTCTTCACTTGTATCCCGTTATACCGCCGTCAGTTTATCGCTACCATCCGCCGGGGCAAAGCTCGTATTCTCGGAGTTAATATGGTGGCGGAGTTTCTCAATATCGGCGCCAAGCTCGCGGCAAATTTTGCCAGCCTGCTCGCGCCGCTGGCGCTTGTCTGGGTGGTGAACGGTTTCCAGCCGCTGATCGTTTTTATATATGGAGTTATTTTGACGCTTTTTCTGCCGAAGTTCGGCCAAGAAGATATCAGCCGGCGCACTGTTCTACAGAAACTAACAGCTATTGCCGTGATGCTTGTCGGTATCTGGCTCTTATTCGTATAGATGCCATGGACAGTCACGGTCTTTTCTTCTAAACTTTAAGCATGGTTCAATTTCCTGACGAAGTAATCGCTGGAGCGGAGGGGATGGCGGCTAACAGCAAAAAAAAGCGACCGAAGAAAATCGGGCGCTTCTTGAATATCCTTGGGCCCGGTATCGTTACCGGTGCGGCCGATGACGACCCGTCTGGCATTGCCACCTATTCGCAGGCCGGCGCGCAATTTGGTTTTCAGTTGCCCTGGACGATGCTCTTTACCTATCCGCTAATGACAGCCGTTCAGGAAGCCTGCATGCGCATCGGCGCCGTAACCGGCAAGGGTCTGGCGGCTATTATCCGGGAACACTATTCTAAGAAGATTCTTTATCCGGTTGTTCTGCTCGTTGTCTGCGCTAATACGCTCAACATCGGTTCGGACATCGGCGCGATGGCGGCAAGCGCCGAATTGCTAGTCCCGACGCTGCCTTTCCCGGTCCTGGCAATCGGCTTCGCCATTTTGATGATCCTACTCGAAGTGTTCGTGCCGTACCGGGTGTATATCAAAGTGCTTAAATGGCTGGCCATCGCCCTATTCGCCTATTTCGCTACCGCTTTCCTGGTTAATGTTCCCTGGCTCCAGGTTCTCAAGGCAACTCTCGTTCCCCAAGTTGAGCTGAATGGATCATTCCTCTATATCATCGTTGCTATTTTTGGAACGACGATTTCACCATACCTCTTTTTTTGGCAGACGAGTAATGTCGTTGAAGATGAAATTGCCGCTCATCGTTTGCCTGCTAAAGGGGGTGTTCCCAAACTAAGTCGCGCCTATCTGAAGCGCTTGCGGATCGATACGGTCATCGGCATGCTGTTTTCTAACGTGACGGCCTGGTTCATTATCGTCGTTGGCGCTGTCGTTCTCAACTCAGCCGGCATCACGACGATTAATACGGCGGCAGACGCGGCCCGCGCCCTTGAGCCGCTCGTCCATACCTTTCCGAACGCTGGGTTCCTCGCTAAGCTGATCTTCTCAGTCGGCGTTATCGGTATCGGCTTGCAGAGCATTCCCGTCCTGGCCGGTTCCTCGGCGTACGCTTTAGCGGAAACGTTCAGCTGGCGAGAAGGGCTCTATCGAAAGTTCAAACAATCGCGCAACTTTTATTTCGTTATTATTTTCGGTACGCTGGCGGGTCTGTTGTTTAACTTTATCGGCTTTGACCCTATTAAGGCATTGGTTTTCACGGCAGTGTTTAACGGTATCGCCGCCGTACCACTTATCTATCTTATCGCTCGCGTGTCTTCGCGTTCCGATGTCATGGGTGATCATAAAAGCGGCGTCTGGTCGCGGACCGGCCTCTGGATTGCTTTTGCAGTAATGGCAATTTTTGCTGTCGCCCTGCTTGTTTCCTTTATATAGTCCCTAAACTTTCGCATGGAATATCGTAAACATCAAAATGACCGTTTTCTTGGGCATATTATCTCGACTCCGTTTATCTGGCTGCCGCTCATCGGTTTTATTATTCTGGATATTTTGTTGTCCATATATCATTACATCTGTTTCCCGCTCTATGGTTTAGAAAAAGTGAAGCGTTCCGATTATATACGTATCTTCGACCGCGCCAAACTGCAGTATCTGAGCGGTGTTGAAAAGCTTGGTTGCATGTATTGCGGGTACGCAAACGGCCTTCTTTTATATCTTAAGGAAATTGGCAGCCGTACCGAAAAATACTGGTGCGGAATCATGCACGAGAACAAGCCGGGTTTTAAGGCGCATAAGGACCAGGTCGAACAGCATTTTGCCCGTTTTAACGACCCGGAAGATGCCCGTAAAAAATACGGCCCGCAATAAATCCACCCCATTGATAAAGACTGGCGATAGGACTACTATATAATCATGAAACGTAGCCTTATTGCCGGTTTTTTATTTCTTTTTTTCCTGGCTCCTCTGAGCAGCCGCGCTGAGGCGGGTTTTGCGATCGACTCTTTTAATAGCCAGATTGAAATTCGCCCGGATGGACGCGTTGCCGTAACGGAAGAAATTGCCGTTGAGTTTCATCAGCCCCTGCACGGCATTTACCGGGACCTGCCGGTAGTTTATCGAGCCAGTGACGGGTCTGAGTTGGTGACGACAATTGAGGATGTGGCAGTAACAGAAAGTGGTAGCCGGGCCCCATTTACTCTGATAACTTCCGGAAATAGCTTACGGATTCGGATTGGTGATGCGGCGACGCTTGTTTCCGGAAACCATCGTTACGTAATATCCTACCTAGCCACGGGCGTATTAAACAGCTTTTCTACGTACGACGAGCTCTATTGGAATGTCAATGGCAATGGCTGGGAAGTGCCGGTGGCATCTATTTCGGCCCATGTTTCGCTGGTGGGATTAGCGTTTACCCGCTCCCTTTGCTATGTCGGTCCGAGCGGATCAACGGAAAATTGTGAGGCCACTCCAGACGCGGATGGCTCGATAACTTATTCAAGCAGTCGTCCGCTTCAGGCAGGAGAAGGCATGACGGTCGTGGCCGCCTTTCCAGCAGGAACCGTCCCGATTCTTCATCCACAAACCGCCCAGTCTCTTCCTTTAGAATGGGGTTGGTTGTTCGGGGCGGCCGCGGCGGTATTGATTATCGGTCTCAGCGGCCTGTCGCGAATCTGGTGGCGGAAGGGGCGCGACGAATATTATGTGCGCAAGAGTTTGAATGACCCCGAACAGCGCGAAACCATTCGCCCGCTCTTTGGCGGCAGCGAGCCTATCGGCGCTGAATACGAAGCGCCGGCCGGATTACGCCCGGGCGAAATTGGTGTGTTAATGGACGAGCGGGCCGATATGCTTGATGTCAGCGCTAGCATCGTCGATTTGGCCGTACGAGGCTATCTGACAATCACCGAGACGGCCGGCAGCGGATTATTTGGCAAGAGTGATTATTTACTGACCCGAACAGCCAAGCCGGACAGTGACTTGCAAGCCTTTGAGCGGGTATTGCTCAGTCGTTTGTTTAGCTTCAATGAAAGCGTTTTGATTTCAACTCTGCGTCAAAAGTTCCATTCCGCTCTGGAGGAAGTGAAGGACCTGCTGTATGCGGCGGCCGAAGAAAAAAAGCTGTTTGTCGAAAATCCAGGAAAAGTCCGAGGGCGCTATCTTCGAAATAGCTTGTTACTCCTCGTGGCTTTGGGCATTGTCGTTTTTATTTTTATTACACAAGGCGGTGAAGCGCTATTGTCTCATGTTCGTCTCAGCTCGGTTATTTTCGGCGCGTTAGTGGGTGGAGGCGTGGTGACGGTGGCTGCCTTCTTTTTTTCTTTCGCTATGCCCAAACGGACGGCCTATGGCCGTGAAATATATCGCCGTTGCGCTGGCTACCGGCTTTTTGTCAGCGGCACTGAAAAATACCGCCAGCCGTTTTTTGAAAATGAGAATACCTTCATGGATGTTCTGCCTTATGTGATGGTTTTTGGCGTAACGCGTAAATTGGCTGATGCCATGCGCGATATGCAGCTTCCGCCTTCCGCTAATCAATGGTACATCGGCAGCGGACCACTTAATGTGGCTTTATTGGCCAATGGCTTGGATGGTTTCTCGCGTCAATTATCCATGGCGGCGCAGTCAGCTCCGTCCAGCAGCGGTTTTAGCGGCGGTTCATCCGGCGGTGGTTTCGGCGGGGGTGGCGGTGGAAGTTGGTAATGATTGTGAATGTGTATGGAATACTCACGAAATGTGTCCGAGTTGGCCGCCCAGGTTGTAGAGCGACTGCGGTCCGCCGGATTATATATTACGACCGTAGAATCATGTACGGGCGGAGCATTGGCCAGCTGTTTGACGGACATAGCCGGAGCTAGCGACGTTTTAAAAGATGCGATTGTAACGTACTCTGATGAAGCGAAACAAGCCTGTGGGGTGCCGGAAAATATCTTTGCTTCATTTGGCGTCTATTCGCCGGAAATGGCCCGGGCTATGGCCGAAGCTGGCCGACGCTCCTCGGTCAAGGCTGATATCGCTGTCGGCATCACCGGCCGTTTGTTTCCTGATAGTCCCGCCTCTATAGACATTGCCGTTTGCAAAACATCCCAGAGTCTCGTCCGGCATCTTGAATTAGAGGCAGCCAATCGCCCAGCGCAGAAAGAGCAGGTAGTCGAGGTGGCTCTCGATTTGATTTTGAAAATAATGGAAACCGCCTAAGCACTGAGAGTATGGATGAACGCATTTTCTTTTTAATTAATCGCTTGCCTCACGACTTGCCGTATATCTGGGGAGCGATGGGTCTTCGCTATGGCGCTTTTCTGGTGTTGCTGATTTTTATTCTACGCCATATCGGCAGCCGGCGACGTTTTGTTAAAGGGAGCGGTATTATTTTGTTGCCCTGGCTGGCAGCTAATCTTTTAAAATTTGTCGTTAATCGACCGCGGCCAGCTGAAGTCTTGTAGGTTGAGTATCTTCAGCATGTCTATTGGTCGCCGGCTTTTCCCTCGGCTGAAACTGCCTTGGCCTTTTCTTTGGCAACGCTGTTTTTCTTCCTCGAGCGGCGCAGGTCACGCAGAATAGTCGCCTTTCTGCTGGCCGCAGCTATCGGCGTGACACGTTTATATTTCGGCGCCCATTACCCGAGCGATGTGCTCGGCGGCGCCTTGCTCGGACTGATTGGCGTTGCGGTATGGCGAATCAAACGCCATAAGATAGTCTAAGAAAAATTTCGTTTCAGGTAATTCAAAAGACTGCTGAGGGCAGTCTTTTGAACAGGTACGGCCGGCGCTTAGTAGCCGAGTTTTTCGTTGACAAGCAGGACTGTCACCTTTCGTCCGAGATGCGGATTCTCCTTATGCAGGATGAGCGTTTTTGCATGGGTGGTGTGAGACTTGTACGCTTCGAGCGCGCGGATATCTTCCAGGGGCACGACATATTCTTCTAAACGGCGCAGCGCGTCAGTCAGGGTCGGCATAATCTTCTGCGCGCCGACGACAAGAATAAGATTAGGAGAAGTAAAAGCCAGATGTGGCAACTGGCTGCCGGTATTGGAGGCGATGACCAGCTGGCCATCTTCGCTGAGGGCATGGACGCTGCCGAGATAGAAATCGGAATGGAGCGACTGCTGGCGTAAATCCGCTTGTTTGGCTGGATCGCTTTCCGCCAATATTTCGGCATGCAGATTCTTCCAGCCGTGCTGGCCGGCTTTAAGGTAATCGATATAGCCGATTTCCGTTAAGGTAACGGAAGCGCCATTATTAACGGAAGCGCCGGCCGGAATAAGTTCTTTTATTTTTTCCAAGGCAGCTGCCTTGTCTTGGACAATGATGCTATTAAAATGATTTGCCGTTAAAGCGGCGGCGGTACGGTCGATGATTTCGGCCGTCGGGAGAGTGGCGTAATCCATGTGAGTAGTTAGTGAGTAATTGTGCGGACGTCCGCGTTATTTTTCGTAACGGCTTCGGTTAGATTTTTGAGAAGGCTGAGGATATGAACGGTGTTGAGAGAGTACACCACTTCCTGCCCGCAGCGCTCATCGCTCACCAGCCCGTATTCTTTAAGGACCTTGAGGTGCTGCGAGACGGCGGGTTGAGACTGGCCGAGTTCCTCGACCAGCTGTGAAACGGTCCGGGGGCCGGCCGTAAGGCTTTGCACGAGACGGTAGCGGCAACTATTGCCGATGCCTTTCCCGAAACGCTGAATTGATTCGCAGAGATCTGACATATAAATATATTAGCATATTATTATATATTGTCAAGCTGATGAGGAAGTGGGCGGGGATTATGAAAATTTACGGCAAAACGCTACAATAAAGATCTAAGACGTAAGCTTTCTATGAAACCATACATATTAACCGTTCTGGCTCTGCCGCCTTCAGCAAAACCTCTTGGGCAAACATATATTCTGCGCAAGACATATATTGATGTACTTCAATCGGTTAATACCGTCCCTTTTGGCATCCCGTCATCCCTGTCTCTAGAAGATTTTGAAAAGCTCTACGGTCTGGCCTCCGGTATTTTTTTAACAGGCGGAAGCGATATTGAGCCTGCCCTGTACGGCAAGATTATGGCTGGCGCCGAGGAGCCGTTTGATCCGCAGCGCGATACGCTTGAGGCGGTGCTCGTACGGCGAGCCGCGGCTGACAAAAAACCGTTTATTGGTATTTGCCGCGGCAGTCAAATGCTGGCAGTCGCTTTGGGCGGAGAGCTGCTTCAGGAAATCGCGCCGGCTGCACCGGACGAAATCCATGCTTCGACTATTCATGCCTACGAAGATACGCTTGATAAGCCTGACGTCATAGTTTCTCTCGATGCGTCATCGCGTCTGGCGAAAATTTTGGGACGAACCCAGGCGCAGGCCCCTTGTAATCATCATCAGGCCATCTCCCGGTTACCGGATAGTTTGCAGGCGGTGGCGCATTCTCCGGCTGGTATCATTGAAGCGATTGAAGCGCGCGACCCAGATTGGTTTGCTTTTGGAATTCAGTCTCATCCGGAAACGCGGGGCGGCGGCGATTTCTTACCGCTCTTTAAGGCTTTTGCCGCAGCCTGCGCTGCCTGAAAAATATACTACGGACAAAAAAAGACGAGCCAGGCTCGTCTTTTGTCGTTAGAGAATTCTAACTATTGAAGTTGATTGAGAAGTTGTACATTCCCATGCTGCACAAGGCCTTAAGGGTAGAACCGGCGGCTTGGGCCGGTAAGGCAATGTCCGTAGTTCCGGTGGCGGGCAAGGTTTGGCTATAGCCTATTGCCGGAATGCGCAGGGCCGAAGAACAGTCAAAGGTTGAGCTTGTTTTTATGCGCAGTATGGTTGCGACTCCGGCTTTAGCGGAGGTTGAACGTGGCGAGTAGCCGCCCTTGGCGTTAATTTCAATAATCTGCTCACCGTTGGCGGTACTGACATTCGTGCTCGTGGATTGATTGACGTCGAAGCGGGTAACTTTTGGAGTGTGTGGACGGCTGGTTATCGTGATAATCGCCAGAAGAATTATGACAGCAGCGCCAATCAGGATGGAGGTATTTTTTTTCATATAGTCAGTATACTAGATGTTGAGGAGCGGCGGCAAGACGCCGAGAACGGCGAGGCTATTAAGGATATTCAAAAGGCCGAAGAGCATGACAATAATGCCGGCGGTTTTAAAGAAAATACCGGCCCAGGCGCTCTTGCCAATATGGAGCGATCCAAAGCTGATAAGGGCGAGTACGGGAAGTGTTCCGAGAGCGAAGGCTAGCATGATCAGTCCGCCGGTCAGGAAGCTGCCCGTTGTCAGGGCGTACAGTTGCATGGATTGAGTGAAGCCGCAGGGCAGGAAAAATGTAGCGATACCGACCAGAGCTGGCGTGAGCGTGTGGTTAAGTTCGCTGGCTTTGAGGGCGCGGCGGGCAATAAATCTCGGTATAGTTGGAAGCAGGCGCTTGGCCCAGGGAAAGATATCGAGAAGGTTGAGGCCAAGGAGAATCATGACGGCGCCAATCAGGAGGCTGAGAATAATAAGGCTATTTTGTCCCAGGCTAAAGGATGCGCCAATCGCGCCGATAACTCCTCCGAGAATGAAAAAAGCGATGATGCGGCCGGTATGGAAGAGGATTTGCGGCTTGGCGCGCTGACCGTTGCGGGCGAAGGTTGCCGACATCGAAAGCAGGAGGCCACCGACCATTGCCATGCAGCTCGATAGCGAAGCGATAATGCCGATGCCGAAGGCGCTGCCGTAGCTGACGCGCTCAGCGGTAATAAGATTAACGATGCCGAGTTTCTGCAGGAGGACGAAGAGCGCGATAAAAAGGAGGGCGATGGGTATGGCAAACTTAAAGTCGTCATATGTTGCCTCGATCGAAGCGTCAACGGCAGGTGTCAGAGAGTAGCCATGCGCGCGCAATGGCTTGGACAACGTCAGAGCGACATCGTCGGCTGGCATTTCGCCGAATTTGCCGCAAATCTCAACAGTCTCCTTGGTAAGATTGGTTTTCGCCGTTGCTACGCCCGGCTGCTTGAGCAGTTCGCTCTCAGTCAGGAGGACGCAGGCGGCGCAGTGCATGCCTTTAACTTTGAAGGTATAGTTTTTCTGTTCCATATTATAATCTTTTGGTTTTTAGTCGCAGAGAATTGCCGATAACGGAAACGCTGCTAATGGCCATTGCCAGTCCGGCAAAAACCGGATTGAGCGTAATGCCCCAAAGCGGATAGAACAGGCCGGCGGCGAGGGGTATGCCAATAACATTATACATGAAGGCCCAGAAAAGATTTTGCTTGATAGTCCGCATGGTTGCATGAGAAAGTGTGAAGGCGTGGACAAGCTTGGTAATATCGCCATGCAAGAGGGTAATGCCGGCGGATTCAATGGCAATATCGGTGCCGGTGGCCATGGCAATGCCGACATCCGCCTGTGCGAGCGCCGGGGCGTCATTAATACCATCGCCGGCCATGGCTACTTTCTTGCCTTGGTTTTGCAGCTCTTTGATTTTCCCGGCTTTCTCGTGCGGCAGGACTTCGGCAACAATGTTAGTGATACCGGCTTGGGCGGCAATATATTCGGCCGCGGCACGGTTGTCGCCGGTGAGCATTATGACTTCGATATGTCGGGCCTGCAGCGCGGCGACGGCTTGGGCCGCCGTCGGCTTAATGGTGTCGCTGAGTGCTAGTAGGCCGACTGGTTGGTTATCGACTTCAAGTATGACAACAGTTTTCCCCTGTGCTTGCAACGGAGCGAGGCGGTTCTTCCAGGCGTTATCATTGCGGGTGGGTTTGCGAATTGAGACGGCCAGTCCTTCGAGCTGGCCGCTGACGCCGACGCCTTCCTGACTTCGGAAATCACTTGTTGTTATAAGTGAAAGATGACGCTCCTTGGCCACGGCGGTGATGGCCGTAGCTAAAGGATGTTCCGACAAACGTTCGAGGCTGGCGCTGAACTGGATAATTCGTTGTTCGTTCCAGGAATCGTGTAGAGGGATAATGTCGCTGAGGCGGGGCTGGCCGCTGGTGATGGTGCCGGTTTTATCCATGACAACCGTTGTAATGCTGCTGAGTTTTTCCAGAGCTTCGGCGTTGCGAATGAGTATGCCGTGCGACGCGCCTTTTCCCACGGCGACAATAATAGCCGTCGGAGTCGCCAGGCCGAGTGCGCAGGGACAGGCGATAACGAGCACGCCGACGAAGGACAAGATGCCATATGACAAGGCGGCGGAAAAACCAATTGTAGCCGTGCCAATCGTCAGCCAGGCCAGTAAACTAAGCAGGGCGATGCCGAGGACGGTGGGTACAAATATAGCGGAGATGCGATCGGCCATAGCTTGGATAGGCGCCCGGGATCCCTGCGCTTCTTCGACAAAACGGATGATCTGCGAAAGGAACGTATCGTTACCGATTTTAGTGGCGATAAAACGGAACGAACCTTGCTTGTTGATCGTGGCGCCGATAACATGATCGCCCGGGCCTTTATCGACCGGCAGGGCTTCGCCGCTGACCATCGATTCGTCGATGCTCGTCTTTCCTTCGGAAATTTTACCGTCAACCGGAATCTTGGCGCCCGGTTTGACGATAATAGTATCGCCGATAATCACCTCGCTGATTGGCACTTCGATTTCTTGTCCGTCGCGCCAGAGCAGCGCTGATTTCGCTTGCAAGCTGAACAGCTGCTTGATGGCTTCGCCGGTGCTGTTTTTAGAACGAGCTTCAAGATACTTTCCAAAAACCACGAAACCGATGACAACGATTGTTACGTCGAAGTACGTGTAATCAGGCAGGTTGAAAATGGTTTTGAGTTGAGGCAGCAGGGTTATGGCCAGGCTGTACACATACGCAACGAGCGTGCCGAGTCCAATTAAGGTGTCCATATTGGCAACGCGGAAGCGAAGGAAGTTGAAAAACCCTTTCAGGAATGGCTGCCCGATCCAAAAAAGCATGACACTTGAGAGCAGCAGCCCGATAATATTGAAAAGCTCCATCGGAAGCGGCAGAATCGGAATAGCCGCCATTGTCCGACCGGCGATGTCCCACATCATTAGCAGGAAGACGAGAAGAGCTAATGGCAAAGCGAACAGGGCTTTGTTTTTAAGATTAATCAGGTCGTCTGTTTCTTGAGATACGGTCGGCGGGGTTGTCTGCGTTTCGGCTGATTGATCGATAAGACTGTAGCCAAGTTTGTTGGTTTCGGCGTTCATGCCAGCCAGTGAAACTTTGCTCGGATCGTAATCAATTGATGCTTTCTCGGTTGCGTAGTTCACGCTGACATTTTGGATGCCGGGCAGCTTGCTCAGACGCTGACCGATAATGGTTGCACAGCTGGCGCAGTGCATGCCGGTTACACGCAGTTGTCGTTTTTCCATAGAGGCCGTTTATACGTTATACCACTCGCTCCGCCACTCTTGTAAAATTTTCAGGGTGGTCGTCAGGAAGGTTTCGACGGCATTAGCGTTATCAATGACTTCTGGCCGGCTGGATTTTGTTTTGATTTCCCTGGTCATCAGCAAACCGGCGTCATGATGCGCGATGAGAGCGTTTAGGAAACGAAGGTCAAAACTTGCGTCGGCACGGCCGAGGCGGATTGGCGCCGGATCCTTAACGGTTCGAGTATCGTTGTACCAGCTTTTTTTCCAAGTATATAATTCGGCTATGGCGACCGGTTCGTCCTTTAGGATCTTTTCAGCCAGTTCTTGAATCTCGGGACGATTGCTCTCGCCCTTAGCCTGTTCCGCCAAAAGCATGGCACCGCGGTGATGGGCAATCATGGCGTTCAGATAGCGTTGGTCAATCCAGCGATCGGCCGTGCCGAGCGTCATCGGATTCTTGTCGTACATGGCGAGGCGGTATTCCGGCGTCAGATAATAGCCGACGGCTGAGCCGATGATCGCACAAACAATCATAAGAGAGATTGCCAGAGACAGATGTATTTTGCTCATATCAATCGATTACGTGGTTAATTAATTATTTTCGCTTCAGGCGATAGACCGTCAAGATCTCCTCTTTGGCTTTCTTTTCCTTGCCTTTTTTTATCTGCTCGATAACACAGCTGCCGAGGTGCTCTTCCATAAGAGCGTCTTCGACCCCGGACAAGGCGCGCTTGACGGCTGATGTCTGGGTAATGACGTCGATACAATAGGCTTCCTTGTTAATCATTTCTTGCAGGCCGCGTACCTGCCCTTCGATGATACGCAGCCGGCGGATGAGCGAGTGATAGTTTTTTTTCATATGTGATTATAGTATACCCCATGGGGGTATACGTCAAGCGAGGCAGCGACCTCCGCCGCCGGGAGGACTGGCTTCGCACCTGGCGTAATGGTATACTGACAGCAAGATTATTCATTCCTTTGTATGAAAAGAAATCTCTATATAGCCCTGGTTGCCCTACTGGGCATTTTAGTCGGCATAGGCGTGACGTCGCTGAGCGAAACATACGTCATAAACAATGCGCTGGCGCAGGGACTGATACCGTATGCCTATAGTTACTTCAATACTGAGACCTATATTCCACCTTACGTGCTCTTAGCCATACTGCTTCTTGGAGCAGCTGGCGGATTCATGCTCGGCCATACCTGGTGGCGACTGGTGTATGTAGAGAGACGCCATTGGCTCTATGCTAAGGGCGAGAGTCGGCCTACTGCTCGCACGGGCACGCCAAAGACTGCTGTTCGCAAGAAAAAGTCGCCCGGTGTGTAGTCTCTCCAGATAGATATGTAAGAAGCCGGTTTTATCCGGCTTCTTTTTATTTTCTCATTGCTTCCAGAAATGACAGATTTAGTTTTAGTTTTTTTCGAGCGCCATCTAGGGCTGTTTTTTGCGTTCGGAGTAGTCCTTGAAAATAGGCTGGATCAGGCAGCCCGACGCGATCAAGGTAGATATCAGCGCTCGTCAGGCAATCGTCGATGCTGAGACAGATTTCTGGGAAGGCTTTGCTCCAGAAAAACTGTTGTAGCTGTTCAAGGGGAAGCGAGGCGAGAGCATCAGCTGTCTGAGGATTGTTTCGTGCGTATAGGTTTTCTAGCAAGCGGGTAACGGGAGTAATTCGCTGAGCGGCTATATCATCCAGATAATCATGAGCATCATCATTCCATTGTCGGGCCTCGAGCAGTTTCAAAAAATAGCCTTCGAAATATGGAAGGTTTTTCTTTTGGTCGCTGTAGCCGTCAAAGACGGCCAGGGCTGGCATGGTACAGCCGATCGATTTGCGCGCCACTTCGGCCGGAAGAATGCCATGGGCTTCGTCTTGGAAAGATAGCTCCATATCGGACAATATCTTTTCGCTAGCTACGGGCCAGAGTTTTGCGTAAAGAGTAGCGCAGCGTCTCGTGGCGAACAGGGCAAATGGAATATCACTAACCGGTGCTTGCCGATCAATGATGCGGTCGGCGAGACCGTAGCCGATTAAGCCGGACAGCTGCGCGACGCCGAAAGCGTATAGGTCCGCTTTTGCTAGGCAATGGCTTTTATGTAAGGCTCTGGCGGCCTGCTTGGCCCAGAGCACTGTTTCTCGCCAGAAAGGATGAGTCAGGAGTTGAGAAGATTCTATTGCCATTCGCTTTCCGAATGACGGGTTAACCGCCGAGCATTCTCGGGTATTCTTTTCGATAATTTTTTTCAAAAGAACAGAATCATGACTTGTTCGTTTTGAACTTTGGCTGGTATGTTGCTGTTCTCTATAGAGAGCCAGTGCCTCGAGGCAGATTGCGGTAGTGACGGCCCGGCTGCCATAGAACATCTGTTTTTTGGTCGTGCCTGATTCGATATACAACTTTTCTGTCTCCCAGAAACCGTTGGTTTGCGTCTTAAGCAGATATGTCACCGCATTCTTGAGATTTTCAGGTTCTTGCCAGCGTAGTAAAGAACAGATGGCTAGAGCGGAAGCAAGCGGCGAGCCCCAGGTTTTTCCTTTTTGCAGGGAGCGTATTATTTCTACTCCCTGCTGTTGTCCGGGGCCGCCATAGGCGCGGCTTATAAAATATAAAACAGTCAGCGGCGATAGATAGTAGCGAGATGTTAGCTGACTAGCGTTTAGGCAGTTTGAGAAATAGGCATCAAGGCCGGGCAGGCGCACGCCATGTAGGGACAAGGCGAGCGCAATATTGGCGTTGACTACCGGATCAATGTCCGCCCATTGCCGATTCTTTTGCCAATCGGTTAGCCACGTATTGTACGGGCCGCCGACGGCGATTTCTGCGCGTATAAGCGCCTGCGCAAAACAGGCCAGCTGCCGGCCGCTCAAACCTTCGGGGGCATAGAGTTGTTGGGCGGCATAGGCTAGGGCCGTGTCATCGAGGTCGTCAGGGTAAATGGGTTTCTGCCTCGCGCCGACAGGAGCGTGGTAGTTAAAAGTTCCTGCTTTCCCGGCGGCGTGCTGAATGAGCTGTAAAGCTCGGGCTTGAGTAGAGGGCCACGAGTCATGATCTTCATTTTTTAAACAGTCCAGGGAAGTCAGGATTAAGGGAATCGGAAAAAAGGGCCGACTAGTATTGCGAGCGGCCGGGTCGAATGGCAATTCATTGTAATAGGAAAAGCTATGGGCTGAAAACGACAAGCCCGTATGAATTGCCAGGTGTATGCTATTAGTCATCAGTCGGTGGGCGGCTTAGCGGCAGTGACGAGCTGAAGGTCGTACCGGTGCCGAGTGAACTGCGGCATTCGATTCTTCCCTTAAAGTGCTCTTCTATAATATCCTTAACCATCGCTAAGCCAAGTCCAAGACCGGATGGCTTGGTAGTAAAGAATGGTTCAAAGATACGGGCTAGTTCAGCGTCTTTCATACCGCGCCCATTATCGCCAATATCGAGTCGGAGATCAGTGCCGTCTGTTTGGCAATAGATAGAGACATGCCGTTTTTGGTCAGCGTGGGTATCGGTAAAGGACTCGAGGCTATTTATAACGAGATTAGCGCAGGCCTGGTAGAACTTGATGGGATCGCCTTCTAGATAGGCTGTTTCCGGTATGGCGCTTTGTAAATCAACGGAACGTTCGCGAGCCTGATACTGCATAACGTCGCACAAGTCACGCAGTTCCGCCGCCGCGTTAAATATCTGCGACGTGCTTTTCATTTTCATATGCTTGCGGAACCGGCCAATCTGTTCTTCGATGCGTCTGGCGCTGCGTACGGCTCGGTCGATTGTTTCTCTGGCCTGATCTCGGGCGGGTAATGAAATGTTTTTGCGCTCAAGCTCATGGAAGGTAAGCGAAACGGCCGAGAGCGGATTGATAAGATCATGGAAGAGGCCGGCGGATAGCTTTCCAAATTCAATGAAGCGGCCTAATTCAGCGCTGCGTTGCAGCTCGGCTTCTTTCCAGGCACGCGTCCGTTCGCTGACCATATCTTCGAGGTTGTCGCGTTCGATTTTGAGGGCTTGTTCCGAGGAAAGTGCCCGTTCTAGAGACTGTTCCATCGAGCGGGTAAAAAGCCAAGAAAAGAACGTTGCCAAGGCGAGCATGACCGTATACGCGATGAGGTCCTCGACCGTCACGGTTTTTGTTTTCCAGAGAGGCAGCGAGCCCTGCGCGTACTCACGCAAGCCGCTCCAGATAATGCTGCCGGCGCTTAAGCCGGCAGCAATCAGCGCTACGCGACGGCCGAGGATAACTCCGGCGATTGTGATAAAGAGTGAATACGCTAGGATACCGCTCGGCATACTGGCGCCCCAATGGTAACTGCCGTACGCGTTTCCTAGAAAATAGATACATAAAAAGATTCCGGCCGATGATTTAACAAAACCGTTGCGGACGGCCCCTATGAGGATGAAGCAGCCAGTCATCATTGCGGCAATAACCAGCCAGTCGATTCCTTTGTAATTATTGCCGAAGTGAATCGTTTGGTAGACGACTAAGGCGAGGAGACAGGCCAAAAAACCACTGATGATATATAAAATCAGTAGGAAAATGCTTGAGCGCTCGGCAAGCATGCTATCTCGATCGGTCATAGTGGGTTTTTGGTAATATTACTACCGAAACAGACGACGCTTATTGTTCGTCATTGAGCCATGGTTCGAGCGGTAGCTCTTTGTTGGCTTCTTCGACGAGGGCCGGCATAGTTCGGCAAGCGGCATTCGTGAGAACTATTTCTATGATGTGTGCCATATACTACATTGAGATATAGAAAAGCGCCCTATTCGACCCCGTAGGACTTGATGTCACGTTAGCATTCTGAGTTTAAGAAAAAATAAAGTCACAATTATGAGGAAGAGGTGCGGTCAATGACATAGCCAAGGCCGGATACGGTACGAATGAGGCGGGGACAGCCGGCAGCCGTTAATTTTCGGCGTAAAGTATGGATATGCGTTTCAATTGTTTTGGAAAAGATGTCAGTCCCTGTTTCCCAGACATGGTCAAGAATCATATCTCGGGAAAGGGTCATGCCCTGTTGGCGGCTGAGTAATTCTAAAAGCCCGAATTCATGGCGAGTAAGCGGCAAATCGCGCGACTGAAAACGAGCAACCCGCTGCGACAAATCAATTTCCACTCCGGAAAGAAAGATGCTCTGATTGACTGCGGTCGGGGGACGGCGCAGCAAAGCGGCGATGCGCGCCAGTAATTCTTCGGTGGCGCAGGGTTTTGACATATAATCGTCAGCGCCATTATTCAGTAGCTCAGTTTTATCTGATATTTCGGAGCGAATAGAAAGGATAAGAATGGGCAGCGTGTGTTCGCCCGCTCGTAATTCACGGCATACGGCCAAGCCGTCTTTGTCGGGCAGGGAATAGTCAAGGATAAGAAGGTCGTAGTTGTTATTTTCCAACAAAGTCAGTCCTTGTTTCGCATTAGAAGCCGTATCTACTGCAAAATTCGCCGCCCGAAGACAGGCGGCTAGGGCAGCGGCTTGATCGATATCGTCTTCAATCACCAGTAGGCGCATACGGCGTATATTTTTATAATTATACCAAAAATAGGGGCATCTGCCAGTATAGTTGTACTTTGGGGCTGGATATGGGATGCTTAGCGTATTGGCAGTACTTTTTCAATTCATCACGATTTTTTCAAAATAAAACAAAAATATTATGTTATTTAATCTTTGGGATTCCTTATGGGTCCCGCTCCTATATGTTCTAATTACGGGGCATTGGACGAGCATTAGCGCTTCGCTTTATTTGCATCGCTCAATTACGCACAAAGGCGTCAAATTCAAAGAGCCGGTTAATTTTTTAATGCGTCTTTGGCTGTGGTTGGCGACCGGCATGAGTACTCAGGAATGGGTGGCTTGCCATCGCAAGCACCATAGATTTCCTGATCAGCCGGAAGATCCGCATTCACCCGTGCAAAAAGGCATGTGGCACGTCCTATTTAAAGGCGTGTTCGATTACCGAAAAGCGGTAGCTGATAAGGCGATGGTGGAACAATATGGCAAGGGCTGTCCTGATGACGCTCTGGAACGTGAGTTCTTTAAACCGTATCGTCAAGCGGGGATCTATGTTTTATTGTTCATTAATCTGTTGTTGTTTGGTTGGTGGTGGTTTATACCGGTTTGGGTCTGCCAGATACTGTGGATGATATTTATTGGCCATGTTATAAATGGCTTGGGTCATGGTGTCGGCTACAGAAACAAAGAGGTTGACGATCATTCAACTAATGTATTGCCAGTTGGAATCCTGGTGGCCGGTGAAGAGTTGCATAACAATCATCACTCCAATCCAGCTTCACCAAAGTTTTCTCGAAAATGGTATGAATTGGACATGGGCTGGGTCTATATAAAGCTCTTATCATGGGCTGGTCTGGCCGAAGTCAGATATTCAACAACTAAATAGAGATGTTAATTTTTTCCTGAGCTCCGGCCATCATACCGGAGTTCTTTTTTATCTTATCTTAGCGTTTTAAATAAGAAATATGTATTAGTTTAAACTTAACCGCGACCATGCTATAATTTTTACATGCCAGTTTCCTATCTTCTCAAAAGCCACGAACTGCTTCTTGATGAGCAGAATAGTCAGGCGGTCGCTGCTGTCGGCAAAGAATATGTCCTGCGTATTAATGATATGCCGGATGAGGAAAAGCCGCGCGAGCGTTTGCTTAAATATGGTCCTGGTGCTCTTTCGGTTGCTGAATTGACCGCCATTTTGCTTGGAACGGGAACTAAGAAAGAAGATCTTATGTCCATGGCCTCGCGGATCGTTAAGGATTACGGCGAGCGGATATTATCGGACCAGGCTAAGCCGGCCGCCATGGCTAAGGAATTGGATATTCCCCTCGTTAAAGCCATGCAGATTGTCGCTTCGGCCGAACTTGGCCGGCGTTTTTACGACCGCCGCGAACACGGTCAGGCCGTTATTCGAACGGCCCGCGATGTGTATGAATATTTAAGTGAACTGCGTCATTTGCCTAAAGAACATTTGCGCGGCCTGTATTTAAATACTCACCATCGCCTCATCCATGATGAAGTAATTTCCATCGGTACGATTAATTCCAATCTTATTCATCCGCGCGAGGTATTTAAGCCGGCGATCGAGTATGGTGCCGCCGCTTTGATTCTGGCGCACAACCATCCTTCCGGCATAGTCACCCCGAGCCAGGCGGATATTGATATTACTAATCATGTCATCGCCGCTGGCAAGATTGTCGGCATCCCGCTCGTCGACCATGTTATCATCGGCAAAGACAGCTATTTAAGCATTGAAGCGGAGTATTAAGTGTATGTCTGGACGTCTTCGCGACAGTTCGTATGATCTTTCTTGGCCGACGATTGTTAGCGGCGATACTTCTGCGCTTTTTGGCCCGCTTTTGTTACGTGATGAAGCCCGGAACCAGGCGGTTGAAGCCGAGCGTCATTTTAACGACCTCTACCATTTCTTCCTCAATCGTTTTGCCCGCCTATCACATGATAGCGAGCTGACTGAAGAAGAATCAAAACGCTTAACTGCTTTACTGGCAGAGTTGCTCGAGGCTAAGAAAAAACTAGCAGCTCTCGAGTAGGGCCGCCTATACTATTATTTTACATATATGCCCTTAATGGAAAATATCGGAGCGATTGAAAAGGTGGAGGGATTACCTTCGGGTTGGCAGCTCGTAACGCAGTCCTGGACGCTCTACAAGCAAAAGTTTGCCTTAGTGACCGGCATAGCTGCCGTAATGGGGCTTATTATTTTTGTAATCAATTTGGGAATTTTAAACGCCACCCATTTTACTCCTGATTCCTCGCCTGATCTTCTGAATGTCATGAAGCTCGTCACCTTTGTTCTTGGACTCTTTGTTCAGGGAGCGCTGATTCAGGCTTTGGCTTTTCCGCAACAGGCGCAGACGGTGGCGCGTGCCTATATGAGCAGCAAGGGGAAAATTGGCATGATGCTCCTCGTTGGTATTATTGTCGGACTGATCGTGGCAGTCGGAACGATTGCGTTCATCGTACCTGGTATATTATTCGCCTTATGGTTTGGTTTTTCTAACTACGTCGTCATTGTGGATGGACTGGGAGAAATGAAGGCGATGAAGGCGAGCCGGCGTTTGGTTGTCGGTCGGGCTAACGCTGTTTTGTGGCGTTGGATTTGTGGCGGACTGACTTCCGCTGTTCCATTGATTCTCATCAGTCTTATTATTACCATCCTTCCTATCAATACGGAATTACGCCGCATTGTTGGAACGGCCCTTTCCTTCATCTTTGTCTCGCCGTGGTTCTTGATATTTGGCTACCTGCTTTTTACCCATCTAAAGCGCATCCAGGCGTCCGTTACTCCGCCAATGCCGCGTCCGTAATGTATTGATAGTATCTTTTACTGACTCATAGCAGCCCATGCCTGGGCTGTTTTTATTATTGGCAGGAAAGACGCTGACAGACTGGGTTTTCAGAGCATTGTAGGCTGTTTCGCTGACACATGAAATAAAACAGGATATTCGATGTATTAATGGTATGGCTCCGTTGCAGCCAAGCTTGCCTTACGGTTTAACCGGCGGTATAATGTAACAGCCTTTTTTATTATATTCTTATCATATATGGAAGAACAGAATACGCCGACCGCTCCTTCGACCAGTGCTACTCCAATGAGTCCTAAGCAAAAGCTTGTTATGTGGATCGTGATTGCCGCTATTCCAGTCGGCATTCTTGTGTATGTAATGGCTAATCGTGGCATGAAACAGACGGCTGTTACTAATAGCGGCAATGTCGCCACCCAGACACCTTCGGCTAACGAGGCCATGACGCCGGTTACGCCTGCGGCAACCCCCTCAACTGCCACTCCGACCCCGACATCAGCTGTTACGACCACTACTTCCGCATATAAGGACGGCACGTACTCGGCTGTTGGAAACTATGTTTCGCCAGGCGGTGCCGAAGACGTTAAGGTTTCTCTCACCCTGAAAGATGGCATAGTGACTGATTCGACGTTTGAGGCACATTCTCCACGCCCGATGTCGGCCCGTTTCCAAGGGCAGTTCGGCGAGGGCTATAAGGCGCTCGTTGTCGGACAGCCAATCGCCGACCTTAAACTCGGCGCGGTTTCCGGTTCTTCCCTGACCCCGATGGGTTTCAACGACGCTGTCGCAAAAATCCAGGCTCAGGCAAAGTCGTAATAATACATATGGCCTGGAGTCCAGAGCCATTTGCCTTCGAGGCCATCGGTACGCATTGGATAATTTCCTTGCCCGATGGCCTTTCGGCATCTATACGGCAGAATATTGAGCGATTAGTTCATGAGCGGATAGCGGTTTTTGATAAGAATTATTCCCGTTTTCGGCCTGATTCGTTGATAAGCGAGATGTCGCAACGGGCGGGAAGCTACGTGCTGCCGACTGATGCCAAGCCGATGTTCGATTTATACCAGAAACTGTATCGCCTCAGCCACGGGGCGGTTACTCCGCTGATTGGTCAGGTCCTTTCCGATGCCGGATATGACGCGATATATTCCCTCGAAACAAAAAAGCTTTCTCAGCCGCCGGCCTGGGATGAAGTTCTGGAATATGCGTACCCTAATCTGTTGGTGAAAAGACCGGTGTTGTTGGATTTCGGTGCCGGAGGCAAGGGCTATCTTATTGACATTGTCGCGGATTTATTAGGTGATGCCGGACTGGAATCCTTTATTATTAATGCGGGCGGGGATATAATTCATAGGGACCAGTCTGGCCAGTCTTTTGCAGTTGGCTTGGAGAATCCTGATAATGCCCAGGAGGCAGTAGGCATTGCTTCGCTGGCTAACCGAAGTCTTTGTGGATCGGCGGGCAATCGACGCGTCTGGGGACAGTTCCATCACATTATCAGTCCTTTTACGCTTAGCTCGCCTCGCCATATCAAGGCGCTCTGGACTATGGCCGATTCGACGCTTCTGGCGGATATGATGGCGACAGCTTTATTCTTCATGGAACCGTCGGATTTAGAAAGTTTCTCGTTTGAATATATTATTATTCGGGCTGACAACAGGGTTGAAAAATCCGCTGCCTTTCCCGCTAAGCTTTTTGTATGAACTTCGTTGATCGTTTTTTGAACTCCATTACAATGTATCGCTTGGCTTTGTATGGTTTGGGGCTAATGGCTCTGGCGGCTTTCATACTGGCCATGTTTGGCCTTCTGCCTTTTTCTCCCTTGGCTTTATTCTATTCCGCCGCTCTTCTCTTGACGGTATGCTTTACGGCAAACTTTCTTCTGGCCAAATTAGCTGGCCGCGCGGTTAACATCGAGTCAGCTGATATTACGGCGCTGATTCTTTTTTTAATCATGGCTCCTCCCGCCAGCTGGCAGGAGGCTAAGACAATTGTTTTGGTTGCAGCCTTGGCGATGCTCATTAAGCACGTCGTCACCTTCCGCGAGAAACATATTTTTAACCCCGCGGCCATTGCTCTCGTTGTGGCAGGCTTGGCCGGCTCAGGTATGGGCATATGGTGGATTGGTACGCCGGCGCTCTTGCCGGTTTCGCTTGTTGTAGGTCTTCTGATCGTGCGCAAGATTCGTCGTTTTCCCTTACTCTTAGCTTTTGGAGCTGCCGCCTTAGTCAGCCTCTCATTTTTTGGCTTCCATAACGGATTGTCTTTGGATCGCATACTAATCTTAGCTTTTGGCTCTTATCCACTGGTTTTCCTCGGCACAATCATGCTGACCGAGCCTCTTACTCTGCCTCCGACCCGGCGTTTGCAGATACTATATGGCGTTATTGTTGGCCTACTCTTTGGGGCGCAATTTTCTTTTGGTCCCATCTTTTCTACACCGGAATTAGCCCTTGTTATCGGCAATCTTTTCGCCTTTGCGGTCAGCCCGAAATATAAGCTCAAGCTTTCCTTTCTTTCGAGCTCTCGTTTGTCGGATGATGTCTACGAATTTATCTTTTCAAGTCCTCGGCCTCTCGTTTTTCGAGCAGGGCAGTATCTTGAATGGACCTTACCCCGCTTTTTTTTGGATTCGCGTGGCAACCGCCGCTTCTTTACGATTGCCTCGTCGCCAACCGAAAAAGGTCTGCGCCTGGGCGTTCGCATTGTCCCTAATGGCAGCCGCTTCAAGAAAGAGCTGCTGTCGCTTAAGGCTGGTGATTCGATGTGGGCCGGATCATTATCGGGCGATTTTACGCTCCCGGATGACCCGCGCGAAAAACTGGTTTTAATTGCCGGCGGTATCGGTATAACGCCTTTCCGCAGTATGGCTAAGTATCTGATTGATGCAGGCGAGGACCGGAATGTGCAATTAATATATTCATGTCTGAATGACTCATCTTTTGTCTATAAGGACATATTTGCCAGCGCCGAGGCGAGGGGCTGGAAAACGCTCTATTTAGCAACTAATACAGACGGGTATCTGACCCAAGAGCTGTTGCGAAAAACCGTGCCGGATTTTGCCGATCGGACATATTATTTGTCGGGACCTAATGCCATGGTAGAGAATTATGAAAAGCTGCTGATTGAGGCCGGTGTTCACCAGTCGAGAATCAAGACTGATTATTTCCCTGGATTCTAATCCTGCGGTATTATGAAAAAGTATTGGCTGGTAAAAAGCGAAGGCGATTGCTATTCGATTGACGATCTTGAAAAGGATAAGCAAACCTCCTGGTCCGGGGTACGAAATTATCAGGCGCGCAATTTTATGCGCGATGATATGCGTCCCGGCGATGCAGTGCTTTTTTATCACTCCAGCGGAGCGCCGACAGGTATTTACGGACTAGCGGAAGTGTCCAGTCTTTCCCATGTCGATGAAACCCAATTCCAGGCTGAGGATGAACATTATGACCCGTCTGTTTCCCGGCAAGCGCCTCGCTGGTATTGCGTAGATCTTCGTTTTAAGAAAAAATTTTCGCAGCCAATCCCCTTAGAAGAAATTAAGCGTGACGCTGAACTAGGTGACATGCTTCTCTGTCGGCGCGGTAATCGCTTATCCGTCATGCCTGTTGAGGAAAAGCATTTCAAAAAGATAATCACTATCGCCGCTCGGCGCTAATCCTATGGCCTCTTGTCCCTACTGCGGAAATAATCCTGTGCCTCATTTTCCGACCTGGTTTAATGAATCCTCGACTGTTTTCATGACGCCACTCAACCGCTTTACCTTTGGCAACCAGCTGGGCAAGCTTTTTTTCAAATACGTCGGAAAGTTATTCTGGCCGCTGTTTCTGTTGATGGAAAAAGCGCATATGGTAACGTATCGCTCTACCCCTTCAGCCGCGACCAGTTCGCGGGCGGAAGTTCTCTGGGAAGAAGCTACGCGCCGCGGACTTCGCATGGAAAGCGTCCTTTTTCTTGGCCGGGAGAATGACACGTATCGAATTTTTATAAAAAATCGCCCCATCTATTTCAGCGGATTACCCCGTCCGCCTTATATGCCTGAGACGGCCGAATGGTGGATGGACGATAAAGCGAGGGTAAAGGCAGTATTGTCAGCGGCCGGTATTCCGGTGTCGATCGGCGGCTCCTTTTCTCATTTCGGGCCTCTTCTGGCCGCTTTTCGGCAGTTAGAAAAACCGGTTATTATTAAGCCACGTCTCGGGTCGCGCGGGCGACATACGACAACGTTTATTTACAATGAGCGTCAGCTTAAGAAATCCTTTCGCATCGCTAAGCAGCTTTGCTACTGGGTCGTAATGGAAGAACATCTGACCGGCAGCGTCTATCGCGCGACAATGATTGGCGGTAAGTTGAGCGGTATTCTGCGCGGCGATCCGCCACGCGTGACCGGTGACGGCGTTCATACGATTCGCGAATTGGCTGCCCTCAAAGATGCCGCCCGCCACGAGAAGGTTAGTCCGGTAAAGCTGACTGGACAGACGGAACAGTTTCTTGGTCGGAATAATCTGCGCCTTGATGACATATTGCCGGCGGGCCGGACAATCGATCTGTCGGAAAAGATTGGCGTATCGTATGGCGGTCATAGCGCCGAGGAAACGCATCTGATCCATCCTAAAACAATAGCGATTCTTGAAAAGGCGGCGGCGGCCATTAATGATCCGATGATCGGTTTTGACTTTATTATTGCTGATATTGCCGGTGATCCGGAAACGCAGAAGTGGGGCATTATCGAATGTAATGGCGTTCCTTTTATAAATCTTCATCATGATCCGGTTGAGGGCTATCGAAACGTCGCCAAGGACGTTTGGGATTTCGTGGAAGCACACCCGGATTTTTATTAGATAAAAAAAGCTTCACCCAACGGTGAAGCAATAATTACTCGCGAAGCCGCAGGGGCGGCTTATTTTTTCTTATGTTTACTACCTTAATCATGGTTCCGTGATCATGGCGCTCATCGATGGTATGCGGAGCATCGGGAGCGGATTTAGGGTCGCGTTCATTAGAGCATTTCTGCTTATGGGCTTGGTCGCGAGTTTTTGATTCATGCAGATTGGGAGCTGATTGGCGACTTTTGTTTTCTTTCATTGCAGTGTTTTTAAGGATTCTCTAGATGATAGCGCCGGTTTTCAGTAAAGTCAATACTAAAAAAACAGCCCGTAGGGGGCTGTTTTTTCGTTTTAGAAAACAAGTTAGGCAACTTTAGCCGTCTTGTTATCGCAGTTCTTGCACATCGCTTTGTGCATGGCAATTTCATAGATTGCCGAAAGACCGACCAAGATGTAGATCAAACGAGAAATCCAGGAATCCATACCGCCAAGCAGCTGGCTGATGTCCCAGCTAAAAAGGCCAACGAGCAGCCAGTTAAGACCGCCGATAACCAAGAGGATGAAAGTCAGAGAGTGCAGGTTCTTCATAGAATATTAATATATTTAAAAAATTACACTCGACCTTTGCATTTATATTATACCATAATTTACCGAAGAATAGTAGTTATTTGACTTATCTCTTATAATTATGTTTAATCTAGGTATACTTTAAAATGGTGCTAGCAAAATTAAAGGAGGTATTAATGTTATATCACGCTCAGTGGGCGGCAAACTGCTCTCCGGAAGAAATACGTTGTATCCATGAAGCACTGTATGGTTG
>CAZFYY010000008.1:0-33756 GCA_964523425.1 uncultured Gammaproteobacteria bacterium
GTGCTCGGTGGTCATTTTCATACCGCTTTAGTATAGGACAGAAACGTAAAAAAGCAAAAAAAATGGCCTTTATGTTTTTTAACATACAGGCCGGATAATTCGCTTATCATTGCTGGTTGGTCCATAGGACGCAATAGAAATGGAAGCGTGTATTTCATTCTCCAAAAGAGCAATATATTCTTTGGCGGCAGATTCAGGCTGTCTCCTAAAATCAACTGCCACATCTTTATAGATAGGTGTACAGTCCTTGAGTATCTTTGTTAAACCTGACTGATAGTCAGTCGTAGCTACATCGGGCATCCGCAAATCTTTGACAATTGTTTTGTTTCCAACTACCTGGACGAGGCAATGCTTGTCGACAGCGGCAGCGTCTTTGCCAACGTATTCATATTCAGAACACACCTTTACTGTCGTAGCAGTAGCCATGCGATCAAGGTTAGTAAGAGCGATGCTATCGACCTTTCCAACCACCGCCAGCGCGTAGCGGGCCATCACCGCATCGAAATGACCGACACGGAAATCGCCTTGCCATGTATTCCCGGTATTGTGTAGCTCAGGAATTGCTGAAGCAAGTTCATCATCCTGCGTTACGAAGGGACCGGCCCCGTGCCGGCTACCGTACGCGCGCAAGATGCCAATCTTTGTTACCTGACCGGCCAACTCATGCTGGCTGATGATATCTTCAGCGCCGTGGAAGGTCGTTGTTGTCTTGGTAACATGCGGCGTAAAACCGCGTTCCCTGTCCAACAATACGCCCTGCGCGGCTTCGAAAACAAGATTTCCTTCGGCGAGCATATCAGCCACGCCTTCCTCTCCGGTAATTTTCAAACCGAGCATTTCAAGGAAGCGAACATAGTTATAAGCTATTGTTCCCAGATACGCCTTGCTGTTTAACTCGGATAAAAGCCAAGCCAACTCGGTCGTCATCTCAGTCTTCTTCTTAAGTTCCTCGGCCAGCGCCGATTTAACTCGCTGTAGTTCCTGTAATTTTTCAATAACTATCTTTTCCTGCCAGAGATCAGCTATGCGCAACGGGTCAGCGCCGAGTACTTCTGAATCCAGCATCGTTTCACCGACTCCCAGTCCACAGCTGCCATGACGGTTGCCACCTCGTACCGTTTCCTTAATTCGATTTATAATCCGGTGGTAGGGCGTAACAACGAGACAGTCCTCATGGATTGTCAGAAGTTCATAGGGATTGCCGTGAATTTTCGCAGCCAGTTGTGAAGCTTCTGATTTTATCCGCAATGGGTCAACTAACATTCGTCGATCAAGGTAGGTAGCGCTTCCGTTAAAACTGCCGGAGCCGAATTGCGCGAAGCAATGCAGCTGGCCGTCATTCGAAACAACATGGTGGGCCGCTTGCGGTCCGCCGTTATAGCGGACAACATGCCGGGCTGTATATTCACGGGTGAGAAAATCAACCGTTGTACCTTTGCCTTCATCGCCGAAACCGAGTCCAGCCGTAACTATGATGTCACGTTTCATGAATCTCCTCCTGTTTGTGAAGTAAAAGATTGCATCACCGAAACCGCTTCGAGAAATGGGTCAACCTTAGCGCTTAGGCCATCACTGAGCATAAACCGCTGATACCCCCAATCTCTCATCAAGTACAAGTCAGACAAGTCGCTGAGCGACAAGCCGTCACGTCCGCAGAGCGATGACAGCAAACGGGAAGCGACAATTGCCTCCGGGTCCGCTTTCACAATACTCTTAATGGCATTCATGGCAGCAATCTTTGGCTCACCGATATTAATGAAGAGATCATCGCGCGCCGCCATGAGATGAACTGCCTGACGATACGCCGGATAAATCTTTTCAACGAACTTGAGGCCGAGCGGCGATTCAATCTTAGCGACAATATTAGCCGCCGGATCAAGCTGCAGAAGATCGATAATATCAAATTCCTGCTCAACGAAGGACAACATGTAATCATGCAGACCAAGCGATTTCGCGGCCTCGATATACTCTTTGTCCTGGCTTGTTAAATATCCGCTGATGCGCAGGTTTGCGCCATGCACATTGACCGACTGTCCTTTGCCGAGCGCCTCTGAAGGCTGGTCATGCAAAAAGAGTCGATTGCCTCTTACTTCCTGTATCTGAGCGTAATGGCTGCCGCGAAAATATATCCGGGCCGGCAATTCAACTTCAATACAGTGACTGAGCTCAACATGGCAAAATGTCGGGTCGGCCCATTGCGTGATGCGCAGTTGCCTTCCTTTCAAGTCGATCCATATTTTCTTTTCTCCTCGAGTGGCCTCCAGAATCTTTTCCAGAGTAACTTTGGGCGAATCCGGAACAGACACCCCGGTATTAAACCGCACTTCCTTCACGAATTCGTTTTCCGCAACGGCGGCGAACGAACGCTGATGGGGCGCGGGTATTGTAGCGATAAGAATCACTTCAGTCTCCTTAATTAGATTAAGGGGGAGGCGATATGCCGTCCCCCCTATATATATCACATCTTATTTCTTCTTTAGGTAAGGCGCTTAGTACCACCCTTCCTTTTACTGCCGCCGCCCGGCAATGTGCCGGTTTCAACAACAGTCAGAGCGCTGTTCGACAAATCGGACAACGCCTTCGTTACTTCTTTCTGGCGGTCCGGCAGCTGATTACGCGCACCCATGTGAACGGTCGTGTACTCCTGCAGACTTGTTCCGCTTGTGATAGCTAGTACGCCGAGAATGATATCAACAATCGCTTTCGGATCATCGATAATGAGGATGTGCTCAGGCGGAATGAGCTTGGCCCATTCGCGCTTAATCATCTCATCGTCATAATTGGCGTAACGGGCCGTGTCGGTGACGCGGGCGTTTGGATCGTAGTCAAAGGAAAATATTTCCATGTCACTTCTTCTTCCTTCTGAACCATTAGGCATTACCTTAGTGAAGGTCTGTATTTTTCCGTTTATTTCTATCTCGACCGTGAACGGAATATCTGCTCTCTCATCTTCATGATAGGCATAATTCTGAACATAAACGCGGTATTTGCCTTTCGGAGCCGAACCCTGCGGCCAGCGAATATTCTCCACTGGTTTACGGGTTTCCTTTCCTCTGGCATTGCGGTCAACATCGAGTGAGCCGCCACAGCGAGAATCCTTGTGACCGTAGAAAATCTCTTCGCCGCTCGGTGTAATGCAATGCAGATCCAAGTCGTCGTACGTGTTCCAGAGTAACGAAGCCCGGATATCGACATTTGCGTATCGTCCACCGGCTTCGTCCAAGCGTCTCTTCATCTCATCGTCAATCTGATCTTTACGCTGCTCCCAGGTCTGCTTCGGAAAAATGATGTACACATCATACAGCTTCTGCAATTCCTGAAAGATCTTTACGGTCGGGATGTCCGCCGGTATGTCGACCCCTAGATACTGCTTAACCTGTTCCTTACTTACATTGGGATAGGCCTGCTCATCAGCCGCAAAGAAAATTTTACCTTTCTTATGGCGCTTGATCATTGAATGCAGCCTCGAGCGGCGGGCATAAAAGAAAGCCGCCAACTCGTAGGATTCAAAACCAGTTCCGCCACCGCCTTTTTCAAGGTAGATGGCTTTGAGAACTTCGTCTAGTCGGCTGTCTGATTCAAATTGTCCAACCTGGATCGGCACCTTATCTCCGTCGGTTGCGTCGCCGATAGCGGCAATGCTCAACGAAGGATTTTTAACATAATTTCGAGCGATTACTTCTCCTATCAATAGTGGTAGCTTTTGATAAAAGATTACCATATCGGCGCCGCGAGACGCGGTCGAATCCAATACAACTACAATCGGCGTTGTTTCCGGCTTATCATCGGAATCAAAACACTCTCGCACCCTGCCCTTCGGATCCACTAATGGATCAGGCTCATTGCGTATAGCATTTTCGGCTCCAGAATGGTAGCCGTGGTTCTGGAACGCTTCGTTAGCGAAATCGTCCCGTTCTTGTGATACGTCTTGGTCGTAATTTCCTCCACCCATAGTGGTATTTTCTCCTTTTTTGTTTTGATTTTTTACTGTTAATTGTTACGTGCGTACCTCTTCTTCCAGCCGCTTATTGCGTCCGGAATGGGACGAACGGCTGTCTTCCCCATATGGCCCGACGCAACTCGCGCAAGTCCTTATGGATCTTCCAGGCATCCTGCAAACGCTGCATCTGGCTCGGCAAGATCATCCCTCGGATAAAACTTCTGAACTTTTCCGGAACAATCAGCGGCATATCACCCGTTGCCGGGTCACCCCCGAGAGCGAAGATCATTGTTTTACCCAGCGCATAGATATCACTGGCCGGCGTCGGCGGCTGCTTGGCTGCTACTTCCGGCGGACTGTATGTCTCGTTCAAAGCCAGAAAATCTTCTCCGGCCAGAACTGCATAACTGAAATCAATCAGATTAACGTTGTGGTCATCGCCGCGCACAAGAATATGTGTCGGTTCGATGTTGCCGTGAACAATCCCCTCATTATGAAGATGTCCGAGGGCGCTTAAGCAACGCTCCAGCATCCAGGCCACATCGCTGGCCACTATGCCATTCTTGTAGAGAGGCATCTCGCGCAGCGACATCAGGTCATGTCCGTCAAAGTATCTGAGGACAATGCCTAGTCTGTTGTGTTCGTCCTTGAAACTATCAAGGATGAAGGGCAGATGTTTGCTTTGCGGGGATAGTTTAGCTTGCAGGAGAGAAGTAATGCGCAGTTCATTTAGTGCAAAATCGTTATCAGCTTCATCATTAATGAGCTTTAAAACAATCTTGCCTTCTGCGCCATCCATGCCGACTGCCTCCCCGGAATAAACCATTGAAAGATCGCCTTCGGCGATTTTCGAGCGGATGATATATTCGCGTTTCTTTGTAGGAAAACGGAACTCTTCCGCCTCGGTTCCATTCGCGGATGTTAGGTCGCCATAGGTTCCCTTCTCAATCTTTTTCAGAGCAGCGGCGTGAAGTTTGCCCAATTGCGCAAAAGCATCCTTGGCCAAGTCCACATTGTCACCGTTTTTATCAGGATGAACAATCCGGGATAACTCCCGATATGCCTTTTTAACGGTTTCAGCGGCCGTCAGCTCCCCGGGCAGTCCGAAGACTTCCTCAGGACTGACTGCTTCGAGCAGCTGCTGATACGTTTGTTGCAAATTTTTTTCCAATGTCTAATTCTCCTTTATGTTATTTTCGATTATGAGGTCAGCCTCGCTTGCCTGCTGTGCTACGCGCTCAGTCAGGGGCCAGACCTTTTTGTTGAACATGCGTATAACCGCATCGGCCGTAACATTATGCCGCACCGTATCGCGCTCGATCCGGCGTTTTACGGCCACATCGTACTCAATACTGATGTAAATCCGATACGCTGGAATTCCGCGCAAGAAATGACTGGCATAGATGCCTTCGGCAATAATAATGCCGTTCGGCTGTATTTCTGCGCCTTTGCCTACCAGGCACGTATTAGTCGACAGATCATAGCAGGGCAGATGTATCGCCTTACCCGCAATCAACCGTTGTATATCCAAGCGGAACGTGTCGCCGTTGAAAGAGGCAGGCAGATCGAATGACCGGCTTGTTCCCTCGCGCGGCAACGTACTGTCGTCTTTATCCTTGAAATATGCATCCAAAGGAACAACGGCGCAGAAGTTTTCCGGCAGCTGCCTGCGCAGCCATTCCGTAAGAAACGTTTTGCCGCTGCAGCTCGGTCCAGAGATAACAACTAATAAACGTTTGCCCGGCTGACTCTGTATTTTTTCAGCGAGAGCGTCGAGTAGTTCATCTTCCTGTTTCATTATTGATTATGAATTTTCGTTTTGTTTTGGGAATTATGGATCTTAATCTGTTACCTGATAGAGAGCGTGCTGGCGGATATATTCTTTAACCGGTGCGTCCAACAAAGCGTTGTCTAACGTACCCTTTGTAATATGTCCCCGAGCGTCCGTTCCCGATCCGATCAGATTCGGAATCCGTATAACTTCTGATGAAGGCGGCAGGTCGCTGTCCGGCATATCATAACCCGGACGGGCAATGATGGCGTAATTGAGATTCTGCCAGATTTCTGCGCCGTGCTGCCAGGTTGTGTGTATCTGCGAAGCCTGCTTTCCCCCGCCGCTGATAATATCGCCGCCGACCGCATGCCAAATCTGGTCATGTGGAAACATGGCAGCGTACTTCTCTTGCAGGCGGTAGGTCGGCGTGTACCGACCGCTTTCCACATCGCTCAGATCGAGCTCAGTGTTAGGCAGTGCAGCAAAAGCCAGTTTAGCCATATTCGCCCGATCCTCATTAGAAACCTGGTTAACCGCTTTGTCGCTGCGCGAAGCCGCGCAGGGCAAAATGATAACCTGGTCATACTGCTTAGCCAACGCTTCAACAATCTGACGGTGATGGATGCAGGGCGGATTAAAGCTACCGCCATATATCACAACTCGCTTTCCTTCTGTCATAGCTGATTGCGCCAACGCAAACTTCTTAAGTTCGTGATACCGCGACGTCAGATGAGCACTCAGAAGCGATTCGCGCAGGTCATAACCGAACGCACGCTTGGTCAGGATAGGAATGGGCGGACACTGTATGCGCTTAAAATAAGCGATATGCAGCATGGTCCATTTCTTTTCCAAATCAGCAATAAAGCTGGCCGTGCTCGGGAAAAGCGTTTTAAGCTTTCCGGCCGGCAGCTTTAGTTCCTGCTCCAGCGTACCATCGATATACTTCTGCAAGAACCACTCCGGGTTCTTGCGAAACTCGATGAACGCTCGGACCATTTCGTCATGATAACCGCGCTCCTGGAGATTGCCATAATCAAACGGATCAACCTGGTTGGTCGCCAATTCGGCACTCGGCACGATGTCGAAACATTCCTGAGGAATGATTTCCCGGCCAAAGAGCTTATTAAGATGGTCGGCCACCTGATACACTTCCCGTTTAACCAAATCGCCTAGTGGACAGAGGAAACCAGCGATGTCGCCATGCAAGGTTCCGTACCCAAAAGCGAATTCCACTTTATTGCCATTGCCACAATAGACGCCGCCAATATCCTGCGAACAGGCCGCCAATATTTCCAGGCGGGCCCGTGCTTGAACGTTTTCATAGCTTAGCGTGCCTTCCTTAGTCCCCGTCGCCTTACAAATCGTGTTGACGATGTCCTGGATAGGCCGTTCCTGATACTCAACGCCAAGATTCTCAGCGATACGGCGCGCTATATTTTTTGTCTTCGCCGTATTGAAACGAGAAGGCATATTAATAGCAGTGACATTTTCCGGTCCAAGTATACGAGCAAACAGCGTCAGCGTCACCGCTGAGTCAATTCCCCCGCTCAGACCAACAACTACTTTTCTCATGTGCGGCGGCAAGGCATAGAGAGTTTTTGTGACGGCATATTCGAGAGCCATAAACATTTCCTCCGTATCATTGCTCGCCTTAACAGCAGCCACTTTCTGTTCCGAGGCAAAGGTAAAGTCCTGCGTCCCGGCCAGATATGGCTCGACTTCTTCAATAATGTCCCCGGCCGCATTATAAACAGTGGAACTGCCATCAAAAACGATGACATTCTTACCGTTATTCTGCACACCGGTATTATTGACATACACGAACGGCACTGGTGATTCTGCCAGTAAATCCTTAACGACCTGATGTCGCTTGCGATTCTTCTGCCAGGTCCAGGGTGAAGCCGACAGGTCAAAGACCAGCTCCGCACCCTGCTCCACCAGCGTCTTTGTCGGATTCCAGGAGTAATCGGCGTGCCACATATCCTCACAGAGGATGAGCCCGAGATTAATTTCTCCCTGGGGAGTCGGCACCGGATAGACATTGAAATAATCTTCGGTCTTTCCGGGCAAACCCTGTTGTATATCATTATCGCGCAGCTGACGCTGTGAAACGAAGTGGCGGTTATCATCAAAAATTCGATAATTAGGCTGCAACGTTTTGGCGACGGCGTCACTCTTTCCCTTGAAAGCGATGATCGCCGCATTATACTTGCGCAGACGTCCATCCTCGTTGCGCAACAGATTATCGATATGCAGCGATCCGAAGATTACTGTTATATCAATATCTGTAGTCGCTTGGATGATGCGCTGGTTGTGATACACAACATCCGCCACGAAAGAATCATCTTCCCATTTGTCGCCGAGCAGGTAGCCCGGAACGCCCAACTCAGGAAAAGCGATGATAGCCACACCGCGCTTAGCGGCAAGACGTATTTCGTGGAGCATGTAATTGGCGTTGAGATCGGGTCGGCCAGGAATTACTTCCATCTGACAGATGGCGATCTTCAAGCCGTTTAGATTTGTGATTTTCTGTATCATATATGTTTATTATGTTTTTTCAATGTTCTTTCCTTATCACAGTCGCCTAGGCCTAGGCGGCTCGGAAAAGGGGGCAATGGTCAATGCGCCATTACCCACGATAACTCGATACTTAAATCAATTCACGACGCAGCGCTTCTTTGAAAATAGCGGTGTGATGAGCAAATCCGAAGGCCAGACGCCCGTTCTTGATGTCGTCAAAGCGGCTATCATCGATAATTACCAGCTTCTTGACTTCCTCCCGTGCGTTGAACAGCGCGTGTACGCCCTCCGCTGTCAATGTACCTGACATCTTGAGAACCAGAGCGTAGGCGAAGGTTTGGTAAATTCGCTTCGTGCCGGTTGTCGTGCATTCCTCATGCGCATCGGTAGCAAAGAGTCCGATGGATTCCATTCGAGCCGGCAGGTATCCGTCTCCTAGACCGAGAACCATAACCGGCAATGAGGTCGGAACTGGCGAAGTTGACACTTCCTGTTCTGGAACAACTTCCAATTCTATTTCCTCATTAAGCTCGCGCATGGCCGTAATGATAGGCGGCTCCATCGTAGTACCAACCACATCAATTACGCCGCCTGGGAAGGCAAAACAGCCTTTAGCTGGATTGTATTTTCTTTCAATACCGACCAACCAACGCTTGCCTGTCTGATCTTTCACGATGACAAGAATATCAGTCGCCGTTCCGCCTTTACGGAATGTCAGGTTACCAACAGACGTCAGGACATACGCGTAGGCATGACCGAAACGTAATTCAGCAATTTCGAGCAGATCGCCCTCCGGACCGAATTTTCCCCAGCGAAGATATATATCTTCAAAGTGCTCAAGGAGTTCTTCGTCCGTCGCCCGGCCATTATCCGCCTTCTGGTAAGAAGTATCGATAATAGAGGTGAATGAGAGGTCGCTGACATTGCTTTCCATTACCGGAGACCTGTCCGGCGGAGGCATCAGACTCAGTTTGCCATTGCGCCCGCTGAATACGCGGCGGGACGTTTGTTTAAAATCCATCTTCTATGATTTAAGTTATGGTAAAGAACAATTTTTTTCTTCACGTGAGCCGCCAAAGCCTTGGCGTCTCGCCTAAAGGAAAAAAGGTGGCGGAAGAGGAATTATCTCTCTTCCGCCGCGTCTCATCGAATACACGCAACATACGAATACAGCTCAGGATGATAACCGAATACGGCCATTATCCTTTTTATCTGCTCTGGCAAGCCAGTCGCCTTAGCTGGGTTATCGCTCAACTTAACAAGCGGTACGCCATTAGCCATAATCGCTTTCATGACGAGGGAGAGGGTTAATAAGCCGAAATTATTGGTCAGATTAGTCCCCCAGCCGAACGTGACCCGAATCTTGCCTTCGAAATGCAAGTATAGTTTCACCATCGTCTGCGCATCAAGTCCGTCGCTGAAAACAATCATTTTTTCGCGGGCATCAATTCCTAGTTCCCGGTAGAAGCGCAGAACACGCTCGCCGAACTTAATTGGATCGCCGGAATCATGCCGGAAGCCTTTCCATTTATGAGCCATCTCTTCAATGAAATCATTGAAGAAAAATTCCGTTCCAAACGTATCGGTCAGGGCTATCGATAGGCCGGGTCCGTAGACATCGTACCAGTCAGTCAGCATCCTGCGATGTGAAGCGCGAATTGAATCATCGCTTTCATTCATCATCCCGGCCAGTACCATATACATCTCATGGGCGGATGTGCCAATCGGCATCAAGCCGTATTTCATGGCCAGGTAAGTATTAGAAGTACCGAGAAACTGTCCGGGTAACTCCGCGGCCATTACCTGCACGACATACTCCTGCCAAAGAGCGCTGAAGCGTCGGCGGCTGCCGAAATCGCTGAGCGTCAAGCCGGGATATTTCCTGAGAAGCCTGATGTCGGCATCAAGACGTACTTGTCCGCGAGCCTGTATTGCTTCCAACTGGAAGCGAGAATAGCCCTTCAGCAGACTGCGCGAGTACAGCTCATTGGTGATGGCCAAGACCTTGGTTTCCCATTCGCTGGCCTGAAGCCAATCGCCGTCCGTCGTCCTGACGTCATACTGCCCATCGTTGATATCGATGGATGGCAAGCTGAGCGTTCTGTCCTTGTAATAAGACAAATAGCCCTCTGGAAACATCCGTTCGCTATACTCGTTCGTACCTCGCAGATAATGCATCTCCGAGATGGTCGGTTTAAGTATGCGGCAATGTTCCAGCTGCTCGCTCAGTTCCCCTTTATCAATATGCTGGACAAGCCTGACTGATTTCGTACGGTTCATCATCTGAAAAACGGTATGTACTCCGGGATATTTTTCCCAGATAACCCGTCCCATCGTGAACTTATAGAAATCCATATCAAGCGTCGACCGGATGATTGGTTCGCCGCTGCGAAAAATCAGTGAATTGAAATTCATTTCTATCTCCTTTGCTTTATGTAAAGAACTAAGACCTCAATCGTCGATTGAAGTCAGAAGATTTGAGCCAAGGAATTGGCTCGAAGCTTCTGAAAAAAAAATCTGGACGGCTGACTGTTTCGTACAGCCGCCCATGATTCCTGAAATTATTAATGCATCATTTTTTTTATCTCTTCAGCGTTTTCTGCGAAGATGACGCCGATGGCGGTCAAATCTTCAATCATTTTTTTCGTGTCTTCCTCATTTAAACCGGCGCAGCCAGCGCGGTTGATAACAACGTTAAATCCAGCTTCTCTAAATTCACGTGCAGCTGTTCCCACGCAGCGATCGATAACGAGTCCGTCCAGAAGAATATTCTCGGTTTCCCATTCACGCAACTTCTCAATAAGTCCGCTCGAAGTCCTGTCTTGCAATCCTTTGTAGCAAGGACCGTAGGGATGTTTATCACGTTCCGAACCTTTTGATATGACGAGGTCATAGGATTCTACTGCAGGCATGCCTGGAATTTGTTCATGTCCCCAGGTGCCGACTATGCAGTGCGCCGGCCAGGTCTGGTCCATATCCGGAGCGTCAAGTTTAGTGCCCATCGGCTTTTCCGGAGTGGCAATCCATTCGGCGTCAGCGGGGTGATCTTCGCTAGAGAGAACCTTCCAGAGACCGTACTTCTGAGTTTCAATGATCTCATCGACGATTGCGTTTGCGCCATGTACTCGCAGGGCAGCCCGCTCGTCATCGGAAAAATCATTGTGCGTATCAATCGTTACTGATACGGTACGGCTGCGGTACATCTTGAACGGTTCGTTGCTTTGCAGCACCCCGTCAGCGGGGCTGCTCTTAGCGGTAGATGAAGCTTCTTGTTCTTTCTTTTTAGCTTCCATCATCGCATCATAATTTTCTTGACCCATAATTTCACGGTTCCTTTAGCCCGTGTATTTCTTTATTTTATAATTAGTTTTAATGTACGATTTTGGCACAAGAACGATATTTTGTCAATTGTTCTTATTTCATAAAAGTAGGTGTAATAATTACAATATTTCAATAATCTTAGCCTTTTTATCCTTGAATCGGTACAGCTGGGCGGGCCGAAAGGCCCCCGTCGATTTTCCAGTTGCTTCAGTAATTATGTCTAAAGCTAGCAACTTTTTACGGAAATTGCGCTTATCAAGGGGATGTCCAAGAACGATTTCATAGGCTTTTTGCAGGTCGCTCAGCGAAAAACTAGCCGGCAGCAGATGCTGAGCGATATTGGTATACCCGAGCTTCGCCTTGAGCCTTTCCCGGGCCGTTTCAATGATCGCAGCGTGATCATAGGCCAATTCAGGCAGTTTTGCGGTATCGAACCACTCAATCGCCCCATATTCAGGCGCCAATGAGAGATTGGCAGTCTCGGCGTTACCCAGAAGGGCCAGGTGAGCAACGGAAACTACTCTTCCGCGCGGGTCGCGGGAAATATCGGAAAAAGTATATAATTGTTCGAAATAAAGGCCTTTCAGTCCGGTTTTGTAATCAATATGGCGCACGACGGCCTCTTCAAGGTTCTCTGTCGGAGTAATCAGTCCTCCCGGCAGGGCCCAGGCGTGTTCAAAGGGCGGTCGTGTCAGCTTAAGAAGAAGGGTCATGAGCCGGCCATCCTTGATGGCAAAAACGACGATATCGGCTGCGACAATGGCATGCTGGAACTGGGCTAGATGGGCGGGAACTTTTTTCTGAGAAGACATATGTTAAAATGGTTATAAATCTATCTTAGTGTTTATTATACACTTACTATGTAATATGTCAATCCCCTGTTTTTATTGACTGAAAGTAACTTATGCACAGCCCAGCCGAGCAGTTTGCCATCCATAAACTGCTTCTTGACGAAAATAAGAAATTATGATATTTTTCTAGATTCCGAACATTTACAATTACATAATCAAATAAACTTAGCGCATGAAAAAAAGCATCGTATTCTTTTGTATGCTCTTACTGTGCAGTTACCTACTGTCACCGCTGATGGCGGGCGACAAACCGGGGCTGCCGCAGAAAAGCAATCCACCTAACGCAGTCAATGATTTCGAGGGTGACCTTGACCCAGCCACCCGCTCTGCATTAGAAAGCAGGTTGCGACAGTACTATGACGACAATATGATTGCTTTCGTCATCGTTACTACTGATAACTTCAATGGAGAAAGCATCGAAAGCTATGCCAGTGAACTATTCCGGGAATGGAAGATAGGCCCAGCCGGACTTAACTGGGGTGTATTGCTTGTCTATTCGCGTACGCTGAAGAAATCGCGCATTGAAGTGGGGTATGGTCTGGAGAAAATTCTGACCGACGCCATATGCAGCGATATCATTAGAAATGTCATGTCTCCGCTCAACCACAACGGCCAATATTCCACATCGATTCAGGTCGGTACCGAAGCCTGTCTCTCGGTCTTGAAAACAATGAGTCCAGAAGATCGCAAAGAACACCTCAAAGTGCTGCAAGCAGCCGATGACGCGCGCTGGGCGAAAACAAAAGACTTCTTCGCCGGAGCATTCATCCTTATCTGTGTACTTGGTCTGGGATGGTATATATTTCGCTGGATCAGACTCCATCAACAAGAAAAAAAGTTGCGTCTTCTGGCAAAAAAATCTATCGACATTCTTTCGGCCGATGTCGAACGGGGAAAGACACTTCTTCAGGAAACATTGAAACGCTACGATAAGCAGGCCCATTGGGCGCGCACAGAGGCGGAAAATCACGGAGCCGCCGTTCGCGACAAACTTGAAAAAGCGCAGACGGTCCTCAGGCAGTCGACACAGTTGCTGAAAAAAAGTCCCGCACTAGCCGTAGCTGGAATCGAGGAAGCAAAAGAAGACATTAATAAGGCGCTGAATTCATTCATCAAGCTAAGTCAGGACCTCTGGAAGAAGATTCAGATTTTCGCCAAGAATGCTCCTGTTAGCTATGAGAAAGCGCAGCGTTCACTCGATGAAAACATCAAAACGACCGAAGACCATATCCAAAACGGATATACCTTTCAGCCGAACCTTGATGAGCTCAAGCAGCTTAAGACAATACTTCTTAAGTACGGAGACAAGTTGAACGACCCGGAAAAACAGCGGCAGATATGCACGGATAGCGACGTTATACGTAAAAAGTCGGATGAAATTACTGATAATCTCGGCGCCATTGTCGCCAAGAAAAAACTGATAGACACAACGCTTGATAGAGTTATTGCCGAAGCGCTGAAACTGTGGCAAGCCGCTCCTCTTCTTAAAGAAGCGCTGCTCTATTGTCGGGACCATTATCCGAAAGAAACGTATGCACCCCATGTCGCCACGTTGGCTTCGCTCAATACTAAACTAGCTGGCACAGAACTGGAATCACTGCGAAATATAATTACGGCGGCCAATGATCCAAGAAAAGATCAACTGGCATATGCGGCCGAAAAATTCGACACGCTCGTAACGCGGACACAGCAGATGAAAGAAGCTCAGGCGGCCATACAGAACATACGGCCACAACAGGAAATGTCACAAAACAGTTTTGCGGCTGCCTACGCACTCAGCGAAGAAGCTGTTGCCAAAGCGCTGCGCACCTGCCAGGACAGCGATGTCTACTCGGCGACCAAAACTCGGGCTAAAACCTGTGCCAGTTCGCTCAATGCTATCAGAATCGACGCCAAAGGCGCTTTGGTCGACTGGAATGGCATTCATCAGCGACTGCAGGCAATCGAACAGGAAGCAGTTGAAGTTGCCAAAAAAGCATCGAAAGAAATCAGGGAGGCTGAATACAGCAGACGCAAACAACGCGAAGAGGAAGAGGAACGCCGACAGTCTTCACATTCCTATACTTCTTCCATCTCAACCATCAACTCGATCACTTCGTCAAGCTCAGGTTCAGACGGATTCTCTGGCTTTAGCGGAGGAGATAGCGGCGGAGCCGGTGCTTCCGGATGGTAAGAAATAAATAAGGTAAAAGAAATAATATATAAAGCAAATCCCCTTGCGCACAAGCGTAAGGGGAATTTTTTTACAAAAAATTAGAGATAATCCTTCAGACGATCGCGGACAGCCAGTAGCTCGTCATCAGGTGAAGGCTCTCTGTCGCCGGTTCGGTAGAGAAAGCTGCGCGGGTCGTAACCGAGCAGGCCGGTATCGCCGGAGCGGCGCGGGACTATATGCAGATGAAAATGCGGGACTGATTGTCCGGCCAGCTTTTCCTGGTTCCAGGCACAATTAAATCCTTCAGCCGCGAAAGCCTGACGGAGACTGGCCATGACTTTTTCGGCCAACTCAAGAATTGCCAGTTTCTCGGCGTCAGTCAGGTCGGCCAAAGCAGCAACGCAGCGTTTGGGGCAGACCAGCGTATGCCCAGGGGTTATAGGGATATTGGTCAGAAAGGCCCAGGCGAGGTTGTTTTCCGTAATGCGGCGCTGCTGTATTTCCGGCAGCGAGCAATAAACACAGACAGGCATCTGATCCATAGAGGCTAGGCCTTATTCACTGAATCCATCTTGACCGTCTTCATGACTTCCTGGACGGTCGTCATAAGCTGGGCCGGGAAAATAATGGTCGAATTCTTTTCCGTGCTAATCTCGGCCAGCGTCTGGAGGGTACGTAGCTGCAAGGCAACCGGATGAGCCATGATTAGGTCAGCCGCTTCGCCGAGCTTGGCCGCTGCCTGGAATTCGCCTTCTGCGGCAACAATTTTGGCGCGGCGTTCGCGTTCTGCTTCCGCTTCCTTAGCCATCGCCCGCTGCATGTTGTCAGGCAGCGTGATGTCCTTAATCTCGACGGCAGTTACCTGAGCGCCCCAGGGTTCGGTATGAGCGTCGATGACGTTCTTAATCTGAGTATTTATTTCTGAGGTTTGAGACAAAAGCTGGTCGAGCTGGAATTGGCCAACAACGTTACGAACAGTAGTCTGGCTGATTTGATTAACGGCCTGATAGACGTTTTCAACAGCGATAACGGATTTCTTCGGGTCGACAATATGGTAATAAGCCACGGCGGCGATATCGATCGAGACGTTATCCTTCGTGATAATTTTCTGGGAAGGAATATTCATCGTAATCGTGCGCAGCATGACACGGGTCATGCGTTCCAGAATCGGGATAATGAAAACCAGTCCGGGACCGCGCGTGCCAGTGCAGCGTCCGAGAAAGAAGATGACGCCGCGTTCATACTCCTTCAGAACACGGATGCCCGACAGGAGAATCAGAACAACAACAAGAATAAGATAAAAAAGTCCCATATTTGTGAAGATTATAGGCCAAACAGCCTTATATCTATACGCTACTCCTCCCCTGTCAAAAGAGCAAGGGGGTCCGCGCTGCCGGTTTCAGGATAAAAAAACGCCGGAACAGGTCCGGCGCGAGCTTAGAAATTTTTTTCCAAAATTTTAATCCAGGTATGAACCTCCTCCAACTTTTGGTTAATGACGTTTTTATTATACAGCGCCTGGAAATATGACGTGTAGAAGTGCAGATCACTGATGAATGTTGGTTGTTCGCGCAGCATCTGCAGAGGCGTTATGCCCATTTCCGCCGATAGCCCAAAAACGATGGTTTGCAGCCAGTCTTCCTTGAACAGAGGTGTCATGTCCGCGTCGCGAATGATGTCAACGCCAAGGCGTATATATTCGGATGCATCCGCTGCTGGAAAGCTTATATCATGCGGAAACTCAGTCCCACCGACAAACATTTCAATGTCTGGCAAAAGAATCTCATGCTCCGGCAGAATGATTACTCTGATAATTTCTATGGCACGCTTGACTTCCTGTTTGTCATTGCCCATGCGGCCGCTATGACCGATATCGTGTAAGACGTGAGCAATAAGCAGGGCTAGGCACTTGTCCTTGCCGAATTTCTCCGAAAATTCGTGATGCCGAGCCGCCTCATAACCTGCCTCAAGCACGTCTGTGCCGTGGCAAAAATTATGACGGGGATTCTTGACGCAGCCATCAGTAAACAGGCGCTGAGCATAATAACAGAGATTATCGGCATAATACCCGCCGACATTGGTGATGATTTGCTGAATTTTTTCCATTAGGTTCCTTTATTTAAATGAACTATTCTTCTTTATATGTATCCCAGAAATACGGCCTTGTCAATTAAACTTGTCAATTAAAAAAGAGGATCACATAATCCTCTTTCCTAGACTTCTCTAGAGTTAGCGCAAAGCGGAACGCAGATCGGCCAAAGAGCCATTATTGCTATCCTTGATAGAAATAAGAGGCTTGATGGGCCAACTGATATCCAGCTCCGGATCAAGCGGATGGATGGCTGGCGCCGTCCCGTCGTATTCCTGATCGCATAAGTAGGTATAGCGTCCGTCCTGCGTAAGCATCTGATACGAATTGCCGATGCCTTCGGGCAGAAAAATCATGATGCGGCTATTGAAAGTGAATTCAAATTTCTTGCCAAAATCAGGTCCGGCTTTTGTTTCCACGAGAGCCTTGTACACCACATATTCATCACTAGCGCCTTCGATCCCCGAATATTCGGCATAGACAATCTTACGTCCCGGCCCAATATGGATACCGCGAATAGCTCCGAGATTATTAGTCCCAGAAATGATTTGTTCGATGCTAAAATCAGCCGGAAAACCGAGCTCAGACAAGCGGCTACGTTTCCAGGGCACGACGAGCGGTCCGCGCAAAGGATCACCGTAGACTTCTTTGTCGGCCGCCACGACGCCCGCTAATGGGCAGATTTCATTGAAGTGCTGGGCGTTTTTTATGTAGATAGTGCTCATAATTCGCTGCTATTTTATTTCTTTTTAAGAACCTCCAAGGCAATTTCGCCATCTTCCGCTAGCCGGTGCCACTCTCGCTTAGCTGTTTCAATCGCCTGATTATGAACTTCTGGTCCAAGCTCTGCCAGAAAAAAATCAAGAACTTCTTCGGCGGCAATGACGCCAATTTCTTCATTGCGTTCATCTTGAAAAAAAGCAATGATGGCAGCGATAAGACGCTGTCGACTTGTCTGATCGAGCGGATCGAGACCGCGCGAAATACTATGGGACTTTTCTGAATTAGTAGACATAGCGGAAAATTGAAATTATAGAGGGCACTCGTTACGGCCCAGGGCGGCATTCAGTCCGCACCAACTAAACATTGCCTCAAAAAAACAGAATCCGGAGACGAAAAGCAATAACGGATGCCAGCTTGTCAAAACAGCCAAAAGCAGGAGTCCTAGCCCAAGCGCTGCTCTTACTACGCGGCCAGAACGAGCGATATTGTGATCGACGCGCCGGGCCGAACCGCTCGCAAAGCGTTTTAGGAGGGCACGATAGATAAAGCCGAACAGGAAAGCCAAAACATACATGCCGAGCAGCAAACCCCAGCCAAAAGGCGATCGTATAAAACTAATCGGCGACTCATTGAAGAAATCACTTTTTAGCTGAGGAACCAGCGTCAGGGCATTGAGACTTTCCTTGAAATCAAAGATCTCTTTTTCACCGATAGCCAGCGAATATTTGCTGTCATTGGCGGCACTTGAAACCCGTATCTCGTACTCACCGGCACTGGCTTCGCCTTTATACTCAGGTCCTTGCCAGTACCAATCGGCCCCAAATTTTTCATAAAACCGCTCCCAAGAAAAATCAAGACCATTCAGAACGGCGATTGGCTCGCTTGCCTGACCGTCCTTGATTATCTCGGCGGAAACATCCTTTTTCTGTCCGTCAATGTCCGGAACAACTAGACTGACATACAGCCGAAACGGTGCCGCCGCGCTGATATGATACGTATGAGTCGAGCCGTCGAGCTGTCCGTAATAGGCCTTAGAAACTTCAGGCTCCGTAACTGTGACCAAATTTTCAACAACAATGCGGGGCTGATGAGCCGACACGGTAACGGGCAACCACAGCGCGAGCGCAACAAGTAGGACGGGCCAGGCGAAGAAAATTTTTCCCATGGATGCTTTTACAAAAACTGACTTAAGGGATATCAGCAATTAGGCTCAGTATACAATATTGACCCTCTTTTTGATAGCTCGATACTATCGAGCCATATACTGTTCGACGGCGGCAATATCTATAGCCTGATGCTCGCCGCCTAGCTCTCTCTTATATGCCAGAAGGTCTCGCGGATCCATGAGTGAGACAGGAACGCCATGTATAACAACAGGAACCGCTTCGTTGAGGCGCCGTTCCTTTGCCTTAAACCATTCGCTTTGGTCCAGATTGCTCATCTTGAGAGTATCAACATCAGTCATATCGATGTCCTGTCCCTTATAATTGACTGACAGCGTCCGGCAATCCCATTTTTCGTTACGGTACTGTTTTGGACCGGCCGTTATGTACTCAGCCACCTCGGGCACAATCACGTCAAAAAAACTACCGGGCAAAGATATATCAATATCATTGACCTCTCGCGGCGAACCATAGATCCTGGCAGCAAATCCCCCGCCGATTTTATATGGCACTTCTAGCCGGTCAAGAATCGTGGTAATCCAGGCCAAGGCGTCGATAATACGCGTCGACAGGTTTATATCCAGGGACGTCATACGCTGAGAATATTATGTCGGTTTTATCAAGCGCTTAATTTGCATAGCAGACCTGCTAATCAGTTCACGAAACTCTTTCTGCAACGTTGTATCAGTCAACAGGGCCGCAATTTCAGCGCGTTGATAATCCATGTCAATCGATTCGAGGGTGAGATTATAACGATCCAGAATAGCGAGGACATCAGCCTCGAATGATGTCCAGATATCCATTAGCGATTTTTTAATGGCGAGAGTAGATTCAGGCGAGCAAGCAGCAAACAAGGCCGAGGCCAAAAGCTGAGCCTCGGGCATGAGCCGGTAGAAGGTTGCGTCGCGCAGTTCAAGACTGCGAATTTCCAAGCGGCCATACCAGAGTTCATCGCTCGTTTCTCTTCTCTTAAAATCAGAAGAAGACTGACCATCATTATTCAAATTCTTCTTGCTTATTTTAGCCACCTCGTTTGCCCGAAAACGCGTAGATGTTTTACGGTTCACTATCCGCTCCGGCGAACTAAACGCATAGCTGAAGGCGTTAACCAGCGCGTCGGCCCGCTTCTTAAAACTCTCCTGATGACGTTCGTTCTGAGCGAAATCATCTATTAAATTAAGAGGGATCCCAATATTAACATGAAGGGAAAAGTCACCCATGCCGGCGATGTTCTTTTGTCCGCCGAACTCCTCGGTTTCGATGAACCCTCCCCGAATTAACTCCTTAACCAGCAAACATTGCATTTCCGAACTATAGGTATAGTCAACGGAAAATTCCCAGGCCAGATTATAGCTATGCGGTATGCCCAGATCAACCGTCGCCTGAAAAAGCGGCTCATCTACCTTGAATTTATGAGGCACTTCAATTTCCACTCCGACCGTAGGCAAATATGGATTCCTTTCCGCAAAACGCTCCGCCACGATAAAATTGGTAAGTTTCCTTTTTTCCTCGAGCTCCGAACCTGTTTCCTCGCCGTTATTCTTCAAACGTAAATTATTAAAATAATGAAGCTGTAAGGCGGGAACAGCTTTTTCCGGAACATCGCCTAACTGATTGAGGCGGTTTTTCGCGCTTTCAACCAGGCGGTGAATGGTATTCGGATCTGGCGGCACAATTTTCTCCGGCAGATTCGGCGCGGCCCTTTTTAAGAGAGAAAGCGTTTCTTGCGGAAGAACAAAATTTCTCCCCGGAAAGATTCGCCGCTGCAACGCCAGACAATGCTCCATGTCTTCCAGCGTCAAATCATCCATATCGCTCCGCAGGTTGAAATTATCAATCGCGGCGTTAAGCGCGTCAATAACTTTTTCTTTCTCGGGGTCAGAAAGACGCGTAAAATCATACCCGTCCAAACGCCGTAGCAGCATACAAACAATGCTTCGGTCGTTCAAGCGAGCCACGCTTTTTTGCCCAAGCGTCGCAGCATACATCATGATAACCTCGTCTTTGAAGTTCAGTCGCTGGCACTCTTCATTCAAGCCTTCATACGCATCACGCGTCACATCCAGTAAGCTATAGAGCTCATTGGACGCGCGCTCCGACTCATATTTTTCAATATAGTCAATGAGCGCGGAAAGTATTGACGACGCGCCATTACTTCGAAAATCCTTGATTATGCGATCGGCCAACTCCTTGCGCCCCTTCAGTTCTTGGGAAAAATCATTCTCATTATAAATCTCTGCCATTTTTTCCCGCAAAAAATCTTTTTGATCATCCGAGAGCATACCGGCATCTATGGCATTCTCCAATGAAGTCTGCCAGGCAGCCGCTGCCGTTTCTATCCCCTGTTCCAAACGTAACGTCATATCTCTTAAGTATATACCAACGAATTTTATTTCCAAAATTAAAACAAGCGAAATGCTCTGCTGCGCATTGAGAGCGCTGCGATTAACAAACATAAAGCCGCCCAGTGGGCGGCTTTATAGATTACATTTCTGGAGCGGCTTCGAAGTCCTTGTGGAATTTCTCCGCCCAAGCGACCATCATCGGGTCAGTCGGCGATGCGGCCTTAACGTCGGCCGCCATCTGCGGATGGGCTTCTTCGAGATGTTTCATGCCATTTGCCATCATCTCATCAGCCGTCGCGCCGTGAATTTCCACGTCGCACTGACCGCCCATCTGCGCACAGGTCATCATTTTCATTTGCGTGTATTAAATAATAATAGGCTTATTGTAATAACCTTTGAAAAAAGGGTCAAGAGTTCCAGCGCGGAGCGAAGCCGGCCATAAAGGCAAAAACATAGGCTTTAAGCCGGCCTTCACCGCGGGCGACAATAGCTTTAATCATGGCGCGCTTGAATTCTTTTACATCCGTGCCCTCATAGCACAGCTTCCCGTCGCGAAAACAATAGCTGCAATAAATCGCCGATTCGCGTTTCTCGCCTAAAGGATCCTTAGCAAGCGGCATCAGGCAACTTTCACACATTGGCCGTCCTTTTTTCATATATGTTGATTACGCTGCCAATTGGTCAACGTACGTGGAAAAATTATTAAGAATCGATTGCCAACCGCCGCGCTGCATCTCGATCGAATTCTCCGTTTCCGGATCAAAGGTCACGGCCAGATGAGTAATGCCATTTTCCTCGTTAAATTCCACACGAACACGACGCGTATCTTCCCCGTCCAGCGTATACTCTATGAGCCGGAACGGCTCGACGGCGGTATACACTCCGCTAAAATCAAAACCCTGCTTGCCGTCGCGCGACTCCATGTGGTAATTAAAGCTGCCGCCGGGCATGAGATTATTAATCGCCTGCGAGGTATGCCAGTCAGCCGAGGCATTATTCCAGTTAACGATGTGCTGAGGATCGGTAAAGATGTTCCAGGCCTCCTGCGATGAGACGTGCACGAAAGTTTTGACGCAGATTTTTTCCATACTAGTAACGGCTTTCAGCCATTTCCTTAAGTTTGGCGAGCGCCTTAACCCACATTTCATTCATTGACTCGGCTTCTTTGTCGCTCGTGTCGCAATCGATGGTTAATTCAGTTCCACCGTCCTTATCAACAAACGTATAATTTTCCCGGGCACCGCTCCATTCTCGCGTCGCTTCACTCGACATATCCTCAATGCCGTCTTTAACGACGCCCTGATGTTCGATGGAAATAAACTCATGCAGGCGATTCTCTTTGATACGACTGACCATACCGCCTTCGGCGCGGCCTTCAAAAGCCGGTCCTAAAAATAATATCTTCGATCCCTCGTCCCAGCTGCCGCGATAATACGAACCAGGACAAAAAACCGAGGTCCATTCACGATAACTTTCCTCGCCGAGCATTAGATCCCACACTTTCTGGCGAGAAGCGTTAATAAAAATCGTATGATGAAGTTGTTTCATAGCGAGAGTGCATTAAAAATCATATGATTATTATACAGGAAAATAATAATCATTCCAGTAGACAACAGGATTAAAAAATGGTTGAATGTATCAATTTTCGCTGGCTATTTTTAGGATTTTTTCTATAAAGTCAGTTTTCCCACGCAGGTATTCCGCTCCGCCGCTCGGATCAATACTGATCAAGCCGGCTTTCAGGGCTTCATATGCTTCCCGTTCTTCTGGATGGGCTCGTAAATAATCACGAAAAGCTAGTTGACGCTGCCAAAAACCGCCCTGTTCCCGATACGCCAGTGATAGATGAAATGACTGCTCGCCGCCATACTTGCGAAAAAAATGACGCTCAGATGATGACGCCGCTGCATCATATGAATAGCCTAACTCTTGCAAGGTCTCAATCAGGCCGTCTGCTTCTTCTGGTCCTTGGACAAGAATCCCGATATCAATGATGTTCTTGGCCGAAAGTTTCGGTACGGCCGTACTGCCGATATGCTGGATATCGAGCAGGGCAGCGCCGCAGACCGCCTGCAGGCGCTGCGCTTCTTCGTAATAGACAACCGGCCAGGCACCAATATATGGAACGAGACGACCATGAGCCTCGGAACGGGCAGGGGCAATAATAGACATAGTTTATGCAAGAGAGTAACAAGCAGATGATAACGATCAGGTTAATGACTTCAGGCTTTTTTTTGCTTCAGCGAGGACCGCTTCACAAGTATGCCTTGTACGGAAGGGCTGATTTTCTTATCCGTTCGATGAATACAACCAATCCAGCAACAAGGCCGCCGCTTGCCTTTTTTCAAATCGGCAATCAGGCGAACGACATGCTCTTTGCGGGTGGCCGACTGCTTAACAAACGTTACCCAGCAGATCCATTCATTTCGAGCTAGCGGAGTTAATCCTTCCCAGAGAACCAGCACTGACCGGTCTGATCCAATAGCCTTGTGCAAATCAGCGGGAATTCTGTGAACTGTTCCTCCGGAGATTTTTGTTACTAATCGAGGCTCATTTTTTGATCGCAAAATTTTTTCGATACTTCTTCCTTTTGCCAACTCATCAATCATCTTATCTAAATAACGGATTTCTCGCATCAACTGATCGGTTATCTCCTCAATACGCACGCCGCAAATCAAGCCTGTGATTAGTTTCCTCAAAGGATTAAGCTTCGGCGCCTTCGCAAAAAAGGTTTTCACATCCACTCTGCTTTTAAGCTGCGCTTCAAGTTGTTTCTGAGTATAACCGGTTAACCAACGGATAACTTCATCAACCTCTTGTTTTTTTCGTCCTTTTTTCTCGGCTTTCTTGGTATAGCACGGATACACGTCGGCAAAACTCATGGCGTACATTCTCTGTGAATTCATACATTTAACAAAAAATGAATACTTCCTTAGAAGGATAACAATAATTTTTTCAGTATAACATATATAGCTCCTTCGCGTCCGTCAGAGCGATTATTATTTCATAAGCGCCCGAAGAAACCTATCGACGTTATCCGCCAAATACGTAATCCGTTTGTGTTCCTCGACTAGAAAATGGTCGACCCGATTATTTCCCTTGAGATAATGCTCGCCTTCGATCCATAGTCCATGAAAACACTTGATAACATAGGCGTACAGTCCCTTCTCAATCTCATCAGCTGACAAAGGGTAGATTTCCCTATAGGACCCGAGATATAACCGGGCTTTTTCAAAATCAGTCTCAGTGAAATCCGATGACAAAACACAATACGCCATCGACCGAAAAAGCTCGTATGTTCTTGGCGCATAGCACACCTTTTCAAAATCAAACACCCATTTCACACTATCGCTCTCATCGAAGAAGACGTTATGATCAAGATAATCCCCGTGAATAAGGTGGTCAGAGGCCAAACCCACAGTCTTCCCTCCCATGGCTTTGCCTAACATAAAATCTTTTTTGAGCCCCAGGTTTTGCAGGGCGAGACAATCAAATTCACTCAACGCAGGTATTGCTTTGATAATAGTAATAATTTTTTCAATCTTCGACAGCGTCAGCGCATCATCTTCAATTTTGAAATGATCATTAATCGGCAATGTTGCATCCTTTCCTAACAGATGAATCCGCGCCAACATCCGGCCCAGCGAGACGATGGCGGCTTCAGTCAGTCCCTGACGCTCGAAAGACCGGCCTTCAATAAACGGAAAGAGTACATAATACGCCCCGCCATGTTCAAAGAATGTTTGTTAGCCAGGAATGGGCACCGGGAGGATGACCGGAATGCCTCCCTCCGCAAAATAATGTTTCGCGGAATGAACCTCTCTCACGCGCTGCGGATCACTAAAACGATACTTCTTTAAGAAAAAACGAAGTGTGCCTTCATACAGAATAAAATTCTCGCTTAAATAACCTTTTGTTACTTTTTCCGACGCTGAAATCGTAAAACCATATATTCTCTTGATTTTTTGCAAAAGCTCGGAGGAAATTATAGTTGTCGACCGGAGCGCTGCCGTCCCTAAACTCAATCCCGCTAATACTTCTTTGGCCGACTCGAGAATCGCCATTTCGCGTGGTACCACATATCCCCTAGCGACTAATCTTTCAGACGCGCTTTCCTTAAGTAAACGGCACGCTTCCTCATACGGCACCCAGATAGCAACAAACTCTTCTTCGGTCTCTTCTGGTGTTAACTGAGGCATTCCTTTCTTGCCTACGACTTTTGCTACATAACAAAAAGAGATTTGCTCAATAGAACAGAACATGCGCCATTCTCTCACTGTTCCCAGTTCGGCGAGCACCTCGACCTCGCAGCCGATCTCCTCGCGACATTCGCGCTTGAGGGCAATGACCTTCTCCACATCGTCATCAAGACCGCCTCCTGGAAGCTTGTAATAATCGTATTTTTTGGCATGAAGCAGGGCAACCAGTCCCGCCTCATCGATAACCACCGCCCTCGCCGCCTCCCTGAGGGGGTATTCTTTTGCCTCCTCAACAGAAACTTGTTCCGGATTAAGAAAAGCGATTTCTTTCATAGACCTACGTATATACTAAAGGACACGCGCTTCGCCTTCCTCTAAATCTTTGCGTACCCGCTCAAATATAACCTTGTGCCCGGCAGCATTAGGGCGAACGCCGTCTTCTGTTAATAACAAGGCATAGTTCTGTTCAATAAAATCTTTATTGACATCGATTAATGTACAGCCGTTCGCGGCGGAAAAGTCTTTCAGTCGAGCATTATACGGTGTCATGTTCCGACAAAATCTAATTCTTCGCCCGGCGCGCCGCGCACCGGCAATTTCATCGAGCACAGGTGTGATGTTTAACACATATATCTTCTGCGAATACTCTCTGGCAATCGCCAAAGCGCTTTGCAAATTTTCAGAAAAGCATTCCAGTTCCACCAGAGGCTTAGTCCCCTCAGGCGGAAAGGCAAAATCATTCATGCCATAGGCAAAAATAAAAATATTCTCAAAATCATCTCGGAGACGAGGCGGAATTTCCGAAGACATTCTCTCAACTAAACCGGCCGTCGTCTCGCCCGGAATGCTCAGGTTGCATAACCTAATATCAACATCATCGCCCGCGGCCGTTCGGTTATTAAAATACAGGCGTAAGCGATGTGCCCAGCCTCCCATTTCTAAATCAGCTGACCCATAGGCGACGCTGTCGCCATAGATAAAAATTACTGCACGCATAGCGTTACTTATTTTCTAAAACAGCCTACTCGGTCATTTTCATTTTACTAGCTGCTATTCATTTTAAGTATACGTTTTTTACTCCTTTACGGCTATTTTTTATTATCTGGAGCCAGCCACATACTTGACAAATTTAAAATAAGATGATACTATGTTTGATTGCAAACATTCTTTCCAAATTACATATACCAAATGACCATTAAAAATGCAGTGGTTTCAGATAAACCAGAAGAAATACCAGCCATTCCAACTCCAGTTCTGCACGAGTTTAATCTCGAAGAATATTACATGTTCTATTGGCGTTTTGGCGCTGTAGGACCAACGGTTATCGTAGGAACTCCTACGTCTATTGAAACCGATAGTGTTCTATTTCATTTTGCTCAGGGCTTCAAATCAGAAAGCAGATGGGTTCCCAAAACGGAAATACTTGCCGTCGGCGATCTTGAAAACGGCACCCTTAAAGTTAAAGGCTGGGGCGGAAAATACCGTATTCTCAATCAAGCACTCGTCGCTACATATATCGATGAAAAAGTTATAGAGCTGAAAGATTGATACTAGCCTCGCAGTATATTTTTGCGAGGCTATTTTTTTACTAGAGACTTTTTACCTGGCATTCCTTATTTCCTCTGTTTCTTGACAATATGGCTAAGATTCGCTAAGCTAGCGACATGAATTCTCTTCATATCAACAAACTGAACAACACTTTCTTTACGCTGCCTTTGCCTAAACACCAGAGACGGTAACGTTATTGTTGAGAATTTTGTTACAAGCCGCCTTCTGGGCGGTTTTTTTGTATTTCTTTCTTTAAAAATATATCCATAAAAACAGGCCATAGGAGGGCCTTGGTATGAAAACACCTTCAATCTACGCATTTTTACTAAACCTATTAAAGGGGTTAGAAAGCGCATTCAATGACATACTGGACTACCTGCTTTCCCCGGGTTATGCTATCGCGTCGGCGGAACTAACCGCCGGCCCCCTCTTTTTCATCAATCCGTCCAATGTTTCCCACAGTCCGGAATACTATGCCCGCGTGGAACGGGAAAACACCACCCGCATTCATGAAACGCAGTGCTGTGAAGTATCACCCAAAGAGCTTTCCTTCCCTCTCCTCTGGTGGGCGAGCAAGATGCTCCTCCAATCGCACTACCCGTATTACTTCTGGAAGGAAAACAAGCCGCTGCCGCCGGTGGAAAACTGGAACGTCACGGAATTGCAGACGTTCCAGAAGCGTCAAATCATGTTCATCTCAAAAAAAGCCGCTCTGGTCATAACGTCCAACGGCAAAACAAGTCGGATCGTACTCGTTGAAGACAAAACAACAAAAAAAGCCAAGCGGCTCGTCGCCCGAACCTGCAAATACTTCGGAGACCCGCTCTGGATCTGGAACTTCAAAGAAGTGAAAAAGATTTCGCCGCGTCGCTTCGACATTTCCCTTGAGCACCCGGAAAGAAGTCGCGTAAAGAAATTCACTATCGATCTCAGAAAAATCTAAAAAAACAATCTGCGAAAGACACCAAAGACCGAACTCAAGTTCGGTCTTTTATATTACGTAGGGGATTGCTTTTAACCAGTTCTTTAAACGCTATGGCATGGCTACAGATCCCGTAACGGGCATGAAAATCACAGTCACAGCTCCATTTCTTACCGTTATGCGTTAACGTTCTGCTGCCGTGTTCCGATCGCAACTCAGCCCGCGCACCCTGAAGAGTAAGTCGATCCGGTTGAGAGGCGTAGATTTTCGCCTTAGCAATTTTTTTGAGCAACTGCGCAAGAAATAATTCTTGTTCAGATCGGTTCTCCGCCGTAATTTCTACTAATATACTATCGTCTCGTTCTTTTAACGATTTTGTAAAATCATTCTCATAAACAGAAGAAATCGTCGCAAGACAGGTATTCTCCGCGTTCAAATACGCAAGAACAAGATCCTTAAACTTCTCGGAGAAAAGCTGCATCTCCCCTATCTCATCCAGATATAGAAGCGTCTCAGGTTGAAAATCTGAAACCCCAGGCAAGACCGACTCTAAACCGTCAACGTTAACATAATATTTGGCTACTTTATGCGCTGTCGGAAAATTAATATCGGCCAAGGGCGCTTTCTGGCCGCTCGATGTTTCCACTTCAAACCCTACCCGCTGACCATCCACGAGAACCTCATTGGCGACAAAACCGACCTTATCGTCGATAGCGGCGATTAGTTTACGCAGAAGTGTTGACTTGCCGCTTTTGGGCTGGCCGGTTATCAGAATATTCTTTTGCATATGTGTAATTACTGAACTATCCGCCGTCTGCGAACTACTAAGATATGAGACTCTTCCAGAAAGCGGTCAGCTCGGCTTCCTGCTTCATGGCAGACCGTCCTTTGGGCTGAGGCAAAATTTCCTGCCTGGTCCATAGCGGAAAGTCCGGCGTGACGACTAGTGCAACCATGGCGCAATAGTGAGCAAATTTTTCATCCATGTTTACGCTTTTCACTAACTGCAGAAATTCCCGATAGAGAGCAGGCTCATGTTCTTGTAAATAGGCCAAAGCTAATTTCTCGCCTTCCCAGGGCAGGCCACGGAACATAAAATAAGCCGTCATAAGCTGCGAGACTGAGTATAAGAGACGCAGTTCTAAGGCAGTCTGATACAGCGGATCGCCCGACTTATAGTATCTAGTATTGGCTTCGTAATTATAGTTCATCGCCTGCCAGGCTTCGGCCTGCTGTTCGGCCGGAACCTCTAGTCGCAGATCTTTAGCCTGCAGTTTGGTCAAATGCCCCGATTTATCAAATTGAATTGTTCCTTTCTTGGTCCAGACATACAAGCTAGCCAGCAGCGCGGCATCATTTGCGGGCACGCTGGCGGAATCCAGCAGCTTCTTAATGTCCCTCGCATCAAAAAAGAAGATATCGGCAAATGTGCCGTCCAGCCAGGTATAGAGCGCTTTTATGTTGGGCGTATTCTCCGTCAAAATAATAACGAGATCAATATCGCTATATGGCAAGCTTTTCTGGCCGGACGAACCGGTCAATAACACGGCGTCGACCGCCGCCTTCCCTTGCAGACTTTCAATAATTTTTTGCAGCTGACTATTCATCGTATTGGTGTTTGATTCTTGCGGTAAACTACCTCTCTCAATCTTAGCGGCCATGGGGTACGAATGACAAGCTCCGGAAAATAACCCAGTCTTCTTCAGGCTTTACGTCGTATCGCCAGCTTAATAATTTTCGCCAGTTCTTTAACATTAATATCGGAAAGTTTGTTGATATATAGACATCCCCCGCCCTCCTTATACTTGCCTAAGTGTAAGAGGAAATCGTTATCGCCCTTTTTCTCTTCAAGACCCTTGGTTGTCATCGTAAAAACTTTTAGCCCATACAGCGCAATATTTTGCTTGCGCGGAGAAAAACCAATTCTCATCCACTCCGCTTCCTTGCCATTCGCATACGTATACTTCCGACGACCGAAACCGATAATCGACGCACCCCACATTTCCGGCTTGGCCTTGGAAATTTTTTCCATCATCTCAGTAATAACGACACAATCCTGCCGCTTCTCGGCATCCTTGATTGTACTTAAAAACTTTTTGACACTCGCTTTATTGACTTGGGTTTTTAGTTCGGGCATACGACAGAATTCTCTTAGCCTCGTCGGGCAGCGTCAATCGCCGCGACATCGATTTTCTTCATTGTCATCATCGCCTCAAAAGCCCGTTTGGCTTCCTCTCCGCCAGCAGCCATTGCTTCAGTTAACGTACGTGGCGTAATCTGCCACGACACTCCCCAGCGGTCCTTGCACCAGCCGCAGGCGCTTTCCTGTCCGCCGTTGCTAACGATCGCATTCCAGTAGCGGTCGGTTTCTGCCTGATCGTCCGTGGCGATTTGAAACGAAAAAGCTTCGCTTTGCGTAAAGGCTGGCCCGCCGTTCAGGCCGATGCAGGGAATGCCGCAGACCGTGAACTCGACCGTTAAAACATCACCTTTCTTGCCGTCCGGGAAATCACTCGGAGCATGAAAAATATTAACCAGCTGACTATCAGGAAATGTGGCGGCATAAAACTGCGCCGCTTCTTCGGCATCCTTGTTATACCATACGCATATTGTATTTTTTGCAATCATATTCTTTTTTTATAATAAATATAATTAAGGCACAACACACGACAATAACCCAATCTTACCATTTTGCCGTCCGACTAGCCACTCTAATAAAAAAGCCAGAAATCAATGAAGAATTCTGGCTTGAAACCATTATATATCATCTACTTCAGAAATTTCCTTAGACAATTCTTTGGTTGCCTGGGCTTCGAGGGATTCAATCCACTCGGAAAATTTCACCTTGGCCGGCACTTTATGAATGATTACTGTCATGCCGGAGCCGTAATCGAAACCGGAGTACCGGTCCGATTCGTGGCTGTCGGCAATCTCCAGAACGTAGGCCAGTTCATCAGGAACGGGCAGTTCTTTAATAGCTTCATGAACTGATTGAGCTGGAACGTGAGTAATTTTATTCCAGGTACTCCACTTAAAAAGATTGAACTTTTCTTTTCTCAAAAAATCGCGCTTAGCTTCACCCAGTTCCCGCCCATTCTTATCGATGAGAATGAATCTGTATCCCACTCCATTGCCTTCTATCGCACTATCCTCCCAGGCCCGCTGAGCCAACAGTGTTAGATCAATTCTTTCAACTCGGGGCGGTTTATCCAACCGGCGGACATCCACCGCATAATTTTTTACAAAAGGAAACTCCCGGATAATTGCGCCTGTTTGCGCAGCAGTTATTTCATTCATTACAACTCCCTGCGGCATCCCGCCGCTTTTGCGGAACAAGCATCCCGCCTGCTCCTGGTTTGATACATTATTAATGTATATCCTTACAAGGTAAGGATAATTCATGAAAACATAATAATATAGTAATGTCAATATCAGGTCCTAGTCCGCATCATATCGTCTGACTCCCTCCAAAAACTTCCGGACATCGGCATAACTTCGCAAAACGACCAACTTAGCTGCATACGTTTTAACAAATTGTTCCAAGATTGGCTGGTATTTGAAGGAACGGCGTATCATGCGGGCCGAGAAATAGAAATCGTCCCACAGGCTAAGATCGGCCTGCCTTCTGCCCATCGCCATCCGCTTCAGGTGATTAAACAATCGACGCCACAGCGGAATATCAAGAAATATGATACGCTCCGCGCGCTCAGCGATGAGCGGTTGGACGCGAGGGTAAAAACCATCAGACACCCATTCTTCACCTCCGATTGCCGCAGCAACTTTTGCGCGGATAAATTCTCTCACCCTGACCTTCCCCGCTTCATCATCCTTCCGTAGGCGGTGTCCCCGACCCTCAAACCAAAAAGAGTCGATATGTAAGTGTGGAATTGCAAATTGTTCGCTAATTTGCCGCGCTAACGTACTTTTGCCGCTTCCGGCGTGACCGATAATTGAAAAACGCATACGCGAAGAAATAAACGTTAGCTAAATCAGCTAACCAGCTTTTCAAAAATACTCCCAGCAGGTTACACGCCAAATTGGCGCAGATGATGGTCGAGATGCTTATACATAAGTATCGCCCATTCTGCCTGTGTCAGCTTCCCGAAGAAACTATGCGGCAGCGATGTTATATCTGCCGGAGCGGAGTTAACGAAGCGATTAATTAAGGCATTGAGCTGTGCTCGTTCTGTTTCGATATCTAACTCGCCCGACATCACCAAAGCTTGCGTCGTCGGCGCATTTCGACGTAACGGTTCATCATTTTTAAATACAAGCGGTTTTATCAGAAAGCCTAAAATATTGGTAAGAAAACGACGAACGGGCGGTATTTCCCCGAAGGACATGCGTAGCGCGCCAGCGCAATGAGCCAGCATCTGAGCGGCGTTCATCGTGCCCCAGAGGGGCTGACTATCCGCCGACAAATGCTTAAGACGATCTTTGATTTCTTCTGCCCTAGTTGTTTCCAAAAGGTTTTTCATAAATCACATTATAGAAAGTTTGTCTGCTTCAAGCCAGATTCAACCTGTTCCGCTAAGTCCAGAGCAGTAATCCCCGCCTTCAGCTGTATGTCACGCAATCTTTCCGGACCGCCCGGCCAAATTGGCTTACTAGTCGACTCAAGCCAGAAACCCGCCATCCAGCGCAGCGCTCCGGCGTCCAGCCGCTCGCTATGTTTTAGCAAAACATTAAAACCGCTCACATGCACATGGGTAAGCATAGCAGCTAGATCTATGCGCCGGTCTCCAAAACCAAGCCAATTCCAATCAACCAATTTAACGGCCTGCGTCGTTTTGTTCCAGGGGCAATTGTCGGCCCGGACATCCAAATGGACCAAGGTATCAAAGCACATTTGAAAATCCTGACTCTTCTGAACTAGCGCGGGTATGTCATCCGCCACAGTAGCTTTACCCAACGCCGTAAGCTTGGCACGAAGGCAGGCGCTTTGTTCGGGAGATGCCGCCAGCTTCAGCCAGCAATTATCTTTGTCATTCACGACCGGCTCCAGGAGTTCAGAATAACCCTCGCCAGGCCGTATGTCAGCGAGCGCGTCCAACGCTGCCAGCGTAGCATCGAGCCGCGCCTCATCCCAGGCATCAGACCAATCCCAGCCCGCTTCCGGCACCAGCGCTTCTATGGCAAAAGCCGTCTCGTCCGCGTTCTTGGACAAGAACTCAGGCATATATGAAAATAAGTGCTCTGCCAAGAAAGCGTAGACTTTAATTTCCTTGGACGCCCAGCCTTTGGTATGGTCATTTATTCCCACCTTAACAAAAACTTGTCGATTATCAGGAAGAGAAATGATGCCGCGCTGTGCATCGCTATAGCCGCCCTGCGTCGGTGCAAGCGTTTCCAATCGGTTTTCAATCTCCGACCAGGGAATGAGTAATTCTTGTTTCGGCATACGTTAATTACGCTAGCTTAGTCCTTGGAACGATGTCGGGCGGTATTAAAAAGCTCCGTAAAAATCCGGACATTTTCATACAGATCAAGAGCCTGGGCTTCGGCGGCGCTGACAAAGCGCGTCTCAACGCACTCATCAGAAGGCGTGAAATCGAGCGAGCGCACCGTAATTTCATACAACACATTGGCGCGGGGCATGTCAGGCAAGCCGGATAAGTCAGTCAGGAAATAGGACGGTTGGTCGGCTACCCAGGTTACTTCCAATCCCATTTCCTCCCCGATTTCCCGCCGTATGTCATCCTGCGGACTGGCATGCCAATCCAAGCCGCCGCCCGGCAGTTCCCAGCGGCCGTTTTCCTCCTTAACGACCAAAAATTTGTCCCTGTCCGGATTAAGGATAAGGGCCTTGATGCTGATGCGGTAAAAACAATTAGGAATTTGATTATTCATTTATTTGTAGTAGCGCTGTTTTATTCCAGCCCAATAACATAAAAACCTTTCTCGATTAGTTCAGGCTGTTCGGCAATCCACGCTTGCAAATCGACCTTCCTAAGATGATTGACTTTTCTTTCCAACACCCGACCCGTAGGCTTTCTCTGCCCTCCCGTTCCGCTCCATTCTTCGAGGCGGATAACATCGCCTGGTTCAATATCAAAATCAGCCAGCCGCAATTCGTATGTTTTTTGTCCGTTGCTAATAGCTTCGAACCATTCCGGCAATATCTTTTTAGTAATTGTTTTCATAGAGCGCTGTAGCCAAAGGTCGAGAGCTTTTCTTCTATATCAGCATAGCTCTTACCGCACAGC
>CAZFYY010000009.1:0-31023 GCA_964523425.1 uncultured Gammaproteobacteria bacterium
GTACGCGCGCTTCCCAAGGCGACGATTGCCATCGTAGACAAGATACCGATAATTGCGATAACGACGAGCAATTCGATTAATGTAAAGCCTTGGCGGTTGTTTTTTTGTTTCATGGTCTCACCCCCTTCCTAATGTAAGTCCCGACATAGGTCGCGGACAATATACGTGAATTATACAACATCAGAAATAAAGCCGCAAGGCCTAAATCTGGCTGACTACATTATACATCGGTAATAGGATGGCGGCGACCATAATGGCCACGGCGACGCCCATAACCACCATGAGCAGCGGCTCAATCAATGACATCAATCCTGCCAACATTGTCGTAATTTCACGATTATAAAAGCCGGTAATACGCTCCAAGACAACATCCAACTTACCAGTCTTTTCGCCCACCATCATCATCTGAGAGACCATTGACGGTACTTCTGGCGCTTTGGCAAAAACCGTACAGATAGAATTTCCTGCCTGGACTTCTAGAATAGTCTGGTTAATCAATCCCTGAAAATACGAGTTATTCACAACCTCGCCGGCCACCTGCAAGCTCGTTGAAATATTTACTCCGCCGATAATAAGCGTGTTCATCGATCGGGTAAAACGAACAATATAAATCATCTGCAGCAACTTTCCAAAAATCGGCAGGTGAAGCAAGACATAATCGAAACGCTGGCGTCCAGCGCCGCTCTTAAGGTAAAAACGCGCCGCTACTAGAAAAGCGATAACCGCCACTAGTAACGCCCACCAATATGCTAACAAGAACTTCGAAATCGCAATAAGAATGCGGGTGGCGATTGGCAGTTGGCCGCCGACTTCTGTGATGATTTCCGTGAGCTTTGGAACTATAAACATCATCATAAGAAGGCCGATGCCGATCATCATCGTAACAACGAAAGCCGGATAAATCATAGCTCCCTTAATCTTGCTGTTCATGTCAAAGTCCTTTTCCATCTCGTCAGAGATATAGTTAAGAGCTTCATCCAGCTTACCTGACTGTTCACCTGATTTAACAACGCTCACGTAAAAGTTAGAAAACTGTTTCGGATATTTGGCGAGTGAGGAAGAAAGGCTGCCGCCGCTATCCACTTCATCGCTGATACGCGCCAGTATAAACCGCAGCTTTGGCTTCTGCGTCTGAGCGGAAATGACCTTAAGCGCCTCAACAATTGGGACGCTCGCTCCGACCATGACGGCGAATTCGCGCGAAAAGGCGACAATATCCTTAATAGATACCCGGCTAAGCAGCATCGTAAGAGATGAAGCCTTCGGGGCGGATATCGCTTCTAAACTGATAATTTGCAAATTGCGCGCCGCCAGGTTCTCCGAAACATGCCCCTCGTCTGCGCCGTCGGCGATGCCATTCTCTTCTTTTCCGGTCGCCGCATTAATCGCGCGAAATTTATAGGAAGGCATATTTATTTTTTAGCCTTTGGGGCAGAAATTATTTCCTGAACCTTTTCGACAACCTCGGACGGATCGCAATACGCTTTGACCAAATATCCATTAGCCCCGAGAATAAGCGCCTGTTCGCGATACGAGGACTGACCGATATTGCTCAGCATGCATACCTTCAAGGCAGCAGTTTCTTTGTGGCGCCTTAGTTTTTTAAGCACGCTTAAGCCGTCTTCATCCGGCAGCATAATATCAAGCAAAACGATATCAGGTGTCAGCCGCTTGGCTTCGGCTAGCCCCTCGGCTGCCGTCTGGGCGCCATGCACAATAAAACCGGCGGCCATAAACTTGCGTCCATACATCGCCAAGAGAAACGGATCATCATCTATTAACAGTATTTTATGTTTTGCGCTGGGCATATTAGTTTTGCATGACGCGCATTACTTCCTCAATGGTAGTGAAACCTTGTAGCGCTTTAATGAGACCATCTTCCTCAATGCTCACAAACGGCTGATTTGCCTTGACGTCCTCGATTCTCAGCGCTCCCCTTTTCTGAACAATTAAATCACGCATTTCTTGGTTGAAATCAATCACCTCACCAATGGAAATACGCGAATGGTAGCCGGTCTTGCCGCAATGAGAGCAGCCTTCGCCTCGATAGAAAACCATCTTGGCCGGATCGTATTCCGGCATCATGCTCTTAATCTGCTCGACAGGAATCTTGGCGACTTTTGCCTTGATTGTCTCCAGGTAGCCCGGCTCGAGCTTGGCCTCAACTTTGCAGTACGTGCAGATACGGCGGGCCAGGCGCTGAGCCAAGGCGACGTTAAGGACGGAGCCGAGCAAGAAGGGCTCTACTTTCATATCTAACAGGCGAGCAATTGTTCCAACGGCATCCTTGGTGTGCAGGGTTGAGAGAACGAGGTGGCCAGTCAGAGCTGAGTGGATGGCGAGTTCGGCCGTCTCGTTATCGCGGATTTCACCAACCATGATAATGTCCGGATCCTGACGAAGAATAGAACGAAGACCGCTGGCGAAGGTAAAACCAATCTCCGGATGGACCTGTGACTGGTTGATGCCCTTGATTTGATATTCAATCGGATCTTCCAGGGTAATGATGTTTGACTTCTCTTTATTAAGCACGTCCAGAATGGAATACAACGTTGTGGACTTACCCGACCCAGTCGGACCAGTGATAAGCATAATGCCGCCGGTCTTGGCAAAATTACTTTCCAGCACGTCGTGATTTCGGCCGGTAAAGCCGAGTTTATCCAAGGCAACAATGCCTTTGGCGCTGTCCAGAACACGCATAACCACCTTTTCTTCGTGCAGAAGCGGCATAATGGAAACACGAAAATCAATCTCACGATCATCAACAACCAGACGGATGCGGCCGTCTTGCGGAGAACGCGTCTCGTCAAGCTTGAGGTTTGAGAGCACTTTAATACGAGCAACAATCGACTCATGGATATCTTTCGGCAAGACAAGAGAGTTGTGCAGCAGGCCGTCAATGCGATAACGGACGCGGCTTTCCTTAGGCAGTGGCTCGATGTGAATATCGCTCGCCCCGCCCTCGATGGCATGACGAATAATAACCGAAACAATCTTGGCAACCGGGGCGTCCTTAACAATGTCTTCAAAACGGGTCGTGTCCTGTTCGAGTTTATCCTCCGGCTTCTTAACAGAGTCTTCCTTAGCCTTAACCGCCAGGGCGCTGGAAATTTCCTTGCTGAAATTCTTGTATTGGCTGAAGGCTGACTTAAAGCTTAGCGAAGAAATGAGGTAATAATCAACCTTAAGCGAATGCTTTTGCGCCAAGAAGTCCATCGCCTCAATGGCCTTAACATTAGCCGCATCGAGCAGACCAACCTTCAAGCGATTCTCCTCTTTAGCGAAAGAAATAATATTATAATGCTCAGCAATATTAGCCGGAACAACATTCAACGTATCAGCGTCGATTGTTTTGTCGGTCAAATCAATGTAGGCAAAATTAAAGAACTCCGCTTTTGCGCGTACGAAATCCTCAATATTCAAGAGAGACTTTTCCTGAATTATTTCGTCAACTTGCTTGGCGGCATTATTCGCCTCCTCTAACACGTCATCGGCCGTCGCTTGCGACAGCAACTGACGCATTACCAAAAAATCAAGCAATGCTTTCTGTTTTGCTGAGTAATTATCAGTTGTCATAGGCTAAAAGGCAAGAAAGGGTTAGAACGACGCACTTCGCGCTTCGAACCCGGTGTCGGCTTAACCGTGCCCGTAATGACGCCATTCTCACCCGGTTTCGGAGTCGGCGTCTCGAGCTTCTCCAAATCGCGCCGCTCCGCATCAGTCAATAAGGGACGGAGGGAGCGAAATTTGGCATCATTGAAAAGACCAAAGCGGAGCTCGTCCTGACTGACCACACCGCGGGCAGCGGGAGTAAATTGCGGCGATTCGAGTGGCGTATCGGGGAAAAATCGCGTATTGACATTCATAATGACAACGATAAGCAGCCCGACCAAGCAAATCGTTACGGCGTAGGCGGCTATGATATTTCTATTCTCCCGGTTCATCATACTATTTCTTGTAATGGTAGGCGTACAGCTCAATCTTGGCCCGACGCAAAGCAGGGTCGAAGTCCACCGCAGTTACGTCCAGGAGCCTAATGCTGCGTTCCAGCCGGACCAAAATGCGCTGCAGCTGTTCATAATCAGTTTTTTCAAGCGTAAAGGTGATAAGAATTATATCAAGCGGAGCATTGGCTGGCATCGTGCCACGACCCTTCTTAAGGGAGATAAACTTGCCATCAGTATTGTCCAAAACCTTCGGCTCAAGATTCTCTACACTGGCCCCGTTTATTCTTCCAATATAGCCGATTTCGCGCAAAAGAGCGATCTTTAAGCTGTCGATATCCTGACCAGCCGACAACACCGTGTCTATTTTGGACTTATCTTCAGCGCTGACAGTCGCATACAATGCCTTGATTTCATTCAACTGCTTGAGATAATCAATCTTTTGCTGATACATTTTCTCTTCTTCGATAACACGCTGATTGCTGGCCACAAAATCATATTTTGGCTTGATGAGGAAGAGGTAGCCGGCGGCCAAAATAAGCAGGCACATCAAAACGACAAAAAGGTTAAAAAAGTTGGCAAAAAAGAACAGCAAATGCCCGATAGGCGCTGAATCGGCCTGCAGTTTGACGGGAGTGGCGGTTTTCTTGAGAGTGAAAGAGGGCATATCTTATTTTAAGAAGATGGTCGGATCAAGCGATAGACCAAGATTGAAGAGAACTTTTGCCCTGTCATCTCCCGATGGCTTGAGATCATAGGTCGCCTCTATGCCACGGTTTGTCTTGAGAACCTCAAGCTGGAGCGAGACGGCGTCCAGGCTGCGCGAAACGGCCGGGATGGCATATGATCCAGACAAATCACCCTTAAAGCTTTCATAATAGATATCTTTAAGAGTGTTGTTCTCCAGGAAGGCAAACATTTCCGTCCAATAGACGTGGTTGTCGAGCAACGAGGCCACCAGACCCAACTTGTCGTTAAACGCAATCACTTCCTTGATATCGCTTTCATTCTTATCAATCTCTGCCTCCAGAACGCGCGTATTAAGAACTACTGATTGATTGTTTTGCAGGCGTTCCTTCTGCCAGACAAGCAAACTGACATACACCAAACTGATGGCCAGACAAGAAATAATCACTGAAAGGATCAATACCAGAAAATGTTCGTGCCAGTTAAAAAAAACGGTCGCCTGATTCTTAATAAGATTAGGCTTGACTCCGGCATACGGCTGCCAAAAACGTTTTTCCACTTCGTTGCGCTCCTGCCAGGCCTTCTCTTCTTCTCTTTCTTTAGCCAGCTTTTTAGCCAAGCTCGTCCGAGACCAGCCGCTCAGCAAACGAGAAGGCTGAAAAGAACTTTTTTTAGGAGGCATCGCTGCCGGAACTGGCGCCACGGGGGCTGGCGGAAGCGGGACAACTAGGGGTGGTTGCGACACAGGTAGAGACGCGGCTAGATCGCGTTCTTTCTGTGCCTGGGCTGCTTTAGCAGCATACATTTCCATCGACGCAGTCGGTTTAACCGCGGCGGGAACGGAAAACGGCGGCGGTGTCGGAACCGGAGGAGTAGGCACCGTCAGAGGGCTAACCGGCGGTGGAACAGGAGCGGAAATGGGCAGCGCAGTGCTTGATGGCTGAGAAACCCGCGGTTTAGGGGCGGGCGGAATAGGCACCTGCTTAGCCTTCGCCTTTCCGGAAGGCGCTGGGTTCTGCACGGAATCTACCGTTCGTCGAAAAAGCCGTTCATAGAAACGACGCTGACGCACCAGGGCGCTCTTTTCTTCCGAGCGGGCTTTTTCTAAACGAACAATTTCTCGTTTTAAACGGGCCGCCGCCGCCCGATGCTTCCACGAATGGTAAAGCCGGAGCCATTTTTTGAGGACCGGCGGACGATGGTTCGTGGCGCCATCCTTGAGCGTTTCAGGGACTGGCGGAGTGAGATGATCTCGTGGGGCCATAGCGGGATTACTTCTTATCAAACTCACGCATTGCCAAACCGATGGCGACCGCTAAACGCGGTCCGATTTTCTGTAAAATCGGCTTCAGCTCAAAGGGATAGGCCACTCGGAACCACGGATCGCCGATAACAGTATTGAGATTAAAACGTTCCGCCAAAAAATCAGTCAAGCCGGGCAATAGGGCGCCGCCGCCGGTTAAGATGATCTTCTCGACGCGACGGTTTTCTTTGTTGCCGAACACTTCAAGAATATATTTGATTTCATTAGTAACCAGAGAAAGAGCTTCGACGATCATGGCGGGCAGTACCGGCGCCTTGCCTTCCTCGGCCGTGTTCATCAAGTCATACTTGAATTGTTCCGCCTGCGCCGTAGTCAAGCTAAGGGAAGCTGCAATGGCTTGCGTAATATTAAGGCCGCCGACCGCAATACTGCGATTGATGACTGGCACGCTCTTATCAACGACAAAAATATTAGTGGTGGTAGAACCGAGCTGAACGATCATTACTGGCGAGCGGTCATTGCCAAGAAGCGAACGAATTAGCGCGAAGATTTCCGTCTCGAGGCTGAGGAGATTGAGACGAGCCGCCTTAAAGACGCTGATATAGTTCTGGATAAGATTTTTCGGAGCACCGGTCAGAAGAATTTTAGTTCCATCGCCGGGCGCGCCCTCAATCCTCTGCCAATCAAGCACGATATCCTGCAAGGGCAGCGGGATAACTTTCTTTGCCTCCCAGTTTACGGCCGCCTCAAAATCCTTCTTGCCGACGCTGCTGTTAATATTTATGATGGACGAAAAAACGGAAAAAGTCGGCAGCGAAGCGAGGGCGGCGGCCGATGTAATGTGTGATTTTTGGGAAATGTGAGCAATCAACTCGGCGATGCGGGGAACATCCAATGGCTGATTTTCCTTAATGACCTCATCATTAAGTCGCTCGCTGAAGCCATAGGTAGACAAAGCAACCTTATTGCCATGCCGCTTCAACTCAACCATTTTAACGCTGGCGGCGTTTATATCTACGCCCAGATAGCTCTGAATGGAAGAAGAAAAAAGGCCCATAGTAAATTTTTTGCGACACCCTGCTTTGACACTACCAAGTTGGGCGTATATAATTTAAGAAGTTACTCTATTATACCACAAAATATTTAAAGGCTACAATGTTCGGCGCTTTCCGGACATGGCCGCAGACCTATGAACCTGCCTACGCTCAATTACAAGAGAATCGGACTAATCGTTATCTTCGTGATAGTAGTGTGTGGGGCAGGTTATCTGCTCTATTCATTTTTTTTCAAAAAGACCCCGCCGAGCGTTCCCGTCGAGACACCGGTTGAAAATGGCAGCGGCAACGGCCTGCCTTCCGCCGGCGAAGGGACCCCGACGCAGCCAGGCGGCACTGAAACCCCCGGACTCCCCCAGGTACCGACCACTCCTAACGGCACGGCCACCCCGCCTGCCGGCGTTGGTCAATCACAAGCGCTCGCCTCAGATGCCGCCTTTTCATTCATCAATCAAAATGGCAGCGTCGACTTCTATAACAGCTCCGATAACCGCTTCTATTCTACATCACTCGACGGCAAAGTCGTCCAACTGTCTGATCAGCAATTCTACGGCGTAGAAAAGGTCATTTGGTCTCCTGCGGGACAGAAAGCCGTGTTGGAGTATCCCGACGGAAGCAATATACGCTACGACTTCAACCGGAAAAGCCAGGTTACCCTGCCTAAGCACTGGGAAGATTTCCAGTTCTCGCCCGATGGCGAAAAAATTGTCGCTAAAAGCGTCGGACTCGACGAAAACAATCGCTGGCTCGTTGTGTCCAACGACGACGGTTCGCGAGCCCAGGCGGTCCAGGACATGGGAAAAAATGCTGAAAAATTTGTTTCTTCCTGGTCCCCTAACGGCCAATCCGTCGCACTCTTCGTCGATGATATCGACCTCGAACGTACTGAGATTTATTTTGTCGGCCAGAACGGCGAAAATTACAAATCAACTATCGTCGAAGGTCGCGGTTTCCAGCCGCTGTGGTCGCCCGACGGGAAAGACTTGGTCTACAGCATCTACTCCAGCGCCAGCGACTATAAGCCAAGCCTCTGGATCGTCGGAGCGCAAGGCGATGCCATCGGCAGCAATCGCCGCCCGCTCGACGTGAATACCTGGGCCAACAAATGCACCTTCGGCGGGGGCAGCCTGTATTGCGCCGTACCGCAATCGCTTGATCGCGGTGCCGGCATGTTTGATATGAGCAACTTTCCAACTCGCGACTCGCTTTTCCGCATCGATCTCAGCAGCGGCCTCCGACAACCGATTCCCCTGGATTATAACTACTCGATGGGTAATCTCTCGATTTCCGCTGACGGCAGGCATCTGATTTTTATCGATACGACCACCGGCCAGCTCCGCCAAGTTCCTCTTCGCTAAGTCTTACCCCTTCCTTAACTATTAAGCTTACCGCCATGGCTAAGCCCGCTACATTATACGTGTGCACGAACTGCGACGCCCAGTTTCCAAAATGGCAGGGGCGCTGCAGCGAATGCGGTGGCTGGGGCACGCTCAGCCTAACCACTGTCGAGGAAAACAAAGAAAAGAATGGTCCGAAGGCGACCACGACAGCAGCCGAGGTTGTTCGCCTCGCGGATGTCACGAGCGGCGAAAATTTCCGACGCTTAACGACCGGTATAGAAGAGATTGACCGGGTGTTCGGCGGCGGTATCGTCACCGGCTCACTTACCCTGCTTTCCGGCGAGCCGGGTATCGGCAAATCGACGCTCGTCGCCCAGATTGCCGACAAGCTCGGCAAAGAAGCCGGCGTTATCTACAGCTCCGGTGAAGAATCGCTTGGGCAGATCAAGCTACGCCTTGAACGGCTCAGCTGCAATCTGGAAAAATTTCGCTTTGTCAGTTCGACTGATATCGAGAAAGTCCTGACAGCCGTTGAAGAGCAAACCCCTCAGCTCGTCATTATAGACTCTATCCAAACAGTCCACACCGGCCTTATCGAACAAGAAGCCGGCAGCCTGGCTCAAATCCGCGCCTGCGCCGTCCGCTGTCTCGAAGTCGCCAAGCGTCGCAATATTGCCTTCATATTGATTGGTCACGTCACCAAAGATGGCGCTATTGCCGGCCCGAAATCCTTAGAACATTTAGTCGATACGGTTTTATATCTTGAGCAGGAAACCGCCCGCGGCTACCAGCTATTGCGCGCCAGTAAAAATCGTTTCGGCTCGACCAATGAACTGGGTATTTTTGAAATGACTGGTGGCGGCTTTAAACCCGTGGCTAATCCAACGGCAATTTTTCTCGACGAAACTGTCTCACTCGGCGGCGGTTCGGCGACCAGCTGCGTCATCGAAGGCACTCGCCCCTTTCTCGTTGAAGTTCAGGCTCTCGTCACGAAAACCGTTTTCGGCTATCCGCAGCGCAAGACCTCCGGTTTCGACCTTAACCGCCTCCAGGTCCTGGCCGCCGTTATCAATAAGCGAACCAAATTCAATCTCACTAATCAGGACATTATCCTTAACGTCGTGGGCGGCCTGCGCATCACTGACCCGGGACTCGACCTGGCCGTTTCCGCCGCCATCATCTCCTCCCTGCTCGATAAGCCGCTCGATCCGCGCCGCCTGATTTTAGGCGAAGTCGGACTGGGCGGCGAAATCCGCCCCATTGCCCAAACCTCTCCCCGCTTAAAAGAAGCGGCTAAGCTCGGCTTTAAAGAAGCAATCGTTCCGCGCGTTGAAACGGCGGTTAAGGGACTGACGATGAAAGCGGCAAAGAATCTGGATGAAGCGATTGCGCTGTTTTGGAAATAACACCAGCGCTTCCTGAGACCATTCCTTCTCATCTTACTTAAAACACCCCAGAGGGGGTGTTTTATGTTACATACTAATTGTAATCATGCGCAGCCTATGTCTGCTCCAAATACATGATTCTGCTATTTGCTCGGGCTTTGAGAGCAATCCGGATTCGATCATGCAAGCTTTCTCCCAAGAGCATCAAGGCTTCCTCCATCGCAACAAACCTGTACCCGGTTAATTCTTCATCCAAAAGCCGTATTCCCCTCGTTTGTTCCGCGGTGAGCACCCCTCCATCAAATACGAAGTGCAGCCGATCTCCCCGGTCGTCAGTATTGGGGTGATAATCAATACTGAGCAGGGTAAAGCTGATAGCATCCAAGGCCAGTTCTTCTAAAACCTCGCGCTGCACAGCCTGCAAAGGCGATTCATCTTCATCGATATTCCCTCCCGGAATTTCCCAATATTCTTTATACTCCGGCTTCACGATTAAAAACTTTCCATCATTATCAAAAAAGAGAGCTCCGGCCCCCATCCATTTTTTAGGCAAATTCTTAAAATATTCCTCCATACACTTACTGCTTCTTCTTGGCAAGCTTTTTAACCTTCTTCACGGGCCCCACGCTTGGTCGTACCCCTAAATTCGACAGCCGCCATTTTTCTATTTCTTTATGGTTACCGGACAACAAGACAGGCGGCACGCTATACTTTTTACGGTTCATCACAACCGTTTCCGGCTTGGTGTATTGCGGATATTCCAGAACACCGGGCGCGGAATGCGACTCGAAACTGAGACTGTCATTGTTACCGAGCACTCCGGGCAGCAGACGCGCCACCGAGTCGATGACGGAAAGCGCGCCAAGCTCACCGCCGGTCAACACAAAATCACCGATAGAGATTTCCTCATCAACCAAGACGGAAATTCGCTCGTCGATGCCTTCGTAGCGCCCGCAGATAAAGATCAGAGAATCGAGCTTGGCATACTCCCGCGCCATAGCCTGATTCCAGGTTTTGCCTGACGCCGACAACAACACTACCTTCTGTTTCGACGGCTTGAACTTTTTCTTTTTGTTAAACTCACTAAGGGCTTTATAGATCGGCTCGGCCTTCATGACCATGCCCGCTCCCCCGCCGTACGGCGTATCATCGATGCTGCGGTGCTTATCGCTTGTCCACTCGCGCAGATCGCGCGCTTCAACTTTAATAATATTCTTTTCACGAGCGCGCCCCAAGACGCCGGTATCAAGATACCGGTTAATAAGGTCAGGAAAAATTGTTAGGACGCGAAATAACATATTTAAAAAAGATGTTAGCTATAGAAACCAAAAACCCCGGTCGCCCGGGGTTTTAACCGTACTATTAGATCGTCAGATTATCGATATCATCAATATCAACCATCGAGGTATCAATATTTAGATTCTGGTTCTGATGCTGATCGTGATTCTGGTGCTGGTGCTGGGCCGACTGGCCGTTGCCCCGTCCGCCATGTCCGGACATGAAGCCGCCATTATTGCCGTTCTGTCCCTGTGGACGCTCGTTATCGCGTTCGCGACGCGGCGGCTTGACCGAACCTTCCGGCTCATAAATTTTCAAGTTCACGCGGGCATTGTTCTTTGCGCCAATTATTTTCAAGAGAGTGCGAATCGCCTGGGCGGTCTGGCCGCGACGACCAATGACATAACCCATGTCTTCCGGATCAGTCTTGAGGGTGAGAAGTACGCCCATTTCATCGACGGTACGATCAACTTCTACTTTTTCCGGATGGCCGACAATCGCCTTGACGACGGTTTCCAGGAAGTCCTTGTCTTGCGTTTCTGACATACTTTTTCAACGTGTTAATAATAAGACTACTTCATTATAGCGCAAATAAAGGCGTTTGTCAATGTATACGACTAAGTATGCTATACTGAAATTATGAAAAAATACCTCTTCGTTTTCCTGGCGGGCGGCCTGGCTACCGCCGCCGCTTGGCTGTTTCTCCCCCGCCTCTGGAACGCTCCGGCGTCCAGCCATATATTCAATGTGGATCGCGCCGCAGTCATCCAGCAAATCCGCTCCCTCAACCGTCTTGAAACGGCTTCTTTTACCATTGAGAAAATCATCGAGGCCGGCAGTGACTCGTCCAACAAGCTGACTGATTTCCTCTTCGGCGACCATATCCTTTTAGTAACGCACGGCGAAGTGACCGCCGGCTTTGACCTCAGCGTCCTGACTGAAAAAGATATCGTGACCAAAGGCAACGAACTGACCGTACGCCTCCCTGCGCCGCATGTAATCTCGACCCGCCTCGATAACGATCAGACCAAAGTTTTCGATCGGCGTACCGGCGTTTTTAACAAAGGCGACCTGAATCAGGAAAGCGAAGCGCGCCAACAAGCCGAAACCGCCATAACCAAAGCAGCCTGCGACGGCAAAATTCTCGATGCCGCCAACGAACGGGGCCGACAGCAGCTGGAGACACTGTTCCATACCGCCGGTTTTGCCGTAGTCCAAATTACCACCACTCCTCCCCAGGCTTGTCCGTAACACTAATCCCGTTCTGCCGTATTCTATAGATGAAGCACTTTAATCATTAAGCGCACTCTTATGGAATCGATGAACAGCTCACGCACTAAGCCGCTCTATCGCGGCACGCAGATTGTTTGGTATATTCTCGGCATCGTGGAAATCCTGCTGGCCTTCCGCTTTCTCCTCAAGCTCTTCGCCGCTAATCCGACGGCTGGCTTCTCGAGCTTCATCTATGGCGTAACATACATCTTCGCCGCACCATTCCTCAATGTCTTCCGTATTACCCGCGTCGAAGGCAGCATCTTCGAATGGACGACCCTCTTGGCCATGGCCGTCTACTGGCTCGTCGCCTGGGGTATTATCCGTATCTTCGTCATGTCCAAAGCTGTGTCTACTCCTGAAGCAGCTGTGAAGCTGGAAGCACAGGACCAATAAAGCTCGCAGAAAAAATTTTCTTGCATATATAAAAGATCCCCTCACGGGGATTTTTTATATAGTTTTTCGGTTAACAGCCTATATCGCAAAACTGACTTTCAGTCCCCCGCTCTTCGGCAGCTCCGCCTTAATCTTGCCGCCATGCGCCTCAACAATCAAGCGGCAAATATACAAGCCGAGCCCGAAGCCGGACTGGCCAGACGGGTCATCATTCGGCCGGGAAAATTTCTGGAACAATCTTTTAAGTTCGCCTTTCTGAAGCAAACCGGGTCCAGTATCGCTTACCGATGCAACCAATTTTCGGCCGCGCCTTTCCAGGGCAATCATCACGCCCCCCTTAGCCGTATACTTAATCGCATTATCAATCAAATTAAGAAAAAGCTGGCGCATCATCAAGCGATCAATAGAAGCCACAATTTTTTCCTTAGGCAAAGAAATCTCTAAGCGCAGACCCTTGGCCCTAGCTTTGGAGCGCAGCTCGTCGGCAACGCTTAAAATAACTGCCGCCACATCAGCCTCCTCGCGAAAAAGAGTAAAAGCACCCTCCTCAAGGCGAGCCATCTCTAAAAGATTCTCCACCAGGTGAGCCAAGCGTTCATTCGATTGCTTGACCGCTTCGATCGCCGCTTTGAGTTTCTTATCCTTTATCGCCCCGAATTCCCCCTCCAGGATCATGGACAGATAGCCTTTCATGAGCGTCAGCGGGGCACGCAGCTGATGCGAGGCGATGCTGAGGAAGTCTAGCGGTGCGGCCTTAGCCGCTTTTTTAGTTGTGCTTTTTTTCATGGGTGCTGTTTAAACTACATATTTTCAGTATATCCCCTCTGGCCCAAAAAACAAAACCGCCCCGGAGAGGGCGGCTTGTTTTAGCTAAAAACGGTTATGGCAATAACGGTTAAAGAGAGTAGCGTACGAAGCTTTCAATTCTGGCATCGCCGAGGATGTCAGAGACCTTCTTGCTGTCATCCTTAATGAACTCCTGTTTAACAAGGCACACTTCCTCGTAATACTTATTGACCTTGCCAAGCAGAATTTTCTCGATCATTTCTTCCGGCTTGCCTTCTTTCTTAAGCTGTTCACGATATACTTCCTTTTCGCGGTCGAGCTCAGCGGCGTCGACTTCTTCCGGATTGGTATAGCGCGGGTTGGCGGCTGCTACCTGCATGGCGACATCCTGAGCCATCTCCGGCACATTAACCTTATCAAGGGCGACGAGCACACCGATGTTCCCCTGCGGGTGGGCATAGGAGGCGACGGTTCCCTGTGAAGCCAGCTTGGCGTAACGGCCAAGTCCGATCTTTTCACCAATGACGCCGCTCATGTGGCTGAGAGCTTCAGATATAACCGTGCCATCTTCGAGAGACAGGGCATTTAATTCGTCGAGCGAGGCTGGGGACTTTTCCATGGCAACTTTCATGATCTTATTGGCCATGTCCTGAAACTGGTCGTTGCGGACGACGAAATCGGTTTCGGCATTCATCTCGAAAATATAGCCTTCATTGCCCGCGGCATTGATAGCTACTTTAATGAGTCCCTGAGTCGCTTCACGGTCGCCACGCTTGGCAGCCTTGGCGATGCCTTTCTTGCGCAGAATATCGACAGCCATCTCGATGTCGCCATTAGCTTCCGCCAGAGCGGTCTTACAGTCGACAATACCGGCGCCGGTGCGCTCACGCAGTAATTTGATCTGTTCCATATATTTGTTTTAAGAGTGTGAAATGTAAAGCAAAAAGAATAGGTAACGCACCACGATTAATCCTTCTTCTCGGATTCCTTGACGTCCTCACGGGCGTCACGAGCCGCTTCACGCGATTCGAGCACCGTTTCCTGAATCAGGTCCATAACCAGACCGACCGCCTTGCTGGCGTCGTCGTTGGCCGGGATGACATAGTCGATACCATCCGGGTTAACGTTAGTATCGCAGACGGCAATAATCGGGATGCGCTTTTTCTTTGCTTCAGCCAAAGCAGTAGCTTCATGTTTGACGTCCCAGATGAAGATAGCGTCCGGCGCGCGGTTCAAGCCGACGAGGCCGCCAACCGTGTGCGACAACTTAACGATCTGGCGATCAAAGTTGAGGCGTTCTTTTTTAGTGTAGCGTTCCAGCTTACCAGCTTCTTTCTTTTCCAATAAATCCTGGTAGGTACGGATAGAGTTTTTGATAATCGAAAAATTAGTCAGCGAGCCACCGAGCCAGTGCTGGCTAACATACGGCATGCCCATGGCCTTGGCCGCGTCTTCAAGTGGTCCCTTGACCTGGTTCTTCGTGCCGACGAAAAGAATAATCTTATTCTCGGCGGCGAGCTTGGAAATAAAAGCCAGCGCGGCGTCGAGAGACGACTTGGTCTTTTCCAGGTTAATAATATGGATGCCTTTGCGGGCCTCGAAGATATACGGTTTCATCTTCGGGTGCCACTTAAAGGTGCGGTGTCCGAAGTGCATGCCCGCTTCGAGCATATCAGCCACGGAGAGCGACTTCGGCTCTTGCTTCTTGTCTGTCATAAATGTTTCCTTTATACCTCTCCCCCGGTGCCCTGTCCGGATCCGTGTCCGTAAGGGAAGGAAATTATATTTCGAGGGATGGGTGATGAATAAAAACTAACCGGAACGAGCCCTGATTAGTCCTGTTATTCTAAGGGAAATACGACGATATGTCAATATGAACCAAAAACGCTCCGTGGACAGCGGGTGGGCAATAAAAAAACCCCGCCAATTGCGGGGTTGTGATACTACTTCTCATACTGACAGCGATTCAGCGGCCAATTTCGCAACACGTAATCCCAATTCTGTTTTCAGATTGCTGAGGCGCCTCTCGTCTTTTTCGGCGACGATTTCTGCCGAAAAGGCAGCATGCATTTGTTCGAGAATTTTTTCCATGATATTTCTTTTCGGCTTTTCGTAATATTTATCGAGATCCCAGAAGAGCGCTCGTATTAGATAGCTGCGGCAATCGGCGTCAGCGCCGGGATCGATCGAAACTGACTGGGCGTACGGCTGCCAGAAATTTGTATCCGGCATAGCTTCAACCATTGCCTCGCCGACAAAGTCGAGCATGATGTCCTCCGGATCGGCTCGTGCAATCCGACAGAGCTCATCATACAAGTTTCCGGTCCTGAATCGTTCCTGATAGTAATTACAAGCCACCGGCATAAGATAGCCCGTACCCGGACCACTGGCGATATTGATGATTTGTTCATCATCACCCGCAGCGATCGCCTTTTCTAATAGTTCAAGAGGATCAGCCTTCGGCTGTCGCGACTTGAACCGCTGGCGAATAAAACAGACGACTGACGCGATAATGACCGCAATGACTAAGAAAACGAACAAACCGATACCTAGTGCCGTTCCGATAACGCCCAGTATCCAACCGACCGCTTCCCCTACGAAGCCTAGAGCGATAAGCAGAATCACTCCAAGGAAGATAAAAACTACAATAGTGAATTTTTTCATGATATTTTATTTTTAAGGCTGCATTACGCCTGAACTTAACACCAGAACCGCCGCCCTGTCAATGCCGTCTGCCATGGTATACTATATACATACATAGCGCTTCCCCATAACTATATGAAAAAATCAACGCATTCGCTCGCCTGGCTCGGTGCCATTATAATCATCGCCGCTCTCACTTACTGGCTCGGTACCCAACATACGGCCAGCCAGCCTGTTTCCGTGCCGGACAATTCTCCAATAAGCACGTCGGCACAGTCTTCTCCTTCAGTCCCCTCAACCGCATCGGCAACCCTGACGAAGCTCTCTCCGTCAGAGGAAACGACGACAAACACCACCGAAGGAATCCTGTATACCAATAACAACAGAGGCTTTACCTTGACGCTTCCTAAAGACTGGAAGGACTTTCGGGTTGAACATAAAAAAATCGGCGACAGCGGCTATGACTACCTAAGCTTTGAGCTACCTTTAACACGAGGCGGTTACGGCAGTATCTTTACTATCAGCTTCCATACGCTCGCTGAATGGAAAGCCATGCAGGCCGAAGGCTCACCGATGCCATCACGGCTAGGCGGTAAAGGCGATTTAGTATTTGGCTATAGTTTCGCTCAGGACGATACGGGCTATTCTGGCTACCCCGAACCGGTTCCCGGCTTGATATACAAGGGACCAATTTTTGAAGCGGAGGAAATGATTATTCCCAGCTTCAGGCTCCAAGAATAGGATATATACAAAATCTCTCCTTAAGGAGAGATTTTTATTTACTCAAACACGTTGCTGAGATATGTAAAACGTTTTCTTCTAAAGATATTTCTTGGCCTTAAAATCCGGCGGCCAATAATCCTGTTTTTCCTGATAATCGAAATTTGGACTGTATTTATAATCCTTACCGTAACCCAAGTCTTTCAGGAGCGAGGTCGGGGCATTGCGCAAATGCAGCGGCACTCCCTGATTTGCCGTCGCCTGTGCGTCCTGTGCGGCCGCTTTATACGCAGTATAAAGTGCGTTTGATTTTTCGCATTTCGCCAGATACACGACCGCCTGTGCGAGAATAACATTGCACTCCGGCATACCAATCAAAGCACAGGCCTGGTAGGCCGCGAGCGTCTGTTCGAGCGCCCGTGAATTAGCTAAGCCAATGTCTTCAGACGCAAAACGAACAAGTCGCCGGGCAACATACAGAGGGTCCTCGCCGGCTTCAAGCATGCGCGCCAACCAGTATAGGGCCGCATCGGCATCCGAACCGCGCATTGATTTGTGCAAGGCGGAAATAATGTTGTAATGCTCTTCTCCAGCTTTGTCGTACAGCATGTGCGACTTCTGCGCCGCTTCTTTTAATTCTTTAATCGTTAACGTGCTTGATAACCCGGCCGCCGCTTCAAGAATATTTAAAGCGGCTCGGGCATCGCCCTGACTGATGCCTACCAGAAACCCTAGCCCGTCCTCTGACAGCGATGTAACGATTTTGCCCAATCCTCTTTCCTTGTCAGTGACGGCCTGCGTAATGATCTGGCGCAAGGCTTCCTCTGACAGTCCTTCTAAAACAATAACGCGGCAGCGGGACAGCAAGGCAGCTCGCAATTCGAAACTTGGATTTTCAGTCGTCGCGCCAATCAATGTCAAATCGCCGCTCTCGATGTGCGGCAAAAGAGCGTCTTGTTGCGCCTTGTTCCAGCGGTGAATTTCGTCGATGAACAAGATTGTTTTCTGATCCAGGAGACGGTTAGAGCGGGCGCGACCAATCGCCTTGCGCAAATCAGCCACGCCTTCGGTCACGGCGCTAAAGCGAATGAAGTCAGCCTGTGATTGCTGCGCGATGATTAGGGCTAGCGTAGTCTTACCGGAACCCGGCGGACCCCAGAAGATAAGTGACGGCAAAGTATCGGCGGCCAGTGCCTGGCGCAGCAGGGCGCCTTCGTTTGTAACTTTTTCCTGGCCGAAGAACTCCGCGAAACTTTGCGGGCGCATGCGGTCAGCCAGGGGCGTGTGGCGGGGTTTATTAGCCATATAGTTTCAGTATACAGTATTTAAGAACAGACGGCCCAGCCTGGAAAATATCAGCCAATACTAGATTATTTATCGCTTCGTACTGCCCGCGCTGCATCACGCTCAGTCACGTTAGAAAAAATATCCAAATACGCTTTTGCTGTTTTATTCCAGTTGAAAATTGCGGCCTGAACCTTCCCGGCGGCGGATAGTTCAGCAGCTAATCTTTTGTCAGTAAAGATATTACGTATAGCTTCGGCCAGCGCTAAGGGGTTATACGAATCCACCAGGAGTGCGCCCTGGCCCACCACTTCCGGCAGGCAGCTGGCCGTGGCAACGACCGTCGGCGTACCGCAGGCCATTGCCTCGAGCGGCGGAAAGCCGAAACCTTCGTAAAAAGACGGGAAGGCAAAAACCGTCGCGGCATTGTACAGCGCCGGACGATCTTCGGCCGGCACATAGCCTAAAAATATAATATCGGACGAGTAGGCTGAGCGGGCCGCCCGTCGATAAATCGGCGCTGACTTCCAGCCACGGCCGCCGGCGATAATCAATTTCAGGTCGTCGCTCCCCTGTTCACCTTTCAGAACTTCAAATGCCTCGATCAATCCCTCAATATTTTTGCGCGGCTCGACCGTACTCAAGGCGAGGATAAAACGGTCCGGCAAGCTATATTTCGCCCTAGTCGCCAGCAATTCCGGATCGTCCGCGGCAAGCTTACGGAACTTCGCCTCGACACCTGACGGTATGACACTGATGCGCTCCGGCGCGATGCCGGTCAGGGAGCCAATATCCTCAGCCGAATTCTTAGAAAAGGCTACCACCTGATCAAAACGCCGCAGCAATCCCCTGACGCCAAGCAGGCGGTGCCAAAGGTTTTTACGCCAATTAAAAAACTCTGGGAAATGATAGAAAGAAAGGTCGTGCACGGCCACGACGCTTTTTACGGCCGGCGACCAGGCGGCAAAATTCAGATGCGGCATGAAAAAGATATCCATGCGCTCGCCCGTCTGTTTCTGCACGAGACGGTCAAAATAGGGGCGACCTAAAAATTTAAGAAAAGGATAATGAAAGATCTTATTAGGAATCCGCGTCCGGACAAACCGCGCGTTAGGAAAATCAAAACGCGGCAGACGTCCGGAAACGTCGTGCCGCGAGTTGTAGTACAAAAAATATTGGTTACGGGAATCCTGTTCCAGCAGGTGTTGGACCAGCAGACGGGTATATTCAGCCACGCCGCTGTAACGTTCATCCATTAAGGGCCTAACGTCGATCAGTATATTCATCTTCGTTCTTGAAACGGTGGTATTCCCGGTCAATCGTTTCCCGAATCTGCCGCTCAAAATGTTCCTCGGCGAAACCCTCGGCCTGCCGCCGAATTGCGGACGGATCAAAAGTAATCTCGGAAAATCGCGTAATCGCTTCCGCTAAATTATCCGCTGTCTGCTCCTCAAAGAAAACACCAGTCACGTTCTCTATAATCGTTTCCGTCGCGCCGCCTTTGCGGTAGGCAATCACCGGCCGGCCCGATGCCATGGCTTCGACAACCGTAATGCCAAAATCTTCATCTTGCGGATTAATGAACGCGCGGCAGCCATAATACAAATCCGCCTTTTTTTTGTCGTCTACCCGGCCGAGGAATTCAATATTAACCGCGCCGCCGGCGAGCTTCTGTAAACGCTCCAAATCGACACCGCTGCCAAAAATTTTTAGCGGCAGGCCGTTTTTCTTAAAGGCCTCAACGACGATATCGACGCGCTTATATGGCGCCAGTCGCCCACCGATAAGAAAATAGCTTCCCGGAGCATCGGCTACGCTAAAACCCTTAATATCGACTGGCGGATAAATCACGGTTGAAGGTCGATGGTAATATTTCTCGATACGCTTTCGAACAGTCCGGGAATTAGCAATGAAAAAATCAACCCGCTCCGCCGCCTGACTATCCCAGACGCGGATGTAATTAAGAAAAAGCGAGACAATTTTTTTTAGATATTTGTTGTAGCGCAGCTCCTTGATATACGTGTGGGTATAATCCCAGAGATAGCGCGTCGGGGTATGGCAGTAACAAATATGAAGGGTATCAGTGCCGGTAATGACGCCTTTAGCAAAGGCGCTCGCGTCGGAAAGAACGACGTCAAAGCCGCTAAGATCAAAAAACTCAACCGCCATCGGCATGAAGGGCATATACCACTGGTAATGCCGAACGCCGCCCGGCAGACGCTGGATAATGGAAGTTTCAATATGACGTCCAGGAAAATGCTTCTCAACGTTTCCCGGCTCGTAAAGCAGGGTATAAATAGGGGCGTCAGGATACATCCGAGCAAAGGCGCGCAGGACCTGTTCGGCTCCGCCGTCCTGGGCAAGATGGTCATGGATGAGGGCTATCTTCATACGATAATATTAGGCGCTCTCGCGCGAGCGGAGCACCGCCAAGGGTGTCTTAAGCAAAATCACGATATCGGAAACAAGCGACCAATTCTCAATATAAAAAATATCAAGCCGCACCTCTTCATCAAAGCTTAAATCGCTGCGTCCGGAAATCTGGGCCAGTCCGGTAATGCCGGGTTTGATGGTCATGACTTTCTTGTGTCGGCTTTCATATTTGGCGACTTCTTCCGGCAAATGCGGGCGTGGTCCAACCAGGCTCATACTGCCGGTCAGGACCAAAAAGAGCTCAGGCAATTCGTCTATGCTAAAGCGGCGGATAAAAGCGCCGACTCGGGTTATGCGCGGATCATCTTTTATTTTTACCATCGGTCCGTCGCTGCGCAGGTTGCGTTCCGCTAGCTCTCCGTAGCGCAGGCTGTCAGTATGCGGGAGCATGGAACGAAATTTAAGATACCGGAATTTTTTACCGCCCTGACCGACGCGATAGAGCGGGCTGTCGTCGTCGAGGCGGGAAAAGAAAATTGGTCCGCGCGAATCGAGCTTGATAGCAAGGATGGTCAAAAGGAGAACGGGGCTCGTCAAAATAATCAGGAACAGCGAACCAATGATATCGACAATCCGCTTAGCCACCCGTCCCCAACCGTCAAGCGGCGTTTTTTTAACTTCAACAATCGGGATACCGGCTAGTTCATCAACCTCGACGCGTAAGACCTTCGTTTCCAGGAGGTCGGCTGCATACTTAAATATCAAGTGATGCTCGTCCGCAAAATCATAGAGACGCAAGCGGTCGCTCTTCGAGAGATTAGGATCGGCCTGCAACACCTCGTCGACCGCCCGTACCGCCAAGAATTCTTCCAGTTCCCGAGCACTGTCGGCACTAAAGTCGGCCAAGCGTTTAACAACAGAATAGCCGAGGGCCCCTCGTCGAGAAAACTCCCGGACAAGGCGGTCTGATGTCTGGCTCTCGCCTATAATAACAACGCTATGCGTGCCCACGCCATACTTGAACATAAGCCGGCGGATGAGCGATACCGCGACGTGGCCGATACCGACATAGAGCATGGACAACAGCCAGCCCGCCAAGACAATAAAACGCGAAGAAAATAATTCGCGATAAAAAAATATGGAGATGACAACGGCAACCAGACCAAGTGAGCAGCCGAAAATAACTTTGCGTAATTCAGTCTTCAGCGAACCGAGCTCGCGAAGATTATACAGTCCGGTAAAAGCAAAAATAACAAGCCAGACGGCCGCCAGGACAAGAAGTATCGAAAGATATTCGCCAAACGGCAAACTAAAAATAACCGGACGTATGTCAGTTGAGATCGAAGAGAAACGCAGATAGTAGGCGGATAGCCCAGCCAGAACGACCATGGCAAAGTCGATTGGCAGCAAGACAACAGAATAGAACAGGTCTGATTTCTTCATATGTTCCTTATCAGGAATTAAGCACTCGGTACGCGATAAGCCGGATTCTGTACCCCGATTTTCGGGGCGGCGGCCATCTATCTTGATCTCCAATTGCTCGGAGATTCTAGCGAGCCACTTTTCATCTCCGACTGCATTGCGCAGCAGAGGTTTGCTCTTGCTCCAGGCAGGGTTTACCGCGTCATCCCGTCACCGGGAGACGAGAGCCCTAGCCGATTTTGCCGACACGGGTTCTCTTTTCACCTTTCTCTCGCCGCTCGAAAGCAACGAGATAGTATTGTCTCTGTGGCACTTTCCCTGGAATTGCTTCCGGTGGGCGTTACCCACTGCCCTTTTACTGGAGTCCGGACTTTCCTCTCGATCCATTTGGTTCGAGCGGCCGCCTGCGTACCGAGCGTTTAGCTCGTGACAAGGTTGTTATATAATAAGCCATTACCGCCCCTGCGTCAAGTTAAAATAACTTCGGTTTGGTATATTTTTTCGCTAAAGATAGATAAGAAAAAAGCCGGCTTAGCGGGCGCTTAAGGCAATAAGCGCCTCACTATCATCTTCGGCGGACGCTTTATTTCGGCGACGAAAACCGCAGGTCAAACATTCATGGAGTATATAGCGATTTTTTCCTTCAAGTACGAGTTGTACGGGTCTCATTAGTCCCCCGCAGTCAGCAGCCCGATCGCCGGGATGAATATCGACATGACGACTATACAGACAAGCGGGACAATGATTCGTATACCCATTGCCGCTCACCTCCCGACCGCAGTGGCCGCAGGTGAAACTTTCAATTGTGCGCTGAAACGTCAATGACATACTTAAATGCCGCGCGCCTCCCCGCTGTCACCGACCGGTAAACGTGACTTACGGAAAATACGCCCCTTAAGCGAACCCCAGAGACCCATCATCTCTTCGCTCCGCAAAAGTGAACAGACTGCTATATAAATGACCAACCCAAACAAGCCGGCCGCCGAGGCCTGAAGCAGCACGCCCCACACCCGCGTCATGTCGGCGAAGGGCCAGACCAGTAATTTCATCGCCTGAATGGCCAGCCCGGCAAAAATAGCGGCGATTGAGAACTTAAGCAGAGAGCGGACGAGACGCTTAACATCCAATCCCCCGAGCTTGCGATGGAGGAGAATGAATTGCATGAGGAAGTTAAAGATACTGCTACAGGTGAAAGCCAGCGCCAGTCCCGGCGCTCCCAATTTTTTCGAAAGAATAAGGGCCAGCGAAATGTTAATTGCTTCGGACCCGAGGCCGGTGAACAAAGGAGTTTTCGAATCGTGTTGGGCATAGAACGCTCGGGAGAGGAGCGGCAAGGCCGCTTGTGCAAACAGCGAAATTGCGAAAAACGCCAGCGTGTCGATTGTCAGAACCGTTGCCGACCAATCAAATTTTCCCGAACCGAGAATAACCCGGACTAATTGAGCGCGCAAGCTTACGATCAGAACCGTCGCGGGAATGATAAAAAAGAGAATCTGTCGGAAAGTTTTGGAAACCAAGGCAATGATCTTCCCGCTCCCCTCGGCGGCCGACATCAACGGGAAAGCGGCTACGGCGAAAGAAATTCCAAAAATACCCACCGGAAAAGACTGGAGATTATTGGCCAAGCTAAAAACAGTCAGCGATCCGGAGGGTAGGGACGAGGCTATGATTGTAATGGCCATCAGGTTGAGCTGCGTCACGGCCAAGCCAAAGGTACGCGCAGTCATCATGGCAAAAACCGCCCGTACGCTGCGATCGCGCCATTCGAGCAGGGCGCGGAAACGGAAGCCCACCCGGAAAAACTCCGGCACCTGGACAAGCAAGTGAGCCGCCGAACCCATTACAACTCCCCAGGCCAAACCGGTAACGCCGTAGCGCGGAGCGAGCCAGAGAGCGCCGGCGATAATGCCGAAATTATAAAAAATCGGCGACAGCGAGTAAACGAAGAAACGGCGCTTTGACTGCAGGACGCTGCCGACAACACAGGAAATGCCGAGCAAGAACGGCGAAAGGAACATAATGCGAGTCAGGGAGGCGATGCTTTCTCGGGCTTCGGGCTCAAAACCGGGGGCAATGAGGCGCACCAAGAGCGGCGCGGCCAGCATCCCGGCCGAACAGAGCACTGCCAGCGCGACGCCGATAATATTGAGAACATTATTTGTCAGCCGCCAGGCACGTTCATCGTCGTTGCGGGAAATAAGGCTGGAAAAAATCGGAATGAAACCAGCCGACAGCGCACCTAACACTAAGAGGTTAAAAACCAAGTCCGGTAAGCGAAAAGCGGCATAATACAGGTCCAGCGTCTGGCCAGCACCGAAGGTCGAAGCAAGAATTCGGTCGCGCACGACACCTAGGGCGCGGCTGGCAATCGAGAGGGTGGCGATGACCAAAGCGGCTCCGACGACGGTCTCACTCGTTCGTAAAAATCCTGGAAGACGCAGTCGTTTCATAAAGGATTCTTGGCGTCATACAGACTGACGCCACTCATAGATTCATCAATCGGCAGATGCATAAGACGAAGGATGGTCGGGGCGACGTCACACAGAGTCCCGGCCGCCGACAACGGCGAGAGATCGCCGTCGATTGGCTGCTGGAAGCCGAGACTAAAGCCCTCTAGTTCTTTCGCTACCAGGAGCAAAGGAACGATGCGGCCGGTATGCGAGGAGAAGCGATCGGTATCAGGCGTAATAGTCTGCTCTGCCAGACCGTGCGTCGCCGTGATAACAGCCGCGCCGCCCGCCGCCAAAGCCGCCGTCACGATACGTTCGAGCGCGTCATCAACCGACCGTATCGATTCAATAGTCCCCTCAAGATTAGCCGCGTGAGCTAAACGATCAATGCTCGCGAAGGCAATGGCGATAAAATCGAATTTCTTATCTTCAATCGCCTTTACTGCCTGTTTGGCGATTTCGTCATTAACAACCCCTGGCCGCTCGGCGTAGTCCTCGAGCAACGGCGTAGGAAGCAGTAGTCTTTCTTCGCCGGCTAATTGCATTTCACTACCACCGTTTAGAAAAGCGGTAATTCCAGAAAATCCTTCGCTGTCCGAGAGGCGTAATTGACGCAATCCCGCGGCCGAGATACATGATCCGAGAGTCGCTCCGATCGACGGAGCGTGAAAGGCAGCCGGCAGCATTTCGCCTAGGCCATAGTCAGTCAGACTCATGGCGTGTATTCCCGGAACAGCAGTAAGCAGGCCTTTCGCCAGCGCCTGGATGCTCATGGGACTAACATTAAAAAAGAATACCGAATCAGCCGCTGAAAGTTCAGGACAGGGCTGCTCCATATTCCGAATCACGGTCGGAGGAAATTCTTCATCAAAGATTTTCATGGCATACGCCTCTGCAATAGCCTGGACGGCGGCGGGCTGACAATTACCCCTGCCCACGATGGCATCAACTGCCTTGCTGATGCGTGCCGAGTTACGATAGGGATCAAGCGCATAAAAACGTCCCGAGAGACTCGCCACCCGGCCGATTGGCGCCAACCGCTCTTCCCATTCACTAACTAAAGATCGTCCGGCGGTCGCTGATGCATCGCGGCCATCTAAAATGGCATGCAGTAGTATTTCAGTAACACCAGCTTCCCGTGCGGCAGCCAGCAAGGCTTCGAGATGCATTAACGACGCTTCGCAGTCCGATGGACTGAGCAAGCCAACCAAATGGAGACGGCGGCCGCTCGCCCTTTTTAAAAACGAGGCTAGCTCCGGAACATTGCCAAAAGAACCATGCTTGATGGTTTCGTTAATTAAGAAGGTAACGTCGCTATGCGGCCGACCCGATCCAATTAAAACGTAGCCTTCTTCACTCGTCACCGGCTTACCTGCTCCCAGCCCGACTGCCGGACCAGAAGCTTCCAGAGTAAGAGCCGGATAATGACTGAGGAGAGATTTGAAATAAGCCGGATCAGCTTCAGTAATAGCATTCCCGCTATGCGCCGGCGCGACGCCCCAACCCTCGAGGGTAATAAGGACTAAGGGCCGTGGACCAGTACGTTTCTTGTCGGTTTTTGACATAAATAGCTGCGGATAGAGCAGGTCATCTATACTATAGCATACCGCTCGCTTTGCCAAGCCGATGACTAGTCCAGGAGTCCAGCAAGGCCAGGCAGATTTTCGCCGGAAAGAAAGGCGAGACTGGCACCACCACCTGTTAATTCCCAGTCTATGGAATCAGTCTTTTTAAAAAGAGCGATTGCTTCAACGGTCTCTCCGCCTCCCGCCGCAATGGCCGCACCGCGCTGACGAGCCGCCACCAAGGCCATGACAATCGCCTTCGTCCCCTTTCGAGCGAAGGACTTTTCAAAAGTTCCCATTGGCCCATTCCAGATGATGGTTTGCGCCCCTGATAATATTTCAGAAAAAATCCGGCAGGTTTCCGGTCCAATATCAACAATAGCCTCGTGCGACGCGACATCCTTGATACGACAAACTCGCGGCTGGCGCTTTCTATCTCCACGAGTATCTACCACAATCGCATCTTCGGGCAAAATAATTTTCTTCGAACGAACCGATGATCCCGCCGCCGCCTTGCCCTTCTCGTGATAGGAAGCGCCGATTGACACTCCCCTGGCTCGTAACAAATCATTGGCCAACGCTCCGCCGACCAACACCTGTGAAGCGCCAGGTAAAAATCGTTTAATGAGTGGCAGCTTGCTTGAGATCTTAGCCCCGCCCATCACAACAACAAGCGGACGGCGGCCACTCTTAACTCGAGCCAATTTTGCAAATTCAAGACGAAGCTCGGGTCCGGCAAAGCTCGGCAGATAATTCTTTATTGCGGCGACCGAAGCATGGCGACGATGCGAAACGGCAAAAGCATCATTGACATATGCTTCCCCTAGGCGCGCCAGATGACGAGCGAAGGAGCGGCTATTGGCTGTCTCGCCTTTCCAAAAGCGCAGATTTTCAAGAAGCATGATATCGCCCGGACGCAGCGTCGCAGCATAGGCCTCAAGTTCATCCCAGGAGCCGCTCGCCAAGCGTACCGGCCGGCCGGTAAGATTAGCAAGCCGACGGGCGATTGGCGCCAGCGATAATTCGTTCGTAGCCTCGTATTCTCCCTGGACCGTCGGCTCTCCTAAGTGCGTTAAAATAATTACCGGCGAGGAAGACAGCTTTTGCACAGTAGGCAAAGCGGCTTGTATTTTATAATCATCTACAATCCGGCCATTACGCAGCGGCACGTTAAGATCAAGGCGAAGAAGTACGGTGCGGGAGCCGAAGGAGCGCGGCCAAACGGATGACATATTATTTAGCGGTTAACTGATCAAGCACGATGGCAGTTTTCCGCGACTCGCCCTGGCGGGAATATTCGATCACCACGGCATCTCCAGGCTTATGCGGAGCGAGCAGTAAGGCTAGGTCGCTTGTCTTGCCAAGCGAAAGATTATCGAAACGAGTAATGATGTCCCCGGCCTGCAAGCCGCCGCGCGCCGCCGCTCCCCCCGCGACCACCGCCGGTTCTTTTCCACGAGGGGCAAGCAGCCAACCCGACTGATTAGTATTGGCAACGGCTGCCAGATTGAGATAATTAAGACCGAGCGCTGGGCGGCGGATTGCGCCCTCGGCCAACACCTTGTCCATAAGCAGCCTTACAGAATCGGCTGCAATCGCCACTGGTCCCCGCATGAAGCCGGCCAGTCTGCTCTGTCCATCGAAAAGAAACAGATCCTGGCCAGACAGGCCGCTCACGGCGAATGTTTCGATACTCCGATCGCTTGAACGGACCTCCGCTGGCAGACGGGAGATTAATCCGCGCTCGACCGTTCCTCGCCATTCAATCCCAAAGATATTCTGTCCGACGCTCAGCTCGTTGGAGGGACGAAAGTCCCGAGCCGGAAGATTACTGGCCTTAGCGAGATGCAGGAAGGAAACCTGAGCGACTGAATCGCTCACCGAGCGATCAATATCGTAGGTCTTTTGATCGCTCGTCACTACGACAAAATCCTTGATGCCGCCGGGTGACTGCGGCAACGGTTTGACCAGTAGGAGCCAGCCGTCAGCCGTCAGGACAACCGCTTCGGCAGCCTTATCTTTCGGAAGATAGCGGGCAGGCTGACCCACCGGCAGTCGCTGAAAAATACCAACCAACGAAGCCTCCGCTTCCGAAGACAGTGCGACGGCTTCATTGGCAGCCGCAAAATCCTTGGCTGACAAATTTCTTCCAGCCGAGGAGACCGGGAGAGGTTCCGAACCGTAGTAACCGGCCGGGATGCCATAATAGGCATCCATAAAATATATAAAGATCCAATTGCCAAAAATTCCACCAAAGCAGCTAGCCAGGACGATAATTAATGTGACCATCCAAAATTTTGCGCGTTGCGAGAGATTCATATATTTCAGGATTAGGATTAAAACCAACGGGCAGTCAAGAAAACAGCTAGCCAGCTGACAAGAAGGACGGCGCCGAGAGTGTATATTTTACGACGATCCAAGCTGCCGGCCATCTTAAGAGACATCAGATTCACTAAAACATAATAGCCGCTGGCAACCGGAAAAGCCAGTAATCGAAAATCCAGGGGAGAAAAATACTGCAGTAAAAAAAGCTCAGTTAGGACAACGGCGGCCACGGCCGCATGCCGCCACCCGACGGCGCGATTTATTTTGCCAACCCAGAGCCATTGACTCCATAGCAACGAAATAAGCAAGGCGAAAGCTAGTGCCAGCATCCAGGTCGGGACGTCCAAGAATGTTTTCAGTCCATAGCCGGCCGCCGTTAAAAAATACACCGTCAAGAAATCCAGGCTGGCACCGAGACGCTCCAAGCTGAATGGCACATAATTGCCCGGACGGGCGGCATAGAGATATGCATAGCGCCAATAGAGAAGCTGCAAAATTCCAGCCACGACGAGCACGCTAAGAGCTCCTCCCTTGCCGGGAATGAGCAGAGAGAATGCCAAGGCGGCGAGCGCCAGCAGTGTAGGCGTAACGGCAAAGCGCCACCAGTCACGACGGGTCTGATCAAGCCACCAGGCGCCAAGCAAGTAACCGACAACGATTCCGCCCAGTACCCAGAAGACGCTCGTCGGATCCAAGAACCACCAACCATACAGACCGGCCGTCAGTAAAGCAATATAGGGCAGAATGAGAAAAGCGTAGGGCATGGTCTACTGTTTTATCCAGGGAAAATCCGACTGGGCGGATGCCAATAAGCGGCGCGCCTCTTCCCTATCCCCGCTCCGCAGCGCATCCGCGGCCAGGACGAGTTTTAGATGAAGATCTCTATATGCCTTTGGCACGCGCATCGCAAGCAAGGCATCACGCTGGTCAGAACGGACGGATTCCGTATCGTCGACAGCTGCATACAGTTGCTTAATTGCTGGTGCGGCCGCTGTTTGATAGTCTTGCTCAGAAACCGGAGCAACCGACGACGAAACAACTGGCGCAGCCGGAACGCGGTTATACCGCCAGCGATACACAACGCCGATGGCTAAAAGCACTACGACCGCTAGACCAATCAGTATATTACGCAAATTAACGCTTGGGGACTGGGGACGTTTCATACATAAGGGGTTGAGGATACTGATTAGGCGCCGGACGAGGCAAATCAATTGAGCTGACCGCCTTCAAACCTTCTAAGCGATGAGCCTTGATTGTAGCCGGCGAGTATCCATATAGAATATCACCAATATACAGCGCGCGGCGAGCCGAATCATCGACATAGGTATTATCCTTGCTCATCTGTTCCGGCAGACGGAAAGAAATCCGTCCACGTTCCGCAATCTTATTCGTCGTCACATCCAAGACTAAAATGCCTTGGAAATCTGCCCGATAATCGCTGTTATTTTTTGGCGTGATAGTCGCCGGCAGAGCTAGAATTCCCTTTTCCTTGGAGAAGAGAACGCCTTTGTAATCATAGAGAGCAGAAGAATCGCTGCCCCGGCCGCCGATGGCAAGACTGGCAATCTCCTTCGGCTGGGCTGGATCGGATACATCGAACAGGCTGGCTTTCAGGCCGCCGATTTCAACGCCCTGATCGCCCTTGTCATTCGCCTCTTTGCCGAGTCCAATCAGAAGCGTGTCGCTATACGGCTGCAGATAATTAGAGAACCCGGGAACCTTTAATTGTCCGAGCACGCTGGGCGCGGCGGGCTGCGCCAGATCAAGCACAAAGAGCGGATCAACCTGCCGGAACGTCACCAGATACCCGCGCTTGCCCATAAAGCGGGCAGAATAAAGGCTCTCGCCCTTGGCCATATCCTCTATCTGGCCAACCACTTTCATGTCGCCATTAAGCACATATAAATTATTGTAAGAATCGACCGAAGCCGGAGCGATCGCGGGCATTGCGCCGAACATAAATGGCATAATCCAATTGCGCTGTCGCGTGGTGGCCAGGCGGAGATTGCCCTCAAACTCATCAATAGAATACTGATTGAGGAGTCGGCCCGTCACCTCGCCCGCCCCGCGATATTCAAGCGCCTTCTCCCCTAACGCAATGCGATGAATGACAGTTTTTTCTAATTCCTTGCCCACATTCGGGTGACGGCGAGTGAACTCCGCTTCAACTTCCTTGCCTAACGACGCCTGTTCATCGGCGCTCAGGGAAGCCAGGTAGGTTTCGATTACCTGATTTGTCTTATACAACTTTTCCTCATCCGAAAGAATTGCCGTATCGATCGCCGCAATGGCATCAAGCCGGGCGCGCAGCGTAGCGCTCAGACGCGGAGCTAACACTTCGCGAGCAACCGCCATTTTCAAATCATACTCGCTTAGATATTTAGTGTAGGCGATATAGAGACTTTCCGCCGAAGCATATACCGTTTCGCCGGCCGGCATGAGATATACCTGTTCCAGCGGCGCAGCCAACAAATCATCAAGATTAAACGCCGTTACCGTCGTGGCGTTTAGAGCCGAAGGCGCATCAATATAGTAAACATCTGGATACACATACCGGTCGCTCGAAGTGTCGCCGGAAATTACCTTTCCGCCCTCCATGATACGCGGCAGAGAAGCATCGGCGGCCGGGTAGAAATTATACAAGGAAGTAATGAAATACAGGCGGCTGCCAATGAGACGGGATGAAACGTAATTGCCTTCTAATTCTAGCCGTCGAATCAGCTTCGGGGCGGTCTTATCGCTGATATCGTAAGCGGCGACAAAGGTAAAGGAAGACTGCGGCGCGATTAGGCCCGGAGCCATTTTGCGATCAAGCGGCAGTGCCTGATTAGCAT
>CAZFYY010000010.1:0-25764 GCA_964523425.1 uncultured Gammaproteobacteria bacterium
GCGTTATCTGCGCCGCGCGGAAGCGGAAACAATTTTCCGCGTCCTCGCTATCCTCGACAACCCGAACCTAAAGGTTCGCATCCCCTTCTCCACAATAATTTAAAAGCTCGGCATATGCCGAGCTTTTAAATTATGCGGAAGGACGGGGATTCGAACCCCGGAGACCCGTTAAGGCCTACTTGCTTTCCAAGCAAGCGCACTCGACCACTATGCGATCCTTCCATGTTCCGGACAACGCCGGAAGCTAATCGTACTACTTTATGAGCTTCTTTTCAATAAGCGTCTTCAGTCCCTCGCCCTTGCTGCCATCGGGATATGTAAAGTCCTCATACGGCACGGCTCCCGGGAGATATTCACCGTTAATAAAGCTGGCCGGAGTTCCGATAACGCCCAATTTTTTTACCTCGGCTTTTTCAGCGGCTATCTTATCGGTATATTCCGCTTTCGTCAAACAACCAAGATAAACGCCTTCATCCAGTTCTAACGTCGCGCCGAGGCCATTAAGAAAATTCTGGGTGAGCGTAGCGGCTTTGTTCGCTTCGAAAAGCGAATAATAGGCTGTCTCAAACTTGCCTTGAGCGGCGGCGCATTCGAGGGCGTTAGCGGCCGGCATGGCCAGGTCATGATTAGCGAGGGGGTAGTTGCGGAAGGCAATAACCAGCTTGCGGCCGTATTCTTTTCGCGCTTGTTCGAGCGTATCAAAGAAGCGTGCGCAAAATGGACATTGAAAATCGCCATAGACAATAAGCTGAACCGGTGCGGAAATTTCTCCGAGCAGATGATCTTCAGTCGAAATGGGACGGACAGAGATATCGGTGTTGACTACAGCCGCTCCATTCAAACCTGCTTCAGACGGAATCGGCTCCGACGGGGATTTTTTCTGTAGTCCCTCGCCGCGGCGCAACGCGCCAAACAGACGTTCCCGATTTTCCGGAAGCGTTACTAACAACAGAGCAGAACCGACAACTATCACGGCGCAAAAGATCAGCAACCAGCGCAACATGTTGCGGTTTTGCTGATAACGGAACGTATTGACAGGCTTCTTCATAGAAAAAAATTAAAGATTAGGAGTGAAGTCCGGCAGCTGAGCCAGATTACGATACGCTTCAGCGGCGGCGAGCAGCTGGTGGTCAGCGAAACGTGGCGCGATGAACTGCAGACCCAATGGCAAAGGCTTAAGAGCCATCGGCACGGAAACAGCCGGCACGCCAGCCAGAGAAGCTGGGACCGAAAAGACATCCTCTAAATACATTGCCAGCGGATCTTTCTTGCCGCCAATTTTAAAGGCAGCTGATGGCGTTGCCGGAGTCATTATTATATCGCAATTTTTAAAAGCCGCTGCATACTCCGCAATAATTGCTTCACGAACTGCTTGAGCCTGCCGATAATAGGCATCAAAATATCCGGCGCTCAGGGCAAAGGTACCGAGCAGAATGCGGCGCTTCACTTCGGGACCAAATCCTTCCTCGCGGGCCGACACATAATAGTCGAGCAAATCTTTGGCGCGACGGGAGCTCTGGCCATAACGCAGGCCGTCAAAGCGAGCCAAATTGGAACTAATCTCGCTAGGGGTGATGACGTAATAAGCGGCCACCGCATGAGCGCTTGCCGGAAGGCGTATCGGAATAATCTTGGCGCCGGCTTTTTTCAAAAGGACAGCAGAGGTATCATACAATCTTCGAACGGCTGGAGAAATTTTTGCCGCTTTATCCAATTTCAATACGCCCACTCGCCGGCCGCGCCAGGAGAATGGCTTGGAATTCATCGGTATCTTAACCGCTTCCGTCGTCAGGTCTTTTTCATCAGGACCAGCCAGACAATCAAGCACGAGGACGGCGTCAGCCGGCGTCTTAGCCAACACGCCTGGAACATCCGTCGAGCTCGTCATGGCAATAAGACCGAAACGTGAACAGAGGCCGTAGGTAGGCTTAAATCCAGTAACACCGCAAAACGCTGCCGGATGCCGAACTGATCCGCCCGTATCCGTCCCGAGAGCGAATAAACACATATCAGCTGCCACGGCTGCCGCCGAACCACCCGATGAACCGCCGGGAACCCTGGTGCGGTCCCAGGGATTCTTTGTCGGACCAAAAGCGCTGTATTCGGTCGATGATCCGTGGGCGAATTCATCAAGATTTGTTTTGCCGAGCAGCACCGCGCCAGCTTCTTTTAAACGGACCATAACAGTCGCGTCATAGGGAGCGACATATTTTTCCAGCATTCTCGATCCAGCCGTCGTCACCAATCCCTTAGTCATGATATTATCCTTGACCAGAAACGGAATACCTAAAAGCTCACTGCGTTCTCCAGCGGCCAAACGCTTGTCCGCTGCCCGTGCGGCTGCCAGCGCGCCCCGCTCGTCAATCAACAGACAGGCGTTAAGCTTACGATTAACTGCTTTGATGCGCTTAAGGCAGGCGGCGGCCACATCAACCGCCGAAATCTCACCCTCATCAAGCCGTCGGCGGGCATCGGCAATAGTCATTTCATTCAACTTCATAAAATCCGTTTCGTTTTGAGCTGGCGTCCGGCCTGATCGGAAAATTGATCAAGAGCAGTCTTTTGCTCGTCTGCAGGCGAGGGCACAACCCGATCGGCGCGCAGGCGAGCAGTCGCCGCAGCGCTCCTGTTCTTCTTGAGCTGAGGCAATGTTAAGCCGCGCAACTGATCAACATACGATAAAATGCCGGCAAAATCACGACGGTAGGCAATTACCTCCGCCTCGCTCAGCTTCAAGCGGGCAAGGTGGGCGATTTTCTTAATGTCGTCTGATTTCATCGGCATGTCATTTATATTACTTTACGCAGCGAAAACCGGTAGTCGAAAAGGTTGTGTCTGGCTTACGGCTCATATCAAGAAAATACAGGCCGGGACTGCGATCTGACTCTTCGCGGTCGCCGTCATGTACCCCGCCGCCGCGAATCATCGGCTGTCCATCGCCCGAGCAACCGCGATAGCTGCCATAATAATCACCTGTCAGCCACAGCGGCAAATGAGGACCGGCCGCGGCCAGTTCAAAATCCTGCACAGCGGCGGCGTCCCAAAATACCGGGGAAGCAGCGCCGACTTCGGAATACTTCCCTTCTCCATTACCCGACAGACAAGAATCATCAATCCATTCTGAAACGTTTCCGGACATATCCCAGATTACATCATCGGTCGATAACGCTAGCCGGCGATACCAGGTAAAGTCATCGGCTAATTCTCCACCGGCATAGGGATCACTGCCGTCCTCTACGGCAAAATCACCCCCGAAATTTCCACGAGGCATGAAACCAATCCCGACGGTCCCGGCTTCCCAATTTTCCGGTAAAAGTTCGGCATCACGGGCAATCGTCATCCACTCGGCGTTCGTCATAAGATGCGCGCCCGCCGCGGCGCAATAGGCACGAGCGTCAGCGAGAGATACGTTGGCAATCGGCACGCCCTCCGCCCGGCTAACGACCTTTCCCGGCGGACAGGGAGCAGCCACATTATCATGTGCTCCTTCCGCCGTCAACGCTACTGCTTCACTATCGGCCGAACATTTTGCCTCGTAGGTCATTGCGCAAAAATCAGTAGTGCCCGACAGCGGACTGCCCACCACACGCGTATATCCCGTCGGGCAACCGAGGATACCACTCGCCGTGGCCGAGTACTGACCGGCCGTCAGCGTATCGGCGCGCGTACCGAGACAGAAATTCAGCGTAAAAACCTGGCCTCCCTCCAGTGAATGATAGCGATAGCCGGCAGCCGGACAGTTGCCATCAGATTGCGGTAACGGATTCTCCGGCACACGCAATAAATAACTCGTACCATGAGCCGCAATACTGCCGCCGCCGGTCACTGCCGAGGGATATGTTCCATTATCAAGATAATACAGGCGTAAGGCCAGCTGAATCTGTTTTATATCAGACAGCCGTCGCGGATCACGACTGGCCCGACGCGCATTATTCATTGAAACGCCGGTGAGAGTTGCCAAAACTCCGATGATGGCGACAACCACCAGTAACTCGATAAGCGAAAAGCCTTGGTTATTTTTGCGGGACGACATACGTAATAATAAGTCTCCCGCTTATTTTAGCCTTAAAAAGCGCTCTGGTCAATTGATTATTGATGAATAAGGACAAAATAATCGGCGACTTACTTCACGCAACGGAAACCCGTAGCCTCGAGCGGCTCTTCGATACCGGCAGTCATATTCATATAATAGATCCCCGCACCATGAGCCGGATCATCAACGCCAACATCATTAAGCGCTCCGCCACGCGCTATTGAATAATCGTCAGCGCTGCAGCCCTTATAACTGCCGTACTGCTGTTCATCAGGTGATTCGTCAATCGGACCCGAGACTCCCAATTCATAGTCAAGTAGGTTATTATCATGCCAGTTGACTGGGTTTCCGCTAGTATCGTAGTACCGGCCGGCGCTTTCGCCCTGTTCACAGGTATCATCAACCCATTCAGCAACGTTCCCGGAGATGTCCCAAATCTTTTCTCCACTAGGCAATTCCAAAGTACGACGATGGGCAAGGTCGGTAGAGTTTTCACCATCCGCATATTCCCATGCCCCATCCATGACAGAGCCGCCATCAAAATTTCCACGGGCCAACGTGCTGTACCAAATTTCGTCTGACCAGTTACTAGGGTTCATCTCCCCCGCTCGCGCAATCGTCATCCATTCGGCATTTGTCATAAGATGAGCGCCCAGCGCGTGGCAATAAGCCCGAGCCTGCGTAACCGTAACATTGCCAATCGGCATTCCGTCAGACTGGCTCACAACTGAGTGGACGCCTTCACATGGCTCAGAGACGTTGTCATATGCGCCAACTCCAGTAAACTTAGGATCTTTATTATTGCATTTTGCCTCATACTTCATAACACAAAAGTCCGGCGTATTCATATCCGCACTGCCCACCACACGAACATAACCCTCAGGACAGCTCAGCAGTCCCAAGCTCGTCGCCGTATACACACCACCGGCGAGAGAACTGGTCTTTGAGGCCAAACAAAAATTTAGAGAATACGATTGACCATTCTCCAGGGGCGCATAAACATAATCGGCATCCGGACAATCCTTATCATTTTTTGGCTCAGGATTTGCGGGTATCTGCTGAAGATACGTCTTGCCTCCGTAAACCAAACTCGTCCCCGGCGTTATATATGTCGGGTAAAAACCGTTATCATTATAATATGTCTTAAGAGCAAGCTGCAGCTGATTAATATCGGCGATGCGCCGGGAATCGCGGGCATTCTGGCGTATACCCCGGAATGAAACAATTCCGAGGGTCGTCAGCACGCCGATAATAGCTACCACTACGATGAGTTCAACTAAGCTAAAGGCAGAGCCTGAAGATCTTTTCATATATTAATGGTTAAATTTTTTTTAAAAATTCCGCTTCCGTCCAAACCGGGATGCCGAGACGGCGCGCTTCCGCTAATTTACTGCCCGGATTACTGCCGGCAATAACCGCACTTGTATGACGCGATACGGCCGCGGAAACAGAACCGCCCAGGGCGATAATACGCTTTTTTGCCTCTGCGCGATCCAAAGACTCCAGCGTACCGGTCAGCACAAAAGTCTGGCTGCTCAGGGCAGTATTCTTCGCTACTGTGCGCGGTGAATGAAAAACAAAGCCAAGATCAGCTAACTCTTCAAGTAAGCGGCGGTTGGCAGATTTTGCAAACCAGGCCACTATGCTGTGCGAGACAACCGGTCCCACATCCGGCAGCCCCGCCAAATCCGCCTCAGAAAAATCATGCGCAAGAAGAGCGAGGTCGCTGGGATTTTTTAGCTTCTTCTGTTTGGCGGCCGACTCTTTGAAAAAATATCCGGCCAGCAATCGGGCACTTTCTTCGCCGATATGCGGCAAACCGAGGGCAAAAATAAAACGTTCCAGCTCACAAGAACGGGACGCGTCAATTGCTGCCTGTAACTTTGCGGCAGACTGTTCAGCAAATCGATCAAGCGCCAACAAGTCGCCCTTGCTCAGGCGATACAAATCTGCCGCCGTACTCACTAAGCCGGCCTGCATGAGCTGCTCCACAACCTTCGGACCGAGACCGATAATATCAAGGGCATTTTTTCCAGCCCAATGCTCCAGACGGCGGAGGTTAACCGCGTAACAGTCGGTATTCGAACAGCGGAACGCCACCTCGCCCTCTGTTCGCGAGACTGAAGAACCGCACATCGGACAGCGCAGGGGCGGGCGGATAACTTTTTCCTTGCCCGTGCGTAATTTTGGAAGAACCCCAATAATTTTTGGAATAACATCGCCGGCTCTTTCGAGAATCACCGTATCACCGGTACGGACACCAAGACGCTGAATCTCGTCATAATTATGAAGCGTCGCATTAGAAATAATAACGCCTTTAACCCTCACTGGTTCAACATGAGCTGTCGGCGTTAGAATACCGCTCCGGCCAATCTGCCACGTTACCGCATTAAGACGGGTTGTCGCCTGTTCGTTGGCGAATTTATAGGCCATCATATAACGCGGTCCCTTGCCCACAACTCCAAGTTGCGACCATAAGGCCATCGTGTCAACTACTGCCACAACACCGTCGCATTCAAAAGGCAGTTTTGTCCTTTTCTTTTCCCAGGTATCATGAAAAGCCAGCAGCTCAGCAAGGCCATGGCAAACTTTATTAGCGGATAATGAACGAAAGCCGAGAAGCGTCGCCAGCGCATGTTCGGACGAGTGGCTGGTCAAGCCAAAATCGGTCGCAATGGCGTACGCGTAAAAATCCAGTTCGCGCTCGGCCGTCACGGCCGGGTTAAGCTGCCGGATTGCGCCCGCCGCGGCGTTCCGCGAATTCGCAAAAAGAGGCTTACCTGCCTTGGCATTGGCGGCATTGAGACGCTGCAAGGTTTCTTCGGTCATAATAGCTTCTCCCCGAACCTCTATTTCACCAGACTCGAGAGCCTGGGTAATGAGTGCCTGTGAAGCCTCTGAAAAATTACGGGAGCGAAGCTCCTTGGGCGAAGGAGCCCGTAAGCGCAATGGCACCGAGGCAATCGTGCGGATATTAGCCGTAACGTTCTCGCCTACCTGCCCGTCGCCGCGCGTCGCGCCACGTACCAGCTGTCCGCGACGATACAAAAGGCTTATTGCCAGGCCGTCCATTTTCAGCTCGGCATGGTAATCAAGCGGAGCGCCTGCGCCCGCCTGCTTGCCTAAAATTTTGCGAGTACGCTCCTCCCAATCGCGCATCTCCTGCGCGCTAAAGGCGTCAAAAAGCGAAAGCATAGGCGACGCATGCCGTACCTTAGGGAAGGCGCCTGAAGCTTTTTCGCCGATCCGCTGCGTCGGCGAATCAGGCGTTACTAAATCGGGAAATTCCGATTCAATCCTCTCGAGCTCCTCTTTTAAGGCATCATGAGCTGCATCGGAAATTTCCGGCGCGTCCAATACATAATACAAATACCGATGCCGATCCAGCTCGGTACGAAGCTTGCTGATTCTTTTCACTGCCTCTGCCCGTTTCATACTTAGAAACGCCGTACACAGCGTACAAAATAAATCGATGATTTCTTATCCGATGAACTCGACCCGCTGTCCATGTGCTGGACCCATTCCCGGTCGTTGCTGCTATTTTCATCCGTCGAACTGAGATACGTTTCAGCTGCCAGACCTGTTACCGACCCGGCGACCTTCTGAATATATATCTTATCCAGTTCATTCTTGGCGGGTAGGTACCAGTCATATCCGCCATAGGTCAAACTGTCGCAATAGGCCGCGGCGGCATACTGAGTATTAACCACCGGATCAAGAATGGCGACGTTAACGCGGCCGTCCGACTCATCTTCGGCAGCAGTGTTGTCGCTTGTTCCGCCACTATCCCAGACTCGTTCAATGGTATCGGCACCTCCAGTACAATCGCTGCCGTCCTCGGTACAACCCGATCGGGAAACAACAATACGCTGGGCCGCATCAATTAATACGCCCCCGCCACAATTCGCGCCCTCGATACAGGCGCCGCCGCATTCTATTGAAATATCGCTGCAATTACCGGTATCGCAGACACCGGGCGTACCGCCGCCCCCGCAGGTTTCGCTCGGTCCGCAGCTGCCACAGCTGCCGCCGCAGCTATCGTCGCCGCAATTATGTCCGGCGGAAGCGCAGGTATTAAGACAGAAATGATCCGATTGCCGCACATGGCGGTTTTTTAAATAGGCATCGATGCCAAAAATAGCATAACCCGGAGTGGAGGCGTCCGGAGCCAGCAGTCCTTTAAGGATCGCCCGGTAAGTAATATCCCCGCTGCTATAATCCGCATCCCCGCTGCCACAGCTAGTGCAGGAGCCGCCTGATGCCGACAGACAATCCCCTACCTGGCAGCCGTCAAACACATTATTATCCATCCGAATATATCCGCGAATCCTCTCACCGGCAGCCTGCAGAGAAGCTTCCGACTGAGTCAGATCGAAGCGGCTGCGCAACGCATCAAGGTTACCGATAACCAGTCCGGCGCTGACAGTAATCGACGCAATTACTACAAAGACCACTGCCATAACCAGCAGCAGGGCGATGCCACGCTGATCGCGATATATAGTGAAGCCAAGCCGTGTAGAAGTCATAAAACTCATTTAGTGCCTATAAATATCCGAGGGTCCCACGACGGTTGTTTGCACCGCGGCCGAAGCCGGCACGGCGGCATCGGTTAGTGTTTCTAACTTAAGAAAAATAGTCCCTTTCGCCAACGGAAAACTGGGGTCATCTAATCCCTCCGTCGCAAAATGTAAGGCGCTGACCCGAACGCTGGGTGGCGTCAGATAATCCACCTTATCCCCCGTCGAATAACCCCGAACCACTTTGAGACGTGGTATATCATCGGCATCGTTCTCTATCGAATAAGTCACGCATACATCATGCTCATTTTTAAAAACAAGATCCGCCCCCGCCGTACAGAAAAACGGCAGCGGAGTTTCGCAAGCCGCTACACAGGTATCGCCGATTGGCCGAGCGCCTTTCATTTCAGATACCATGGCAGCCAGCGCGAAGGCGGCGCTTTCTTGGACGCTCTTGGCGGAAACCGACCGCGCCTGACTATCAGCCGTCCGGATAAAGATTTCTGTCGAAATACTCATGACCACAACGAACAGAGCGGTGGCAACCATCAGCTCAACAAGCGTAAAACCGGCTGTTCCGTTTTTTTTCAATCCTTTCATATGTTATTGACGCCAATCAGTCAGCTGACTCATAAGACTATACGTACGTTTTTTTCCATCCCAGTCCCAGTAGACCTCTGATTTGACATCAAGATAGGCCGGAAGTCCGTCCGCCGGCGCATGATACGTCGTCGTAATTAAACGATGAAAAATTGTGTCTTCGGCTGCCGGATCGTTAGTATACGTATAACGTCCGTTAAAAATGCGAAGAACCGGGGCGTCTTTAGCGAGTCCGCTCGGAACTGCTACAATACTGTCCTTTCCTGACGAGTCTATAACAAAGGAATCGACATAGGGATCTACAGTCGAGGCGATGACACCAAAATGATCCGAGCCGTACAACGCACTGCTGTCCCGCACATACCGGATCATCTCCTGGCCTTCTTGCGCCAAATATGTAGCAACAAGAGTATTCTGCGCCGAATTCTCCGATTCACGAGTCAAGATGATAAGCGACATCGCTCCGCCCAGGGCCAGAACGAGAATGCCAATGGCAACCACTACTTCTATGATCGTAAATCCTTTCTGATGTGCTGGAAAAACATTCATATTATTGCAGATCAACGACGCCAAGCGAGTTCACGGAAATATGCTTTAGATTTGCTCCTAAGTCATTACTTGTTTCGATAAGCAACAAGCCGAGATCAGGGGTCAGCCACGTTGCCTCCATGTTAGTAAAGGCTGTTTCATTGCCAAATAGTATTGAAAAATTATCAGAATAATCGGTACCATTCAACGTGCCTTTAACAAGGCGCATCTTGCCGCTCACATCGACGGTTCGATATTTTTCTACCGGATCATACACCTTATTTCCATTAAAATCAGCGAAAAGAGTGTAGCTTTCAGCCTCGCAATCAATATATGCTCCCCAGCCATAGGTCGGACGTCCTTGGAAATGCTCTTTCATAAGCGCTTTTTGAGCCATGGAACGCAGGTCGCTCACCAGCGTTTCATTACCCAGCTTCGATCCCGACGAAGAACTGATACTGCTGAAATTGACCAGCGACAACGTCATGATTACGCCCATAATAGCCATGGTGACAACGATTTCGATGAGCGTGAAACCTGCTGGAGAACGCCGAGGCCGGTAGGGAGTCATATACTTATTTCTTGGGAGCAAACTCTTTAAGTGCCTGATCAAACTGTGGGTCTTTGTCTGCCTGGCGATCCTCAACGCTTCGCTCGACAGCCACATCCGGTTCGATACCCTTCTCGTGAATATAGGAGCCTTTAGGGGTCAGCCATTTGGCCGTTGTCACCTTAACTACTGATCCGTCTGGTAACTGCTTTAGAATTTGTACCGAACCTTTGCCAAAACTCTTTTGGCCGACGAGCCGAGCCTTGCCATAGTCTTTAAGAGCGCCGGCTACTATTTCCGAGGCAGAGGCGCTGCCTTCATTAATAAGCACAACGGTTGGCATATTGACGAGACGTCCGGCTCCCGTCGACTTTTCATCAGTCTTTTCCTTATTGCCAAATTCCTGGGAAACGATAACTCCCTGCGGTATCCATTCGCTAGCCATCTGCACGGCGGTCTCCAGGTAGCCGCCCGGGTTATTGCGCAGGTCAAGAATAACGCCGCGGGCTTTCTTATCGAGCGCGTCCTGAACCGCCTCCGTAAAAAGCTTTTCCGTTTCATTATTGAAATTCGATACGCGGATAACATACACCTTGTCAGCTTCACGCCAGGTACTCTTGACGCTCTTGACGACTACGGTATCGCGTACAATCGTGATATCAATCGGCTTATCAGACTTGTCCCGCATCAGTGTTAAGGTAACCTTAGTTCCCTTTGGTCCGCGAATAGCCTTGATGGCATCGTCAAGCGGCAGCTTGGCGGCGCTTTTACCGTCGATGGCAAATATCTTATCGCCGGCCCGCACGCCCGCCTTCATCGCCGGCATATCTTCAATCGGTGCCATGATGGCCAGCATATTATCCCGGAAACCGATTTCTGCCCCAATCCCCTCAAAGGTGCCCGCTAGATCGTCCTGAAAGTCTTTGGCATCCTGCGGGTCCATGAAGACCGTGTACGGATCGCCGGTCGATTGCACTAATCCCTGTAATGCTCCGTAAAATAATTTTTTATCAGTCAGCGCGCCGCTGTCCACATAATCTTTGCGCAAGGTATCCCAGACGTTCCAAAAAAGCGCAAAATCAACATCGCGGCCACGCACGGTAGCACCAGGTTTATTGATAAGCTGTCCATCGCTCACCATTCCAGCTGATTGTTGGCTGCGTATCGTCTGCGTGCGCATGCCGGCGGCAAAAGCAACGACAACTAGGACAATGCCAAAAATAAGCGATGTCAGGCGACGACGACGCGGGCTAAGAACCAAGCTGCTGTCCGGCTGTATATTTTCCATTGTTCCAGTATAGCATACTGCTGACAGCGTATGAAGGCTGGATTGAAAAAAAAGTCTCTTTCCGCTACACTAAAAGCTATGCCACAATTCATCATCCAGGGCCAACACCGTCTCAGCGGAGAAATCCGCGTCGGCGGTGCCAAAAATGCTGCCCTCAAAATCATCCCTGCCGCTTTACTGTCGGCCGAACCGTTGCGGCTGCGCAACCTGCCTGATATCGAGGATACCAAACGCGCTCTCGAAGTTTTTGTTTCGCTCGGAGGTCGCGTCGAACGCAAAGGCGCCACGGCCATTCTGGAACTCAAACGGCCGACTTCATCCATCATCAGCCCGGAATTAGCCAATAAGTTCCGCGCCTCTATTATGTTTGCCGGTCCCCTACTTGCCCGCACCGGCTCAGTCAGCTTCCCTCATCCAGGTGGCTGCGTTATCGGCGCCGGGACGCGTCCGATCGATTTGTTTATTGACGGATTCATAGCTCTCGGCGCAGAAGTGTCAGAAAGCGACGGACTCTATCACATCAAAGCCAAGCGTCTGCGCGGCACCGAATACTACTTTACAACCGTCAGCGTTACCGGTACGGAGAGCCTGCTTATGACGGCCGTTCTGGCCGACGGTGTCACCGTCCTTAAGAACTGTGCCATGGAACCGGAGATTGCCGCCCTCGCCGACTATCTCATCAGCCAGGGTGCTAAGATCCAAGGAGCCGGCTCCCCGACCATTACAATCCGCGGCGTTAAAAAACTTTCCGCCGGTACGTTCACCATCATTCCCGACCGAATCGAGACAGGCACCTTTGCCATCCTGGCCGCGGCCGCCCGCGCACCGCTCACCATCACCCACTGCCAACCGGCCCATGTCGAATCCCTTCTAGCCATATTCCGCAAACTCGGTATCGGCTTTTCCGTCGGCAGCGACTGGCTCAAGATAACGTCTTTCCCCAAGAAGCTCCCGGCTTATAATTTGAAAACTCACGAATACCCGGGATTTCCTACCGACCTGCAATCGCCCTTTACCGTGCTCATGACCCAGGCGCACGGCTCCTCGCTCATTCATGAAACGATTTATGACCGCCGCCTTCTTTTTACGGACATGCTGTCCCAGATGGGCGCGAGCGTAACCATGTGCGATCCGCACCGCGTCGTCATACAGGGACCGACTCCGCTGCACGGCCGCGCCCTCACCTCGCCTGATCTGCGGGCGGGGATCTCCATGATCATCGCCGGAATTATCGCCCGCGGCACTACGCGCATCGACAATATATACCAGATCGAACGCGGCTATGAGAACATCGAACAGCGCCTCAAGGCGCTTGGCGTCGCTATTAGCCGTGTGGACTGACGTTTGCCTCCTCTTAAACTCCTTACAGTATGTCGCTTGCCAAACGCCGCCTCCTTTTTTATTTCTTCATTTTTCTTTTTGCGGTAATTGTGCCGGTGATTCTTTTGTACGCAACGGGAAATTCCGTCAACTGGCAGCGCCTCGAGCTGGAAAAAACCGCCGGCATCATTATCGATAGCGATCCGGCAGGAGCAACGCTTACCCTCAATGGCGAAACGCCCGGCAGTCTCGCCCGACAATTTTTCGGTCAGGCCCCAGATCCTCATACGAAAACCAAAATTTCCGGACTGAAACCCGGCGACTATGTGCTGCGGCTCGAATTGGACGGCTATGCCCCCTGGGAAGAAAAAATCAGCCTTCAACCCGGCCAGGTCCACAACACCGGAACAATCGAACTATTCCAAAAGAACAGCGCGCAACTGGTAACGGCGCTCCCGCCCTCAACCAACTTTTCTCTCTCTGCCGACGAAAAGCTGCTCGCCACGTTCGCCGGAACGACTATCACGATTACCTCCCTGAGTGAAGGAACCACGCAAAGTATCGAGACTTCCCAGGAAGCAACAAATAAAGAAATGAGCTGGTCGCCTGACGGACGCTTCCTCCTAATCGGACAAGCGCTGCTTTACGACCGACAGGCCGCCTCATTGACCGATATTAATACTGTCTTTGGAATAAAAGCCTCTATCATACGCTGGGCGGCGGATGGACAGCTCTGGGCGATAGAAGGCAGCAACCTCTGGCGTCTTGATCCGATAGAAAAGCTTAAGCAGATGCGTCTTGATATAACCGATCAGCTCGGCGTCATGCCGGTTAACGATATGCATGTGGAAAATGGACGCACCATGCTACTCGTAGCGGGCAATACTCCGACACTCCTCATCTTCGACACAACCTCCCCGGAACGGGAAGTACGGCAAACCTTACCCGCGGGTCGCTACCGATTCGCGGCCGACGGGCAAGGCAATGTGCTCGTGCAAACAATCGGCGGTGGTCCACTCTACCGTCTGGAACGTCCCCTTCCCCTGCTTTCTTCCTATCGACTGGCTCCAATCGCGGATCATTTTCAAACCGGTCGCTGGAATGACAGCGAGCTGTTCTATGCCACTCCCTTCGAGCTGCGTCATTGGAGCAATGGTTCTGACGAAATACTCTCGCGCTGGGGCGAGGCTGTCGCGGCTATTGCCCGCATTCCGCAAAGCGATTATTATTTGTTCGTCGCGAGTGGAAGTATTTACGTGCGTCCCGCTTCCTCTCAGCCATTCGCCGACTCTCTTCTCTTGCTCCAGCCGGAACGCTTCGACACGCTCATTCGCATCAGTCAGCACGAACTCTATTTTACCGGCCGCGCCGACGGGCAGGACGGCTTATTCCGACTCGCCTTTTAAGTTTTACATCCATTTAAAAGAACCGCATTTAGTGCTGCGGTTCTTTTTTGCCGGCCCATTTTAATAAATAGCGTAACCAGGAACCGATGTGGCGGCGGCTGGCTGAATTAAGAAAAAAAGCATACCACGGATTATGCGCGCTGGCCCGATTGTGATTATGGATAATGTGAGCCGAAGGATAGTAAGACACCCGCCACCCCTTCTCCCAAAAGCGCCGGCACAAATCAGTGTCCTCAAAATACAAGAAGAAGCGTTCGTCAAAGAATCCGACATCTTTTAATGCCCGAGCGCGCATAAACAAGCAGGAGCCGAGTAGCCAGTCGACATCGCGCGGCAGCTCCTTTCCCTCGTCCCGCATCAAGAACGACGCCACGGCTTTTCGACCGAAGGGCAGGCGGCCAAGAAAGGTCCGACGATACACCGGCATCATAAGGCTATGCCAGCGGTACGCCGAATCTTGAACGGTCTGATCCGGGTTGAATTGCTTCGGTCCGGCAATGCCGATAGCCGGATTTTCTTCCATGAAGGCGTGCAAACGGAGGAACGTATCGCGGAAGGCGATCGTGTCGGGGTTCATAACGACGAGATATTTTCCTCGGGCGCGGCGCAGGCCGATGTTATTGCCGCCGCCCATGCCCTTATTCACCTCGCTCTGGATGAAGATAACATTGGGATGCTGCCAGCGCAAAATTTCTTCCAAGCGGTCACCGGAGGCGTTGTCGACGACGATAACTTCATGCTCAAGCGCCCCGAAGTCGGCCTCCTCAATAGACTTAACGCAATTAAGGGTCAGCCCCTTGCTCTTGTAGTTAACAATGATGATGCTGATATCCATACGTTCGCATAGTAGAGGAAAAACCGCACTTTGTCTACGCTGCTGGCTATTCCAACGGATTGACATTCAGCGACTTTCTTGATAAACATAAAACAATTCGCTTTCTTTCAAAACACAATTATATCTCATGATATACACCCAGAAAACCTTTACTGTCAGTGACGTAGTCAAGCGAGTAGACACAGCTGCTTCCGCCGATCTGCTCAAAAGAATAGAGCAGCTAACTACCACCGTCGATAAGCGGATGCAATTCTTCATGCATGCCCTGCTAGCAGAAGACAAGCTCAATTTCCGCCTGATCAGCTCGAGCATTTCCCCGGTAACTGTACTCACTAATGCTAGTGACACGCTGCTGTTTATCGTTGGCACGATCACGTATGAAGTCGATGGACAACGCTTATTATACGCCGGTCTCGGCAATACTCGAGAGCAAGCCATATCCGCCAGCCGACGCAACACCGAGAAAGAGATTAAGAAGCTCAAGCTCGGAGAACTCCGAAACAAAATTTACGACTTTGACATCCAGGCGATGCCAGCCTGGTCTGCTCTGCTCGATCCGACCGACGCCGATAACGCCGCCAACTATCCTTTCGTTGCCGTAGCAGCCATCGACTATCTTCCTGAAAAATCAATTGATGCGTAAAAACTATCGCTACCCATGCACTAGCATGGGTTTTTTATTATAAAAAAATCCCGCGATCATACAATCGCGGAATGTAGAACTCCCATGTTATCAAACCATACAGCCGGGAGGTCTAGCCAACAAATGCTTAATGACCATAAGTCACTTTATACATAGTCCTCATGGCGATTACCTCCCCAGGCTGATTTGCCGTGGCAAATCTGCATTAATATTTTTTTCATTCAGATTAATGCGTTAAGTTTATAGAAAGAACTTCTTTACCGTCTCAGGCTAGCAAAAAGTCCTGAGGATGTCCAGAGGCAACATCAGATTTCTGGAAAATATTGACAAAATAAAAATATAATGGTAATACCATTAAACAGCTCTTTAAACCAATATACGAAAAATGGAAGATATCTTAGAACCCGTCACGCTCGTAGACGAAAAAAACGAGAATATGTACCGTATCAAACCATGCGCAATTGACACAAGCGATGAAAGGCAACCTGCTTTTGAGGCGGTATTTCCAGGATCATATGCCGGAGAACAGGCACGTCTTCTCTGTCGCCTCTTTCAGAAAAATGGCATATGGCATGCTTTCAGCGATACTGATCTCGCAGCCGAGTATGGAGAAAAATTTAAGTCTAATTGGCTAGTAGATGGCCCAAGCAATGGACTTGTCCACTATGACAAAGATAACGTGATGCGCGTTACGCATTCTTTCATCTGTAAATGTTTTTTAGCATCAGGAAAGATGTACTGATAGTTAATCCATGAGCCTGTCCCCAGGCTCTTTTTTATATTCACATTAGACACGAGCAATCGACAGCAAAAGCTTTACTACCTTCCAGTAGAGCTCGAATAGCGGATTAACGAGCTTAAGCTTGGCATCCCCAATCTCTTGATACCAGATGCGTCCCACGATTAGGCGCGCTAGTCGATTTTCTTTCATGACCCGGCTTGACTGAATGCGGCGACGTTCTTGTCCGATATAATGCCAATGCTTCCAGGAAAAGAAATATTTCCAAACAGCCAGTTTTTCCTTCCACCAGCCGGACTGGAACGAGAAAAGAGCGAGACCCAGCTCCATAACGATGAAAGCCGGCGTGATCAGAATTAAGGTTAGGAAATGGTAATTCTTCAGGATGGCTATGATTCGATTACGGTCCATCCAATAGTACTTCTGGATTGAACGGCTGAACTCGTACTTATGATAGACGGCCGCGGCCGGTGCCAGGACACAAGCATAGCCGGCCAGCCACAGGCGCCAGCCGAGGTCCTGGTCTTCGTTATACATCCACATCTCTTCGTCGAGGAGACCGACTTTCTTCAAGGCTTCGATATTAAATATCACGGCAGCGCCGGACGGGTAGGCAATTTCCGGATACGGCTGGCTGTTCGCCGCCTGATCGAGGCCATGAGCCTTGCCGTCATAGGAATCGCCATAGGCGCGCGAGAAACCAAAACCGAGAAAATGCGTTTCATTGCCGAGACTGTTGACGATTTCTTTTTTCGGATAAAGCATGAGACGAGCCTGGATGGCGCCAAAAAACGGAAGGCCGTCTTTCCGCGACGGAGAATCTTGCGCGGCGTCCATAAGCCGTTCTAAGCAATCAGGTGCCATTTCCGTATCCATATTCACGAGCATCGCCCATTCATATCCGGCGGCGATTGCCTCACGCAAAGCAGTATTGTTTCCGCCGGCGAAACCGTCATTATGAGCGCGACGCATAATCCGAGCTTCGGGAACTTCCGGGGCCAGCTGCTTGAGTAAAGCAAAACTCTGCACCGAAGTCTCGTTGTCGATGAGAAATATATCAAAATCAAAAAAGGTCTGCACCCGCAAGGACGCGAGGCAGTCTGCCAGATACTTTGCGGCATATTCTTTATAGTTCGGACTGATGATGACGGCGAGCTTTTTCATATTATGTCTTAGCGCGCGGCTTAACCTTCAGCGCCTCAGCCATCGCTACTAACAATTCAGCGATATCCCAGGCGAGAGCCAGCAGCTCGGCCTGCCAGGACTTTTCCCATTTCTTAAAATAGGCCAGCATGCTGTCGCGGAAATATTTTTGCTTGGCGCTGCGGCCGACCAGATTGAAGCTTTGACCGACGTAATCGACAGCCTGTGCCACTGGCGCATACCAGACCTCTCCTCCGCCTCGAGCGACGGTACGGCAATAATCAACCTCCTCAAACCAGATAAAATAACGCTCATCCAGATATCCAAATCGTTCCAGGGCAGAACGGCGGATGGCGAAGAAAGCGCCGCGCACGGAGTCGACGTTGGCGGCCTGGCTATAATCGAAATCGGCCCGCAGGTAAGAGCTAAGAATATTCGGAAAGATATGGGGCAGCTTTAGAACGATAGCGGCCTGGTCCCAGACGCGCGGAAACCGCCTGATTTGAGGCAGAGTCTGTCCCGCCTCATCCAGGAGACGAATCCCGATAACATCAGCTTGCGGATTAGCGTCAAGCCAGCCCTTAAGATTGACCAACGTTTCCGGAAACAGCTTCATGTCGGGGTTCAGTAAGATACTGACGCGACCGGTCGCCATTCGCAGGCCCTGATTGCAGGCTTTGGCAAAGCCGAGATTGGCGGCATTGCGAATCAGACGGACTTCCGGAAATTCGCGCGCAACCATCTCGGCGCTGCCGTCCTCAGAAGCGTTGTCGATAACGATCATTTCGAATTCAGCTCCCCGGCTAAGCCTAAGCGAAGCGAGATTAGTCCGTAGACGCTCGCGCACATTCCAGGACACAATAATAATAGAAATATCCATAGCCGTTAATACTTTTTCAAATCTTTTGCCTGTACGGCAATCGCGCCATATTCTTTCAGCAAGTACGGCTCGAGCAGGAGGGCAGCGGCAAAGCGCAAACCCATTCGAAAAAGGATAACCAATTTCCCGAAGAACCCCTGGCGACGCCAGTACTTCAGGAAAAGCAGATGCTGATTGATAAAGGCCCAGCGCCGATTATTGCGCGTTCGGCTGAAGCGGTTAGCGAAACGGTCCCGCAGGCTGCCGCCGGTATCGCTGCGATCATGATAGACCAGCGCAGCAGGGACCAGCCGGCTCAGAAAACCGGCCTGCCGTAAACGATACGCCAGGTCGCAGTCTTCTTTATACATAAAAAAATGTTCGTCAAAATAGCGTCCTTCTTCCGCAGCCGCTTCGAGGGCTGCCACGCGATAGAGCCCGGCAGCGCCGGATGGGCCGATAATAGCGGCGCTATCATATTGGCCACGGTCCTCTTCACCTTGTCCGATATCGCGAAACTCCAAACCAGGGACAAGGCGTAAGCCGCAGCTATCTAGCTGCGTGGTCTTGCGACACTGGGCAAAATCCCAACGGCGCAGCTTGGGAGCGACTGAGCCCAGAGTGGCATCATGTGATAAAACATCAAGTAACTTTCTAACCGCGTCGGGCTCGAGAATGGTATCGGGATTTATGACAAGAAAATAATCGGCTCCAGCAGTGGCCGCCTGACGCATCATGCTATTATACGCCCGGCTAAATCCGATATTTTCTCCCGTTCCCAGCACCGCGATAGACGGATAGTGGCTTAAAATAGTTCGATTGGCATTCGCCTCTTCTGGCGTATTATCAAAAGCGATGATACGCAGCGGCACATCCTGGCCCATCAGGCTCGCTAAGAACGCCTCGAGATACGGCGCCGTTGTGGCGCCGTACGTAATGAATCCCGCCCAAATGTTTACTGAATCAGTAATCATGTTAAATGGTAAGTCTCGCCTGAAGCTTATTCTTCGCCAGCGTTTGCGCCTCATACAGGCTTTCAAATGTCCCGGCATCAATCCATTCCTCGTTCAACATGCGCACGTCAAGCTCCCCTTTCTCCATATACCAACGGTGCAGGTCGGTAATTTCTAGCTCGCCGCGCTTGCTAGGAACACAGGCGGCCGCAATATCTACGACTCGCGAATCATACACATAGAGGCCGGTGATACAAAGATTGCTCTTGGGTTGTTCCGGTTTTTCTTCAATCGAAAGCGCCTGGCCCTTCTCGTCGATTTCTACAACGCCGAAACGCTCCGGGTCATGTACTGGTTTCGCGAAGATGCGGCCGCCTTTCTGGAAGCTTTTTATATCCTCGGAAACGTCGTCCGCAAAGATATTATCCCCCAGTATCATAGCGACATTTTCCTCGCCAATAAATGTTTCGCCGATTATAAACGCTTCAGCTAAACCGCGCGGCTCTTCCTGCACTTCATACGTGAAACGCGCCCCAAATTGCTTGCCGCTGCCCAGCAGACGCAAATAATCTCCGGCATGCTCCGGGCTGATAATAATAAGTATTTCGCGAATACCAGCCGACAAAAGGGTGTTGAGCGGATAATATATCATCGGCCTGTTATACACCGGCAGTAAGCCCTTGCTCGTTACTTTAGTGCAGGGCCGCAATCGGGTCGCGCGACCTCCAGCCAAAATGATACCTCTCATAGGTCGTCCTTAGTGATTAATGCTGACCAGCTTACGCTCCTTTAGCATAGTAGTCAACTGCGTCTCGCCAAGAACGAAGGGCGGGACGCTTAGTATTCAGAAGCCGCGAATGAGCAGGGCGGTTCGCCAAACGGGAAAAGCTAGCGCCGCTGACTTCATGTATAACGACCGATTTTCCGCGTAGCCCCAGAAAAAACGAACCCGCTTCAAACCAGCTGGCCTCGCCCTCGTTGACCAAATGATATATGCCGTATCCGTCGCCATTCTCAATCAAATCAATCGTAGCGGCCGCCAGATCAGCCGTAAAGGTGAATGAGCCGCTTTCATCCGACACTAAGGACAGCTCTGGTTTTTCATTTGCCAGGCGGTCAATTAAATCAAAAAAGCTCGGCTTGGCCGATGGGCCGCTACCGGCCGGACCAAACAAGCGGGCGGTGCGGACAAGATACCAACGCAAGCCGCGGCCGCTTAATTTAAGCAGTTCGCGCTCACCCTTGGCCTTGCTTTCGCCGTAGACGTTTCGCGGATCCGGTTCGCTGTTTTCATCATAGCCAGTCAGGCGGTCGCCCGAAAAGACGTAGTCGCTGGAGTAATGGACTAAGACTATTTTCTGCTCCAGGCAGATTTCGCCGAGGTGACGGACGGCATCAACATTCAGGCGCTGGGCGAGCGCCGAACCGGCTTCGGTTTCAGCGCCGTCAACATCATTATAAGCCACGGTGTTAATGATGACGGCCGGCTTCAAATCAGCCACCTTCTTTTCAAGCAGTCCCCGATCGGTAATATCAACTTCTTCCTTGTCCCAGCCGACGAGCGTATACTCCTCCCGATTAGCCAAAAGGTCGCGAAACGCCCCCGCCAGATTTCCTTTTGATCCAAGCAGAAGTATTCTCATATGTTCCTGCGTAAAAAGGACTCTAGATAGGCACGCACTTCAATCTGTTCTTCCAAGGAATTATCCAGCTTCAAGGCGACAATCTTCGAGAGGTATGCTGCCGGGAAATGCTTTAAGTAATGCAAATCACGCAGATGCTCGAGTCGCTGAGACCGTCCAAAAAGTTCCCGCAGACGACTCTCGGCCACCGGCGTGACAAAGGAAGCCTCAATACTGTTATGGTCAAGGGCAGCAATGACTGCCTGATAGCCTTTCTTGTCGCGCGTACGGTCGCGCTCCAACGCGCCAGCGTTTAAACAGATGCCGGAAGCGGCGCTGGCAGCTATCGCCGTATCGCTAAAGAACTCGCGGTTGGCTTTTTGATCAGGATTTTCCAATAGTATGGGCTGTTTTGCCGAAGCGAGCGAAGCGATTACTTTTGCCACCGAAGCAGTAGCGGCCAGACTAAAAGCCGTGCAAGAAAAACGCTCCGACAAGTACAGCGGCTCCCATTCCTTGGCATCCTGCGGCAGCTGAACGTACGGCACGGCATCGAGGCCTGCGGTATCCAAAAGTTTATACAGTTCGCAGCGGGCTTCATATCCCAGGTCGGCCACGAATAGTCCGATTTCTTTTATGCCCAGAGGAGCGACGGATGAAAGCGCGCCGCGCCAATCCGTATCGGGCCGCGCCACTACGCCAACTAATATCGGACAATTATTAACTACGGTACTCATACGTTGGAAGTCATAATAAGCGGTTCCCACCACCAGCGATTCGCACGATACCAGTCAATTGTAGTGGCGAGTCCGCTGGCAAAGTCGGCTTCGGGACGCCAGCCAAGTTCTTTTTCCGCCAGACTAAAATCAATCGCGTAACGAAAATCATGTCCCGGCCGGTCTGGGGCAGCGACAATCAAAGCCGGGTCGGCGTCCAAACCAGCGATGATCCGATCGGCAATTTCTCGGTTAGTAAGTTCGTTGCCGCCGCCGAGGCAATATGTTGCTCCGGCCCGGCCGCGTTCGATAACCGCCTCGATTCCCTTGACATGATCGCTGACGAACAGCCAATCTCGTATCTGCTCTCCGCTACCGTACAGAGGCGCCGTCTGGCCATCGAGCAAACGAGTAATGAAAAGCGGGATCAACTTTTCCGGAAGCTGGAAAGGTCCATAATTATTGCTGCAATTGGAAATTGTTACATGCAAACCGTGTGTATGGAAATAGGCTCGCGCCAGATGGTCGGAAGCAGCCTTGGAAGCGCTATAGGGGCTGCGCGGATCATAGGGAGTGGTTTCGCTAAACTTAGGCTGCCCAAGAGCAAGCGAGCCAAAAACTTCATCAGTAGAAACATGATGAAAACGAACGGGACGAGAAGAAGATTTTGCCGCCTCCAGCAACACGGCCGTTCCCTCAACGTTACTGCGCACAAAACCCAATCCGTCTTTAATGGAACGATCAACGTGCGTCTCCGCCGCAAAATGAACAACGAGATCAATATCGCTCATAAGCCGAGCCACTAACGCCCGGTCAGTAATATCCCCGGCCACAAAAGAATACCGCGAATTGTCGGCCAGATCAGCTACTGTTTCCGAATGGCCGGCGTATGTGAGAGCGTCCAGATTGACAACCGAGTCCTCCGGATGCGAGGACAACCAGTAGCGGATAAAATGAGAGCCGATAAAGCCGGCTCCGCCTGTAACAAGAAGTTTCATAATGAAAATGCTAAGCCGTGATTCATGAAGGCGTATCAATCGTATATATATACAGTATACCACTCGCCACCCACCCAATCAACCAATAATTCAGATTCAAATACGCACTTACCACCCCCGCCTGAAGCGTCTCGAGGGTAAGTAGGACAAGCAGGAATGAGCTTGCGGCAAAAAAAATCTCACGGACAAGCTCATTTTTTTTCAATCTCGGCACTATTCTCATATTGGTAATTTTTCCCTAACCCACTGCCAAAGCGTCTGGCCTGATAGACGTACTGTTATGGTGCGTATTGTAAGAGGTGCCGCCGCCGAGACTCCCGGCGCGGCTATCATGAAAGAATACTTACCGTTCTCTCGATAGGCTTCGCCCAACTGAAATACTGCCCGGCCAGCACCGGGAGAATGAGGTGTATACCGGGCGATGACATATGCCGCTTGCTCTTCGACCGCACTCTCCGACGCAGTAAACTGACGAGCAGTCACGTCGATGAGTTCGCTCGCCGTAAAAGCGAATGAGCCGTCGCCGGAAAGCGTCACATCATCCTTCTTAAGGCTAATCTGCCTAGAAGAGCGCCCAGCCCCTTTGCCGGAGACATGAAACTGAGTATAGGTTTGGGACAGATCAAGACGATTGCCGTCGAAAACTATTTCTTGCCGGCTAGCCGGCGCGCTGGTCTGGGCAGTAAGTCGAGCCGCGTCAGTCACGAGGGAAATGTTCTGCCGACCGGCGCCGCTTAAGGGAAGCTGATTCACAAAAGAAAGCTTGGACTGCATCGTACGGATGCGGTCCGTTATAATATCGTCATTTGCGGAAAACTCCAGACGGTAAGGTCCGGCCGGCAGCGCCTCGGTGGCAATCTGTAATTCGCGCGTCGACGTGGTCACGCCCTTTCCAGCACCATCATCCCCCAGGCTGGCGCTCGCTATATTCCGACCAGCTTCATCATACAGAGTTGCCCGCACCGCATCGGTATCTTTATTAAGATTGATGTCATGTATAAAAAACCTTACGCGAATCGGCTCACCGCCGCTATAGGTCTGAATAATATAATTGCCGCGCAGGCCAACCTCTAGCATCCGCTCAGATGTTTCGGGTACGTACTCCTTCAGTAAAAAAGAATTTTTAAAAGGGAAATTATATGTTGCCACTTCGCTTATGAGAGGCGGGGCTTCAGAGAACGTTGCGATAGAAGCATATTTCTTTTCGCGCTGCCATAACATGACGCCGTCGGCCGCTACGGTCTTGGCAGAATGAGCCAGTTTTTCCAAGCCGGCATGCCACAATGGCTGCCTGGCAAAATTCCAGGCATCGCCGCGCCGCAGTCCGAGCTCAATCAGAGGCGCCGTTCCTTCGTATTCAACTGTCACCTCTGCCTGCCGGAATGGCCGTGGAGTAAAGAGCGAAAAATAAACCGGTTCAGCAATGATAGTTCGTCCCGCTTCTCCGACGCTGCCAGCCAGGCGTTCGCTGGGCGCCAGTCTGCCAATGAAATAATTTTCAGACTGGAAATCTGTCTGATACGTCCGACTACCAAAAGGCGTCACAGCCAGTCCCACTAACATAAGAACGGTTGTGCCGAGAGCAGCGAGCCAGAGCCGCCTAATTTTTTGTATGCTTCGCATATCGTTATAATACCAGGTAACCGGACCACAGACAAAAGCGCCGTTGATTAATCGACAGTTATTTGCTAGTATAACCGGGAAAATCACTCACCTGTATCAACCAGTATGGACAATACCGCCCTCATCAAAGATTTTAAAGATTACGTGGATCAACCAGTTACCGTTAATGGCTGGATTTTCAATTTCCGCTCTTCCGGAAAAATCGCCTTTTGGCAAATCCGTGATGGCTCCGGCTTCTGCCAGGCCATTCTATCCTCTAACGTCCTCTCCGCCGACAGCTGGGAACGGGCGCAAAGCGCCACGCAGGAAACGTCGGTTTGCCTCAAGGGAACCGTCACGAAGCATCCCAAGAAGGACGAATACGAATTGCAGGTATCTGATTTCTCCTTTTATCAGATTGCCGAAGACTACCCTATTTCCAACAAGGAACATGGCATCGATTTCCTCCTTGACAACCGCCACCTCTGGCTGCGCTCCACGCGGCAATGGGCCATACAGCGCGTCCGCGACACGCTCATCCATGCGACCTACGATTTTATGCGGCAGAATGCTTTCACTAAAATCGATTCGCCAATCATCACGGCCAACGCCGGCGAAAACACAACCGACCTCTTCCAGGTAAAATACTTCGATGAAACCACGTACCTCTCCCAAACCGGCCAGCTATACATCGAAGCGGCGATCGCCGCGCACGGCCGCGTCTTCGACTTCGGTCCGACGTTCCGCGCCGAAAAATCAAAAACCCGCCGGCACCTTACGGAGTTTTGGATGATGGACGCGGAAATGGCGTTTATCGATCTCAACGGCAACCTGGATACGCAGGAAAACCTCATCCGCTTCATGGTTCAGGCCGTGCTGGAAAAGAACGCCGCCGAATTGGAAATTCTAGAACGAGATACTGCCCCATTACAAAATATTACTAAGCCTTTTTACCGAATCAGTCACGCCGAGGCGGTAGCCAAGCTCAAGGAAATGGGATCGGATATTGGCGATCGCGACGATTTAGGCGCCGACGATGAAACCATGCTGACAAAAGCTTACGACAACCCCCTCTTCATAACCCGCTATCCAGCCGAAGTAAAGGCATTTTATATGAAGCGCGATCCGGAAGATGAGACACGCGTACTTGGCGCCGACCTACTGGCCCCCGAAGGATATGGCGAAATTATCGGCGGTTCGCAACGCGAGGAAGATTACGAAACGCTCAAAAAGCGCATCGTCGAATTCGGACTGAAGGCCGAAGATTACCAGTGGTATCTCGACCTGCGCAAATATGGTTCCGTCCCGCATGGCGGTTTCGGCTTTGGCCTGGAACGCATCACGGCCTGGGTCTGCGGCCTGCAGCATATTCGCGAAGCCATCCCCTTTCCGCGAACAATTTACCGGATTAC
>CAZFYY010000011.1:0-9163 GCA_964523425.1 uncultured Gammaproteobacteria bacterium
GGTACCGCTGACCCTCCGGCGTAACGGCCATGTTGCCGTTGCGGTCGTAGGTATACTCCTCGCCGTTGATAGAGGTCACGGCATGGGGGTTGGCATAGCTGCCCGGCTGGGGTTCCTTCGTAGAGGTGTTAATTTTAATGAGCTAAAATCCTGCTTCTATTTGGCACCGCTGAACCCATCAACGCACTTATTATTACTACTAAAAACTATTCATATAGAACTTTATCATTCTTATCTAAATCTACTAAGATCCTTTCAGCTATTGCCGTATACTTGCTTTTTTCTCCGGCAAGATCGCTAGTAAAATAATTTACAAATATTTGGTAAATCCGATCAGCTAATTCATGCTCGGCACTGCCTTGCTCAATTAGCTCAATAATCTTATTTATTTCCAAATCATATTCATCTTCAGGTGCTCCACCTTTTATCAAGCCAATAGGATCCATGGCATTGACTACTGTTTTTACATTTTGATACATTAATTCATTTGTCATATTATTTAATTAATGCTTTGTTAAGTATAGCTCGGACCTCTGGCTTAAATAGATTACTACCATAAGTCGTCACAACTTGGCCAGCTTTATTAAGAACTACTACTGCTTTTTCTGAAAGGAATAATCTTGTGTTCCCACTTTGCTGCAAGACAGCTAACGGATTTCTTGTTGTTTCTGAGATCATTTTAGAGCTAACTTCTCTGAGTTTTGCTTGCTCTAGTCCGTGTTGAGTAAATCCATTTGCTCTCACTGAGATATTTTGAACTACAGTTCCAAGTTTTCCAAAGCTCTCACCTATTTGCAAGCCTCTATTAGCGGTTTGCTCTCCGTTTCCTCGGGAAAGGGCCGAGGTTCCAGCAGTCGTCGCTATCGTTGCTGCCGACCCGCACAATGCTCCACACGTAATCGCGCCTCCTGCGGCAATCACACCTCCTGCCACCACTGCTCCTGCTGCAACTCCAATCGCCGCTCCAGCTTGATAAGGATGATCCATCAAATAACGCGCAGCGGCATTATTATCATAGAGATTGTTTGCCCAATTTCCTATCCTAACTTGGGTATTGTTAGAGAGAAAGCCTAAGGGGTTAAATGAGCTTTGTCCCGTAGGGTCATTATACCTCAATGGATTGTTCCGAGCATAAGCATAGCTATTATAATTTTGGGGATCGCTCAAATATTGCTGCAATTCCTGTCCCGTAATCTGCTTGACTTGTTCACTGTCACCAAAGAGGAGAAAGACTGGGTCCTCGCTCAACCATCTTCCGATCTTCGCATCATAATACCGCGCATTCGCATACGTTAAGCCCGTATCTGCGTCGTACTCATGCCCCGTAAACTTCCGCTTTTCCGTGAAGTCCCCTGTTTGGGAGTCGATGCGCATGGTGCCGAAGGCATAGTAATCGGTGAGTTCGGCGAGATTGCCGGAAGCATCAGTCGTGATGTTTGAACCGGTGAGATGGTCTGTCTGGATGCTGTAGGGCACGGCATCTTTATCCGTTCCCCGAACCGTTGCTATAGCCGTATCGCCGAGGAAGATATGCTTGTCCGGCGTCGTGCCGTCGGTGCTGTACGTGGCGGAGGGGTAATACGTGGCCAGCGCAGGAGTTGTTGAAGATACCCTCTGTCCGTTCGTATCGTACGTATAGCTCGACGTGCCGGTTGCGGTATCGACAGCGATGAGGCGGTTATTATAGTCCCAGTGGTACCGCTGACCCTCCGGCGTAACGGCCATGTTGCCGTTGCGGTCGTAGGTATACTCCTCGCCGTTGATAGAGGTCACGGCATGGGGGTTGGCGTAGCTGCCCGGCTGGGTTCCTTCGTAGAGGTAGGTGCCGACATCTGACTTGTAGGTGATGTTGCCGATGGGGTCATAGGCGAAGGTTTGGACGGAGTTGTTACCGAGAGGGCCGTCGAGGGTCGTATCGGCCGCGCCGCTAATCGTCGCCGAGAGGAGCCGGTGCAGGTCGTCATAGGCATAATCCGTCGTCTTGGCAGATTGCGTATTCGAGGCATCGACGATGCGCGTTATGTTGCCGACCGGATCATACGTATAGGCGAGGTCCTGGAGCGTCTGGCTGTTGGCGACCGTGACGCGGCGGCTGAGGCGGTAGAGCTGGGCGGCATTGTACGTATTGGTCAGGACGGCGCCGTTGCCATACGTCAGGACGAGGGGCAGGCCGAGGGCATTGTACGTCACCGAGCTGAGCGCTTCGATATATTTCTCATCGCTCGCTTCCTTGCGTTCGACTTTCGCACTGCGGCCGGCCGCGTCATAGGCATAGCAGATCGAGGATCCGTCCGGATTTTCGATGCTGAGCGGATTGCCCTGGCGGTCGTATGTATAGCTCGTCGCGTAATCGCCGCCGGCGATGTTGCGCTGTTCGGCAGCCAGCCCGCCGAGGGCGTCATAGGCATACGCCGTGGATGCCGCATCATTGCCCGCCGCGCAGAGGCGGCCGACGCCGTTCGCGCAATTGTCATACTCATAACTAGCTTCAATGCCCGCGGCCGTCGAGGAGTCTTCGGAAGTCACCCGGTTAAGATCATCGTAAGCATAGCTGGTCACCTGCCCGAGCGGATCGGTCTTGTTCGTCATATTCCCGGCGGAGTCATATTCGTAGCTCCAGACGCCGAATTCCGTATCGGCCGGCGCGTGCAAATCTTCGCTCAATGTCGCCCGGCCCAGTCCGTCATAAACGAAATTACGGATATTGCCCAGGGCGTCGGTCAGTTTTACCAGCTTTTTCAGGCCATTGTACTGGTAAGTGGTCGTATAGTAGATTTTGTCGTTTTCCTCGCGGACTTTGACGAGGTTGCCGTAAGCATCGCGCCATAGCTCCTTTTTCTTGCCGTCAGCGTCGGTAACCAGCGTCTTCCAGCCGTTATAGGCTGTCAGGGTCGCTCCAACGGCGTTTGTCGCGCTCAGGGGCCGTTTTAAGGCGTCATAGGCATAGATAGCATAGAGCGACGCGGTCGTTGCCGGGGCCGTCCGGGCGCTGCCGGACGAGGCGTATGGCAACGATTCCTTAAGCGGCAGGTCGCCGTCCGTGTAGGCGATATCGCGCACGTTAAACGAACCAGCCGCCGCCGCTTCGCTGCGTTCCTGGACCGGACGGCCGAAACCGTCAAGGTACGTATAGCGCTCAACGGCATTGCCGGCGTCAAGATAGCTCAGCTGCCGTACCCGCTTCGCGTTGGAAGCATCAGTATATTCATATTCAGCTTTCAAGACCGGAGTGACGGGATTAGGGCGGTCCGGCTGCCATTCTTGCTTGGGGCGGCCGAGGCCGTCGTAGGCCGTCAGGAAAACCGAACCGTTCGGATCGGTCAGCTGCCGCACTTGGCCGCTGCCATAATCATACAGATAGCTAGTCGTCTGGCTGGCCGGATTGGTGACGCTCGCTGGATAAAGAACAGGCGTATCGTAGGCATACGAGGTTACCTTGCCGCGCGGATCCGTTTGCGTCAGCGGCAGGCCATAGGCGTTATATGTCTTTAAGCTGGCCGCATACGCTGAACCGGCGATCCATTGTTCCTGTTTCGTCTGGTTGCCGGCCGTAGCCTGGCCGAGCGGCAGGTTGTCATAATATGAACGCGTTTCGCTGACCTTGGCATTATTCTGATCGATCGTCAGCATCATCGCCGGCAGGCCGTAGATTCCCGCAGCCGCGTTAGCCGCATACGTCATAGTCGTCGCATAGGCGTCGCTGCCGCTATCGGCAAAAGTTCCGTCGTCGCTGCCCGTCACTTCGCCCCAGGACTGGACACCGGTCTTATTGCCGGTGGCGTTATCATAGGCATACGTCTCGGCGCTGTCGCTGTGCGTGCCGCTCGGAGCGAAGGACTGCTCGACCTGACGGATGATCTTTACGAAGTTCCGACCGCTGCCGGCATCATAACGGTCCCAGGCGCTGATCGTCCGGGTCAAGAGAGTTCCGGCGGCCGAGCGCGTTTCGCTGCGATAGGGCTTGCCGGCTTTGGCGATATGGTCCTGATACTGCCCGAGCGCGGGTTCGTCCTGCGTGCCGCCATGATACGAAGTGATCGTGCGGTTGCCGCTGCCGTCCGTAACTGTTACTCGTCCGAAGCCGCTGAAGCGCCGGTCGAGATTGGTATTGAAATAATATTTGCCCAAGGCATATTCATAATCCTTAGAGGAGGCATAGCCGAAATTATCCGTCTGCGTTACGCGCGAAACGAGCGAAAGCGTCATCGGCAGCTTCGGGTTGAGCCTCTCGCCCGTCGGGGTGGCATAGGTCGCGGAGGAGCGATAAGTGACGGCCGTATGCCCGCCTTCCGGCAGGGTAATATCCGTTATGGCATCAGTCGCGGACTGAGCGTTCTTGTATAACCAGGTAGTCGGCGCCGAATGTCCTGCCTGGACGAAAGCGCGAAACATGTCAACCATGCCGTCGCCGTCGATGTCTACGAGGCGAGTAGCTGTGTCGGCGCCGCTATTGATATATGATATCGGCAAGGGCGGAATCCAGGCATTATTTTCTGTCCAGCCATGTCCATTATTAATCCAGGCATGATAGATTACCTCGGGATTTTCTCGCCGTTGGATAAGGTCCAGCAGTCCATCGCCATTAACGTCAGCTCCTCGGACGCCAAACTCACCGTCGTAGCCTCCGAACCAGGTCGGAGCTAGATAATCGTCACTCAGTGCCCAGCTTCGATTGCCGGTGTTGATATACGTTTCGATAAGCTGCTGTGAACCTAGGGTGCGGCTTTCTAATAAGTCTGGCAGTTTGTCGCCATTCACGTCGCCGATAATTGTTCCGCCCCCATAGAATCGCACCGGGATAGTCCACAGGAGCGATTCATCATCCCAGCCATGGCCATTGTTTATGTAAACTAGGTTGCCGTAGCGCTGTGACACTTGAACGATGTCAGACAAACCGTCGGCATTCAGATCGACAATACGTGCTTCGGTGTCGAATCCGCCATTGTCGGCAAAGGCGGCATGCTGATAACCCCATATTTCCGTCACGTCTTCCCAGCCGCTGCCCGTATTCAAGAAAGCCTTTTGTTCAGTATGTCCGATTGTAGAAAAGGATTGTATGAGATCGGCCCGGCCATCGCCGTTAAGATCCGCTTCGCGGACGCCGTTGTCTTCCGGCGAAGTCGGCCATTCGAAATTGAAAACCACCGGCGCTTCAAAGTCGGTCGTCTGTGTCCAGCCGCCATGGCCATTATTCAAATAAACCGATTTTGTCCATTGCTGCAGACGCAGAGATGACTGGATAAGATCTGGCAAAGCATCGCCATTGAGATCCATGATCATAACACCCACACGCAAATCGATTGGTGACTGCCATTCCGAAGATGACGCTCCCCAGCCGTTGCCGCTTCGTTGGCCATAATCGAAGGTCGTCGGCGGCAGAGCGGTTGCGGTCGCGTTGCTCCAGCCGGTTTCCGTAATAGAATGCAAAAGCGCGCGTCCGCCATTGTCGCCGTTTACGTGAGTAAGTTCATAGCGATGAGCTAGGGCACCATCGACAAAACCACTGGCACTCATAATACGGTAGCGGCTCGTTACCGGAAAACCGGCATAATACTGCGTAGTGGCATCGGCATTCAACGAGCGCGTAAAAGTGATGGAGAATAATCCTGTATCGCTGCCGTGCCCCGTATAGCGGATCGTATCGGGATAGACCTGGCCTTGATCCTTAAAATATTCGTAGCGGATAAAATTGCCGTTCGTATCGCGGATATCCTGAAGAAACCATTTATAGATACGGTTAGAATCTGCCGGATCGTCCTGCCGGCCAGCGGCCGAAGAGCCGAAGGTATAAATCGTGCCATTTTTATCCGTCATCGTCCATTGGCTGCCGTCAAAGGTGTATGTTGCGAAATCGCCGTTATCGACGCGGGCGCGCCATTCGCTGTTGTTCGTATTCACCAGTTCTCCGGAAAGCGATGACGTGAAAAAATTACCGCTGTACAGTTGCTGGAAACCTGTTTTATTAGTCCGTTCAATTGTCGGGATGCTGAGCGACCAGCCATCGCCGACAATACTGCCGTGCGTCGCTGCTTGGCTGTTATAGGTAAGACTGAGATCCGGCGTCAGGCCGCTGCGTCCGGGAGCAAAAGTCAACGGGTAGACATACGATAGGGCGCCACTGCTCTCATCGGTTTGCGCCAGCACGACGCGCTTGTTGGAAAATTTGCTGTCATTAGGCTGCGGCGGGACTTCGGTCGGCGGATTGGCAGTATCTTCCGCTTCCGGATCAAATTCCGGATCACCGGATGGAGGCGGGGTTTGCGGATCATTAGTCGGGGGCTGCCCCTCATCGCCTGAACTTCCGTCGCCCTGGCCCTGGTTCTGTTCCTGCCCAGATTGCTGCCCTTCGCTTCCTTCTTCGGCCAAGAGGCCGCGCAGCGGAGCCAGAATTAAAATAAAAACCAATAGCAATGCCATTAGTTTCCCGAATGCTCCTACCCTTGCCGCACGATACTGCGCGTTGTTTGACATATATGCCCCATATATGGCCCGCCGGTATTCCAGCAGCATGCCTTACTCTAAGTATATGAAGCGGCCGAAGGGGCGTCAACTGGCAAAATGCTAAAGCGTTTTCAGTAGTTCCGCGAGGTGAACATACAGTTCCTCCGGCGTCCCGGCATTGATGATATGCGCATCGGCTAGCGCTATAACCTTATCGACTTCGTGCGCGTCGCTGTTATTGCTACGCTCGGCTTCTTCCTGTTCGCGGAAGGCCTCGATCGTGATGTTGTCGCCATGCCTATTGCGGCTGCGGGCGCGCTCATAGCGCGTCTCGAACGGCGCTTCGAGGGAGAGCAGGAAAAAGTCCATTCCAAAAAATTCCTTGGCGAATTTCACTTCCGCCGTATTACGAAACCCCGTTAAAACAGTATCGCCGGTTACGAGCGGGCAGATTTCCGTCACCGGATAGGCTGCGCCGACGCTGCGCCGCTTGGCGATGGCATACTCGCGCATGGAAACGCGGTCGAGCGGCAAGCCCTCCGCTTTCATATCTTCGCGGATGCGGTCGCCGTTGGAGATATGGACAAAGCCACGCGTCACGAGATATTCGGCGGCCATATCCTTACCGGATGAAGGCTGCCCGCAAATGCCGATAACGCGCATAGGGTTATTTTTTAGGTGATTTAGAAGCGCTTTTGGCAATCAGCCAGGAGCTGGACTGGATCTTGCCGCCTTTACCAATATTAAAGGCCTGTTTGATGCCTAATTTCCGGCAGACCAGACTTTCCGGAGTATTCCCCCGTCCCCTGTCCCCGCCATTGGCGAAAATATCAGGATGGATGCGCTCCAGCTCGGCCGCGACGCTCATGTCTTCGGGATTTTTGCCGTGCTTGCTCAAAACGACGCGAGTTACCCCGCGAACCGCCTCGAGTAATTCCTTTCGTTCGGACTGAGGCATGAAAACAAAACCCTTTTTGGATCGTAGCCAATTGTCATTATTAAGGATAACGACCAGCTCATCCCCTAGTGCCGCCGCTTCTTGGATAAGCCGAACATGACCGATATGAATCGGATCAAAGCCGCCGCTGACGGCGATAACCAGCTTTCTTCCAGCAATTTGCTGTTTAGGTAGTTTCATGTGAAGAGGGATACCAGCGCACAATCATTTCCAGACAATCCTCGAGAATTTCCGTTTCATGCTCTTCCGGACCGAAAACCAGATAATCGCCTGGCTTAGAAAGCGTTACGCTTTTTCCATTTTCAAAATCTATCCGAACACTGCCCGAGATGACCGTTACGAGAGTTCGGGAATCGCGGCTTAAGTCCAGGCCAGAGGGTTTTTTAAGGCCCTTAGGATGATGCGTCCATTTTACCTCGCAATTTTGCGTGTACCTGATGGATTGTTTTTCAATAAAGCTGCCAACACACCAGCCGGCGCGGTCCGGGTTTAACGTTTCTAATTCATTCATGTTCCCGCTCTCAATAAGCATGCTTTCAATATATCACGACCTTACCCTTCTGGCGAAGTATCAAAATAGGCCTTGCCGCTGTAATGCGCTTTGATGGCTTGTCGGCACATGTAAAATAACCCTTCCGGTAGCTGGTCAAGGTCATGCCAGTCCCAGCTTTCACATTTCTCCGGCTCGAGCACGACCGGCTCGCCGGACTCCCAATCGGCAACCAGGCCGATGTGAACATAATGCTTGGGTGCATAACGGGTAACGTTTGATACGAATTGGAAATCGATATTTTTAACCGTTATACCGCATTCTTCGGCCAGCTCGCGCCGAACGTAATCTTCAAACGACTCCATATATTCGAGATGACCACCAGGAAAAGCGTATTCGCCAGCGCCATGCGAACCGCGTCGCTTACCAAGCAGTATCTTGCCTTCCTTGAAGATCATGATGCCGACGCCGACTTTTGGCCTTTGGTCTAATTCTTTTGTCATAAATTAAACATTTCAATTAGAAATTCTTATCCGCCTGCGCCGTAAATAAGGCAAAAGACGCCAACGTCGATGCGTCGGTAATTTTTCCTTCAACTACTTCCTGCTCAAACTCAGCCAATGACACAGTGCGGGTCTGCATGCCTTCTTCGCTTGCTTCGCGTTCGGCGCCAACCTGCTCTAAATCGGTCGCCAAAAAAACATGACATTTTTGGGTATGATGGCCGGCAGCCAGATAAAAACTGCCTAAAGGCGTCACGGTGCCCGCCGTAAAGCCAGTTTCTTCTTTTAGTTCCAAACGACAGGCCTCCTCGAGGCCGTGTCCTTCGGCATGTCCCTGAGGAAACTCCCAATGAAAAGCATCGATCGGGTAACGGTACTGTCCGACGAGGGTCAGGTTCTCGCCGTCCCAGGGAATAATTAGAACTCCGGGTCCCTTATGCACGACTGTAAAACGACGCAATTCGCCGTTGGGAATCTCAACTTCGTCAAGCGTGACTTTGACATACTTTCCTTCGTGAACCGTTGTTGATGATTTCTTTTTCCATGTCATATGTCTTCCAAAATACGGATTAAATTATTAGCCGTGTCCCAGTCATATGCTTTCACAAAGTCCCGCAGAAGCTCATAGAGAGATTGCCGCTCTGTCCTGTTTTCTAGTTTGGCCGTTTCGATGCCTCGTTCTAATTCACGAAGGCTGTTATCAGTATGCAATGTAAAAAAATTATGAAAAGAAATGATATCATCCTTGGGGAACTCGGACAGTTTCAGAAT
>CAZFYY010000011.1:9173-25303 GCA_964523425.1 uncultured Gammaproteobacteria bacterium
TTCAGAATAAGCGGCAAAGATTCTTCGCGAATTTCTCGGTTCTCCATGAATCTTTGCACAGCGCGCTTTTCCAGAAATGGAGAAGTTTCCAGCTTATCGGGCATTTCCTTCATATTTTTATTAAATAAAGAATTTCCTTCACGTACTCGTCTAGTCCCTCTTGTTCTTCTAATTCTTGACGGCTTAGCCAGGCAAAACTGTCGTGCTCATTTCCATCCAGCATTACCTCGCCTTCTGCTTGAGCGCTATATGTTAAGCGAACGATATGTTTTCCGCTGATACGCAAAATATCCTGAGCGGCAATCAGCGCAGGCTCTCCGGTTAGGGTCAGACCGGTCTCTTCCCGTACCTCGCGCGCTAAATTTTCAAGAAGAGGCGTACCTGGATTTATTCGCCCGCCGACGATATCCCAGCGATTAATAACCTCCGGGTAAGTAAGAAGGGATCGGCGCAAAAGCAGGTATTTGCCCTCTTTGTTTATCAGGAGGGACTTAACCCCTACTTGTAACACAATTGCATGAGACTGCTCCATAGAAGGGTGTAATTAATTACTTAGGGGGTCGTTCAGCTTTGTTTTTCATCACATACGTATTGCCATACCGCCCTTCCAAAAAGTAATCCGGGAAAATTGAAAAGTCGGAATCGAGTTTGAGCGTATAATCAATATCAAAATAGATTGTGCCGAGACGGGCTAAGAATTTGTTGTCAATCGCTCGCACGACATCTATTTCATCTCCTTCAATGTCTACTTTAAGGATATCAATGCGTTCTTCTTTTTTCAATATTTTTTCCAATACTTCATTAATCGAAACGCATTGTACCTCAATTTGTTCCGCAAAATCGCGGCTCAATCCGCCGAGGCGGCCGGTTTCTTCCACGCCGAAGCGGCGGGTTCCGGAAATCGTATATACCGCTTCCGGAACGACGGTTATGCGATCGCGAAATGATGCAAGATTATTCTCTAATTTTAGCAAATTTTCCGGGACTGGTTCATAAATATATCCGCGGCCGAAAGTATTACGGGTCAAAAAGAACAAAGCCGATAGTCCGATATTACCACCGATATCGAGAAACACGCCGGCAGAACGATCGTTTCCGTAATCATGCCGAAAAAATATTTCATTAACCGTCAGCGAATCGTCGTAATAATATATGGTCGGCGAAAGCCTGCCAATAGGCGTTCTGAGCGGGATAGCGACGGGATAGCTTCCTTTAGCAAAAAAATACCGCCTGAAGAAATCAAGCGGCATTTCACAAAAACGAAAAATATTAAACAAAGAAAGATAGTGGCGCGAGTCGAGAAGGAAGGAAAGGTCGATGATTCGCTGTCCGATTCGCATATCTTATTGTTTTTTTGACAGGTATGACTGGTGTTCTGGAGAATTTATAAGCCCGCACTTCTTGAACTTAAGACCGCTGCCGCAAAAACAAATGTCATTTCGGCCAATTTCAGCGCCCTTGTCATCCTTGGGCTTGCGATCAACAAATACCTGCGTTGTCTGCGAAGCGGAAGAAGCCGAAGATGTGCCTTCGCTCATTGTCTTGGCTGGTGCCGTAACCGTGATATTGCTGAGATTTATTGAAGGCATGATAAATTCCTGAAGGCCGCCAATCTTATATATTGAGTAAACTACCTGTTTTTCAATCAGGACATTCAGTTCGCTGAACAGGCGGAAAGCTTCTTTCTTGTACTCCACGAGCGGATCACGCTGGCCATAGCCGCGCAGACCAATGCCGCGACGCATGTAATCCATTGATTCAAGATGTTCCATCCAGAGGTTGTCAATTGAGCGCAATAGTACGGAGCGTTCTACTTCGCCCCATTCAAAGCCAGCTTCGGCGGCCAGTCCGGACATTTTGACATACGTATCGCCGGCCAGCTTGGACAAGCTTTCGATCATCGCTGTGCGCAGAGCTAATTTATCCAGCGTTCTGTCTTTTACAATCGCTTCCAGATCAGCTTCAAAATTACCGTCGACCGGGAAAATAGTCGCGACGGATTCGCGGATTTCTTTCAGATTCCAGTCAGCCGAATGGTCAGCGGCTGTGTGGGCGCCAATAATCTGTTCGATTTCCCGCTCCACCATTTCCAGAATAATATGGCGGAAGCTGCGTTCGCTTTCTTCGGCCGGGCGTCCATCGAGCGACAAAATCTCCGCGCGGCGGCCGTAGATGGCTGTACGATGCTTATTGATGACGTCATCGTATTCGACGAGATGCTTGCGCTGATCGAAGTTGTTGCCTTCGACGCGCTTCTGGGCTGACTCTATCGAACGGGAAACAATTTTGTTTTCGATTGGCGTACCTTCCGGCAGCTTGAGCGTACGCATCAGGTTCTTCATGCGGTCGCCGCCGAAAATGCGCATCAGGTCATCGTCCATTGAGACATAGAACTGACTCGAGCCGACGTCACCCTGACGACCGGCACGACCGCGCAGCTGGTTGTCGATACGGCGCGCTTCGTGACGCTCCGTGCCGATAACATGCAAACCGCCAGCGGCTACGACCGTATCGTAATCTTCCTGGCTAAATGGCGTGCCACCGAGAATGATGTCGACGCCACGGCCCGCCATGTTGGTTGCGATGGTAACGGCGCCCGGCTTACCGGCCTGTGAGATGATTGAAGCTTCCCTTTCGTGCTGTTTCGCGTTCAGGAGGTTTGTCTTTATGCCTTCGCGTTCCAGTAAAGCGGCCAGGTATTCGTTTTTTTCAATGGAAATAGTACCGACCAGAACAGGCTGTCCGGTGGCATGGCGTCGTTTAACTTCTTCGATAACGGCCAAAAATTTGCCGTGTTCCGTAGCGTAAATGAGGTCATTGAGGTCCTGGCGGACGGTTGGACGGTTTGTCGGAACCGAGACAGTCTCGAGAGCATAGATCTTAAAAAATTCTTCCGCTTCGGTCAGCGCCGTACCGGTCATACCGGCCAACTTCTTATACATGCGGAAATAGTTCTGGAACGTGACTGTGGCAAGAGTGCGGCTTTCCCGCTGGATTTTGACGTTTTCCTTAGCTTCGATGGCCTGATGCAGACCTTCGCTGTAGCGACGGCCGAACATGAGACGGCCAGTGAATTCATCAACAATGATAACTTCGCCGTCTTTGACGACATAATCCTTGTCACGCTTAAAGAGGACGCGTGCCTTAAGCGCCTGTTCGATATGGTGCACTTCACGGACACCGCCGACGGCATAGATATTCTCGATGCCGAGCCATTGCTCCATCTTGTTAATGCCGGCTTCAGTCAGCGTCGAGACGCGCAATTTTTCATCCACGTTATAGTCTTCAGTTTCAGTCAGGCGTTCAACCAGTTCGGCAAACTTATAATAACGGTCAGTTGATTCTTCGGCCGGGGCGCTGATAATAAGCGGCGTCCGAGCTTCGTCGATGAGAATCGAGTCTACTTCGTCGACAATCGAGAAATAGAGCGGGCGCTGCACCTGTTCGCTCGAGCGCTGCGCCATGTTGTCGCGCAGGTAGTCAAAGCCGAATTCGTTGTTGGTTCCGTACAGAATATCGGCGCGATACGCTTCGCGGCGATGTGTCGGACGGAAATGACGCAAACGCTCGTCGAATTGTTTTTCGTCATTATATTCCGGATCATATACCAGGGCAGTGTCATGGATAATGACGCCGGTGGACATGCCGAGAGCATGATAAACCGGAGCCATCCAGCCGGCACCGACCTGTGAGAGATAGTCGTTGACGGTGACGAGATGGACGCCGCGACCGGCCAGCGCATTTAAATACAAAGGCAAGGTAGCGACCAAGGTCTTACCTTCACCGGTTTTCATTTCAGCAATCTGGCCCTGATGCAGAATCATGCCGCCGACGAGCTGTACGTCGTAATGACGCTGTCCGGTGACGCGGCGGGACGCTTCGCGAACGGCCGCAAAGGCTTCCGGCAAGAGTTCGGTTAGGATAGCTTTTTCTTCTTCGTAACTAAGCGTCGGCGCTAATTCGCCATTCTCCGTGCGGCCGACCTTGAGCCGCTCGCGGAATGAATCACTTAGGGCCTTGAGACTGGCGTCATCGAGGGCCTTATAGCCCTCTTCGAGATCATTGATGCGCTTGATGGTTGGCGCGTAGGAGCGGATGACCTTTTCATTTGGGTCGCCGAATATCTTTGAAAGTATGGACATAACAACTATAAAGTGCATTAATCCCGTCTTATGGGATGACTTAGTACTCAGTCAGTATAAGTGATGTAAGCTTTTTAATCAATCGAAAGCAAGAGTATTTAAAGCTACTATTATTGACAAATATATAATAATATATTAAAATATTAGCTAATTACGTAGAATCAGAACTTTAAAAACTTAATAAAACCATGAAAGACATAAAAGTCAATGACAATCTGATTACCTTTGTAATAGAGAGAATCAGGGAATTTGGAGGAAAAATGGCAATTGAAAAATGGATGAGATATGATTTTTCATTTTTCATGTACACGCTCCTCCGATACAAGAACGAATCACTACTTCTTGATCTGACACCCTTGCTTAATGAAACAGCTACTTGGCTGCGTCTTTTTTGGCAAGAGACTCTACGCGGCGATCCGATTACCGCTTCCGAATACCTCTATTACAATGTAATGAACAAGGAAAAAATTCCTGAATGGGATTCAGTCCATTTTTATTACTATCTTGAACAAAGGCGCATATATTTTGAGCCAGAAAAAAATTGGACTAAAGAAAAAGCATTCGGACCGGCAAAACCGAGGGCCTATATCCTTCATACTAAAACCCCGTATTTCCAATGTCTCCTTAAAGCAGCTGACCTTCCAGCTGCCATGGCTATAGAAATGCTGGATGACTGGGTGGATGTTTTTAAGGAATTCAAACCGCAGCAGAAAAAGGCGAATAGTCCCATACTTAATGCGATATTATTACAGAGTTTTCAGGTGTTAGAAAATTTGCATCTCCAATTATACTCCATGAAAAAAGTAATGGACCATAAGACTAAAGAAGAGCCCGTAAAAACAATAAGTGCTGATATCTGGCGCCTCCTAAAAACAATAGAGCACATTATCTTAACCAAACAGCATGCTTTTACAAAGAAGGAGCTTAATCAAATAGCTGAAAAATATTTTACGGCCTGGATCGTTTTAGGAAGATCCAACCCAGATGATTACGAATACGAAGGAGTAAGATACTTTCTTTTTAAAGCCGGGAAAGATTATTCGGTCTCTGCGGTATTTAATGAACTCCAAAGCACATCCAGTTTTACCCAAAAGGCAAAAACCTGGGGAGCTGAAAAATTAAAAGAAGTTAACTTAAAATTTGGTAAGCTTAAAATAATTAAAGGAGAGAAATACGAAACTGTATATGAAGAGCGTACATAGAAAAGTAGCATATTCGTCAGAGCTGAAACTATTCGTTTCAGCTTTTTTAAACTAAGTTGTATCCATTAGCTTTATTCGTTCTCCTTCATTCCCTCCCGACGCTTTGACAAGTTCTTTTCTTTAATCTTCTTAATGGCGTCGATGAGCTGATCTTTCATGAGATCAATCGCGGCATAAAGATCTTCGCCGGTCTTCTCCGCCCGCAGTAAATCGCCGCCGACCTGCAGATTCGCTTCGGCTCGGAAAATTTGTCCCTTATTATGGTGATTCGTAGTTAGTTCCACTTCGACTTCGCAAAAGGTCACCTCGCGGCCGCCGAGAAATTTCACAGCCATGTCCATTTTCTTGGCAATGTAGTCCTTGATGGCGGGCGTGAGGTCGAGGTTCGTGCCTTTGACAGATGCGTTCATCATAGGGATGTATTTAGTTAATTAATTTTTACATGAGTAAGCGACGAACGTCGCGGAAAGTCACCAAAATAATCAATCCGATTAGCAACAAGAAACCGATGTTATGAATGATCGCTTCGGTGCTGGCCTTAACCGGACGGCCCTTAATCTTTTCGATGATAAGGAAGAGCACGCGACCGCCGTCCAGGGCCGGGAAGGGCAGGAAGTTGATAACGGCTAAGCTGATCGACAGCGTCGCCGCAAAAAGCAATAGATAGGAGAATCCGATATCAAGCACCTGACCGGTCATCGCCGCAATGCCAACCGGACCGGCCACATCGGCGCTGACGCCATGTCCGCTGACCAACTGCACGATAAGATGAACAAAGCCGAGGATGGTGGCTAAAATATAAGTGCCAGTCAGCTTAATGCCCTGATAGATGGCCTGATACCAAGGATAACGCACGCTGACGACCTGCGACAGCGAGACGCCGATCGTGGCGCGATCTTCGCCTGCGGCCTGAGCTGGGATTATTTCCTTAGTCTCCGTCGTAGATCCATGCGAAATTTCGTAGCGCATGGTCTGACCGGCTTTGTTGCCGACATAGGCGCGCAGCGCATCAATTGACTCAAACGATTGGTTGTTAATAGAGATTATTTCGTCACCGGGCTTTAAACCGGCGCGAGAAGCGGCCGTATCAGGAAAAACTTCAAGAATAAGGGTGCGTGGCTGACCGACAATCGCCCCGGCAGGCTGCGTAGTGCCGTCGAGCGGTTGAGGCGTGCCGATCATAAGAGCGGCCGATAAGAGAACGGCTGCCAAGATAACATTCATCAGAACGCCGGCGGACAGAATCCAGGCGCGCTGCCAAATCGGTCGCTTGGCAAAGTTTTTTGGATCATCAGCACTTCCGCCATCTTCTCCGGTTATACGGACGAAGCCGCCCAAGGGAATCCAGTTAAGCGAGTAGACTGTGTCGCGAGCATCAGTTACTTCGCGTTTGCCCCATACCCAGCGCCATTTCCCCTCTTTCGTTTTATAAAAACCGGCCAGACGAGGCGGGAAGCCGAGACCAAACTCTTCGGCACCGACGCCGAAACGGCGCGCCATCATGAAATGGCCGAATTCATGCACGAGGACAAGAACGCTGAGAACAACAAGAAAAACAATGATGGTTATAAGCATGGCGTTGCAGGTTAGAAATGAATAACTAGATCGTCATGATATCTTTTTCTTTGTGGTCACGGACTTCCCTGAGAAGATCATTTTGCTTGCCGACGGTCTCATCGAGCTCTTTAATGAAACGGAACTTGTCGTCTTCGGACATTTCTTTGTCGTCGAATGACTTTTCAATTGCCTGCTTCACTTCATCGCGCACCTGGCGGATAACGATACGGGCCTCTTCCAATTTGCCGTTAAGCTTTTTAACAAGCTCACGACGATTTTCTTCGGTAAGGGCCGGGACGGTCAGGCGAATCTTATCACCCTCATTCACGACGCCAACGCCGAGATCAGCGGCGACAATCGCCTTTTCAATGTCCTTGAGAACTGATTTGTCCCAGGGCGCGATGACGAGGCTGCGTCCGTCCGAAACCGAGATATTGCCGACGCCATTGAGAGCCATTTTTGATCCATAGGCCTCAACCTCGATATGCTCGAGCATGCCCGGGTTGGCCCGTCCGGTGCGTAGAGTGGCAATGTCGCTGCGGAAATATTCGACGGCCTGATCAAAACGGCTTTTAGATTCTTCAAGAAATTGATTCATAGGGTGGTGATTAGTTTACAAAGGCTGACGTACGGTCAGATACAGCGTGTTGGGATCTTTCGGATCAGCTAAGAGCAGTCGGCCGGGACGAGCCGAGGGGAGTTTTTTCGTTGTCCAGTTTTCCCCGCCGTCGGCCGTGCTATAAAATGTCGTGTTGGTAACGTAGTAAATATTCTTAGTGTCTTGTTCGCTGATAATAACCGAATTAATAATTGCTTCTTTTTCCGGAGTAATGAGCTTAAGCGCTGTCCAGTCATCGCCGGCGCTCGTCGAACGCAGTAGGCCGTAATCAGTAGCATAAATTACGAGACCGGGTTGTGAACTGGAAAGATAAATGTCGCGAAAACGATTAGTGTTCTGAAAAGTTTGCATGGTGTCTGCTAAACTAAGCCAGGTTATTCCCTTGTCATTGGAACGATAGAGTCCTTTTCCGGCCGTAGCCGCATAAATAATCCGGCTATCTGATGGACTAACCTGAATCTTTCGTACTGGGTCTTCGAAGCGGCTAAGCACCTGCCAACTTGTTCCGGCATCACCGGAAAGAATCAGGTCGCCGCGGGAAGTCCCGATATAGATATTTTGGCTGTTGTAATGATCGATGGCGACGGCGCTCACGGAAACTTCAAGTTCATTATCGTAATACACCTTTTCCCAGGTGCGTGCACAGTCGCTGCTCTTAAGCAGGCTATTGAGCGATGTGGCATAGAGCGTACATTTTGACTTAGGATCAACGATGATTGCTGAAATAAGCTTATCGCGCAACGCTGGAACCTGTTGCCAGCTCTCGCCTCCGTCGTACGAGTAGAACATGCCATTCTGCGCAGCCGCGTAATAGAGCGCCTTGTTGTCTGATGGGTCCATGGCAAAGGCGGTTGAATCAAGGGCGTTAATGGTCCCCGGCCGGCCGCTCACTGTCGCAATAAGCGACTTTTGCTGCCAGCTAGCTCCCTTGGTAACGGATTTATAGACGCCGCCGTCCGGTCCCTTTGAGGCGCCGCCGCCGAAACCAAGATTAATCGAACAGCCGCTGAGTGCAATTGCGGCTATGCCAAGAGCGAGGGTGAGTGACTTTTTCATACAAAATTTTAAAATTGAAGAGTTTAAGAAATATTCATGATAGCCTGCTCTAAAACGAGCTTTGGACTGACATTGGCAGTTAGATAAGACTGGGCATCGCTTAGACTCTTATCATAGCGGCGAAGCTCGGCGAGCGTCAACCGTTTGCCTGCCTCCCGCAATTCCTGCTCCAGAAAAGCATGTGTCACGAGCTCCGGTTTATTCAGCCGCATAAGCAATAAGTCGCGAACCAGCAACCGCCAGCTATTAAGTACTTGGGCAGCTTTAGCAGCATTTTCAGCGCCCGTGGCCGAGCCCAGCAGTTTAGCTACCGCCTGCCAGCGTTCTGCCAGCGTGAGACGGAGAGAATCGCAAAAAATACGCGCTGGAGCGAGACGATCCTCAAGCAACTTTTTATCATCCGCCAAACGCAAGGCTAGTCCAGGGCGTCCGTTTGCTAAGCGGGAAAGATTCTTAGCCTGAGGGCGACTTAGGCCTTTTTCGGCTATAAGCCATTCATAGAGCGTATCGGACGGTACGGGACAGAAGGACACCCGCTGGCTGCGCGACATAATGGTCGCCGGCAAACGATCAGGCGAAGAGACGAGCAAAAATATGAGAACCTGTTCCCGCGCATCCTCGAGAGTTTTCAAAAGCGCATTTGCCGCTTCCAGGCTAAGCGCCTCAGCTTCAAAAATAACACCGATGCGGTAGCGTCCAGCAAAGGAACTGAGCGACAAGCGGCCGCTGAACTCGCGCGCCTGCGCGACGCCAATCTCGCGACGCTCATCCGCCCGTTCCAGGCGAACGATGTCAGCGGCGGATGTTTCCTGAAGATCGATCGTCTCCCCGCCGAGCCGCGACAAAAAATAACCCAACGCGGTTGTTTTGCCGACCGACGCCTCACCGCTAAAAACATAACAGCCGCCAAGTGTTCCCGGCTGCTGACGTTCGAAGGCTAAAAGCCGTTCCAGATAAGCGATGGCATTGGCCTGACCGACAAGTGGCCAGTTAGTAGTATTCATGGGTTCATTATACCATAGGCCCCCTGACAGCGGCTATCGCTGCAGCAGATGGCCAAAAGTAAACTTTCGATTGATAACAAAGCCGATTAAGCCCGTGATAATACCGGCGGAAAACTGAGCGGGTAGATAGGGAAATCCATAATGCTCAACCAGGAAGGACATGAGCAGCGTGTTTGTGCCCACAACAAGAACGAGGGACAGAAGATAGAGCGAGGCCTGCCGCGGCACATCGCTCCAGGTCGGATCTTCAAAAACCCAAAGCTTACGAAGTATGAAGCCAATAATGAAACTGACGATGGACGATAAGGCCGAACAGTACACATACCACAAGGCGGTATGGTTAGTCAGCGTATGCAATAATGTTAGTTCGGCGCTGGCGGCTACGGCACCAACTAACGCATATTTGGCAAAAACCAGAACAGGATGCTCTTTTTTTCGAAGCAGCCTACGCATTGAGATAGGTAACGGTCAGCTGCAAAACAGAGGCAAAGCAGACCCAGAGAAGATACGGAATATTGACGTAGGCAATCCAACGGAAGCGGCGCAGGCGGTATATGCCGACGAGTGCCCAGATGAGTGTGCCAAGGACGAGTAGAATATCAATGGCCGCTAAATAATTATTTTTTACGATAAACTGCAGCGGCGAGAAAGCGGCGTTGAAAATTAAATTAAGCAGGAAGGGCAAGGCAATCAGCCAGGGAATCTTCTTTCGATACGCTTGATAGAATACTGTGCCGAAGGACAGAGCAATAATGCAGTACAGAAACGACCAAACCGGGCCGAAGAGCCAGCTAGGCGGCGCCCAGGATGGCTTGATGAGCGAGGCGTACCAGGACATTTCATTCATATGCTTTAATTATAGCGCATAGCGCCGGAGTACGCTACAATTATCATATATTCTTAATCAAACCACATGACTCCGCTCAGCACCAGTTCGCCGTTGTATCGTCACTTCATTTTCTGGGTCGGCATCATTGCCACGCTCGCGTATCGCGCCCTTATTATCATTAGCAATTACAGCCATTTCTGGAATGACGTCATTTGGTATGTCGGTACGATCGGCTTTGTCTGGTACTTCGCCCACCGTTTTCATGTCGAAGAAAAACGCGACCATATCATCAAGGAACGAAACCTCTTAGACAAAGTTAATGCCAGTGGTTTGGCCGCAGATGATCGCGAGGCCGTCGCCTTTATCCTTAAGAGCCAGTCTTCGAGCCTGTCGCGCTGGAATTATATCGCCATTTTCATTGCCTCAGCCGTTGCGCTCGGCTACGATCTTATCCTGCGCTTTGTTATTAAATAAAAAACCCATTCCTTAGAGGTGGAATGGGCTATACTTATACATTAAAAGAAAGGCATTAAGCTTTTCCTTTTTTTAATTTCTTTTCAAACATCGGTGCTAGTTGGATATCAATGAACTTTTCAATGGCCTCATCTGTCATATCCTCATTATTGCGCAGCTGTATACACAATAACATGGCGGCTTCGCTGATCAGCTTCCAAGGAAAACGCTTTTCCAGACTTTTGGCTTTTGCAGATGTAATGTCGCCCGTAATCGCCATAGAGAGGATACGAGCCTCAAAAGCGCTCGTTGTTATTCCCCAGGCACAGGCGATATCGAGGATATACTCGAAAAGGCGTGACGGCTGAAAAAGGTATATCGTCACACAGTATCCGATAGTTTCCATCAAAAGGACATAGCCGGTCTCGCAGCGGAGCGAGGCCTTACCTGACGGAAAACTCATCATCGCCGCTAGGCCCCTGTACGTCAGCAGCCGGTGCGCCTTATCAAAAAACTCGATGATCAGCTGTTTTTCTGATTCGGTTACTTCGACGTCGGCCATGATCTTGATATTCTTGGTCCGGGTGTTTTTTTTGATCTTGCCCTTTCCTAAGACTACATTCTCGAGTACTTCATAAACTTCACTAAAAAAGATTCGTAAGGATTTTTCTTGCTTACGGGCAGTTTCTGTTTGTGTATTTTTCATTGCTGTTTTATTTGCAGCCGTATATGAACCCCGTCCTGTGGACAAGTAAGACCAATCTACGGCTTTTTTGTTAAATAGCTAATAGTCAGTTATACGGTAACTAGCTATTTTAGTCAATATTAGCCTCATTTTGTCATACTATACCCAGTACCTTGCAATACCTAATACTATGTGATACAATTAGTGCATATAACAAAACAACTATGACCGACGAAACGCTCAATCTCGAAAACAGCAAGGCTCAGATGCGCAAAGGTATCCTGGAATTCTGTATCCTGCAGATTATTTCCAAAGGCAAGACCTACGCCTCAGACATCCTTAAGAAATTAAAGGAAGCCGACTTGATCGTCGTCGAAGGCACGGTCTATCCCCTCCTCTCGCGACTACGTAGTGCCGGACTGCTCAATTATTCCTGGGAAGAGTCAAAAAACGGTCCACCGCGTAAATACTATACGCTCACGCCGCATGGCGAAACCACTCTCGCCACCCTCGGCGAAGCCTGGGCCGAACTGCAAACATCGATTAATTCCCTTTCCTAACCGTATGAACAAGACAATCTCCATAACCCTCGGCGGCGCAATCTTCCATATCGAAGAAGACGCCTACCTGAAACTGAGCGAGTATCTGAAAGATATCGCCGCCCGTTTTGACGGCACGGAAGAAAAGAGCGACATCATGTCCGACATCGAAGCCAATATCGCCGAGAAGTTTTCCGCCAAGATCACACCCGCCAAAGCTGCCATTGATCTGACTGACGTTAACGAGCTCATCGGCATCCTCGGCACGACGGCCGACTTTGATGAGGAGCTGAAAGCCGAGACTCACTTTACGAGCAGTTCAAAAACGCGATCTGGAATGAAAAAGCTCTACCGCAATACCGACGACCAAATCGTCGCCGGCGTCTGCTCGGGTATTGCCGCCTACTTCGGGACTCAGTCACTCATAATTCGTTTACTCTTCTTCATCTCGATTTTCTTCGGCGGAGTCGGCGTCATCATCTACCTCATCCTCTGGATCGTCGTGCCGGAAGCAAAAACTAACACCCAGAAACTAGAGATGGCCGGCGACCCGGTAACGCTCGAACGAATTGAGCAAGTCGTTAAAGAGAATATCGAAGAGCTCAAGCGTCCAGAAAACAAAGAGCGCATCAAGTCGACCTTCCGCCGTCTCATCGAATTTCCTTTTATAGTTCTGCGGGCAATCTTTCGCGGCCTCGGACGCTTCCTGGCCGCCCTCGGACCGATTGTCAGCGGTTTAGTTGGTGGCATTATGTTCCTCGCGGCTATGGCCGGCATCTGCTTCTTCTCTTTCCTGCTCTGCGTCGCGGTCTTCAATATTCAGAATCCTTGGCTCATTTCCGATATCCCACTCAATACGGTCATCGATCAGCCGCTTTTCAAACTCGGTCTTCTTGGCGCTTACCTGACAATAGTTATACCCGGTCTCTTCGTCCTGCTCAGCGGGCTGTCCTTCATGCGCCGCAAGAACAGTTTCAGCCTGCCGCTCGTCAGCGTCTTAATCGGCCTCTGGATGCTCTCGGCCGTTTCGGCTGCCAGTATTGCCTTCCGTTATGCTCCGGACATTCAGGCAAAAATTTCCGAGTTTAACGCCCAGCAGCAGACTGTTAAGAAATATGATCTAAAAGATTTTAGCGGCATCAGCGCACGAGACAATATCTCCGTCAGCGTGACGCGCGGCGACGCCTTTGCCGTCAGCGTCAGCGGACCGAAGGAAGCTATCAGCCGCTTTAAGACGGAAATCAGCGAAGGCCAGCTTATCCTGACCCGTGACTTCGAAGCGGGCCGCATCTGCCTCTTCTGCTTCGGCAACGAGTCCCTGAAAGCGACTATTACCATGCCGCATCTCGCCAACGCCGAGCTCAACGACGCCGCCTACATAGAAGCCAACGGATTTAAGGAAGAGAATATGAAAATAGTCTTAAACGACGCCTCGCGCGGCGACTTCACTATCGATACCAAGAAGCTCGACATCACGATCACGGACGCTTCACGTCTGACCCTCAAGCATCTGACCCCGAAATACAACCAGACCGTTCTCGCCTTCGTACGCGACGCCTCGCGCCTGTCAGCCGACGAGTTCGAGATCAAGGACGCGACAATTACCTTACAGGACGCCTCCCGTGCCGAGCTGAGCGTTAGCGGCAAGCTGACCGCCAAATTGCGTGACGCCTCCCGTCTGACGTATGGCGGCACGCAGGACGCCAGCATCCAGGCGCGCGACGCCAGCCGAGCAATCGATCGTGATGCGCCGGAAGAGCCGGCTGATTATTCAATAATTGATGGACCACAGCCACCAAGAGAGCAAAACATCCCGAGTGCACCTGAACCCGCCCAATAGCAGATTATCCAAAAAGGCGGAAAATAAAAAAGGGTTATGAGATGTTTTCATAACCCTTTGTTGTTCTTACTTCTTTGCACGGCTATTAGCGAAAGCTTATCAAAGCCTTCCAGAGATAATCGCGGTCGAGCGATGTGTTCAACCGCATGCGGTCACAGGCTTTTTCCCAGCGAGGATACTGGTCAATGTGGTCAAGCAAGACCTGGGAAATTATTTTTTTTGTCCTAAGATATTCCCAGATCAAAGACTGAAGATCATTATTATGGAATATGGCTAAAATTTCTTTTTCGACAGGACGCTTTGCCAGCAGCAGCGTAGCGGCGGCGCGGCGCTTTTTTCTTTTTCCCGTCATTTCTATGACATAAACAAGATCGTCACGCGAGGGAGTATTTTCAAGTATTTTATCAACCAGGAGTTCCTGCTTCTGAGGATCTTCCTCTTCGTCGCATAATAAGCGATAGATCTGATTGTCTCCCGCGTACGTCGCCAACATTTCCTGTATTGAAGATAGGATCGGCGCTAAACTTTCATCTCCTTCGTTTTGCAGAAGGTCATGAAAAACAAGGAGACGCTTGCGTCCCGGCTTGATTTGCATAAGTGCCAGTGCGGCAGCTTCTGCTGTAACCATACCGGAAGCCTTGATGATTGATTCCAATTCCGGCAGCGTCGGATGTATTTCTACATACATCTTCCAGGCGGAACGCGAAACCGCTAAACGGCGACTTTCCTCGATAACGCTGATAAGTTCTTCGCGAGAGAATGCCTTTTTTTGGAATTCATGCCAGGACCAGTCGGCCGCGGGCGTATCGATGCTCATGATACTAATAAGTATAGCGTTAGTGCATAACTGAAGAGTAATGAGATAGTCAAAAGATTCTTTACGTAGCTGCACAACCTCACGTACGATATCGCCAATTATCGCTATCTTTTCTTCTGTTTCCGGAAGGCTTTTGAGCCGCTTCCAGGCAGCACGGCGGTAGGCCGGCACGCCTTTGATGATTAGGTAGAGAATAGGAGCCTCAAGATCCGAAAATGAAAGTAGCTTTTTCGCCAGTTCATTTTTTAAGAAAGGATGAGTTGTATGGTTCAGCAAGCTTGCTAGCCTTTGCTTCAATTGCGGATTGCCTTTGTTTACTGCCAAATAACGCTTCAATAACAGACGCGCTCTTTTCATGATATGTTAGTTTATTTGTTGAAAAATTTGTTTTGAAAGAGATTCTTGATATTAAGATACTTCGGAGGTCCTGTCAATTACACGTAGAGGCCAATCATATATAAAAAAGGCTATGGAAATATTCCATAGCCCTTGACTTCATAACTGTCCAACAGATTCATAATCATTTTGTTTCAAAGGTCCAGCCAGGGAATCGTAGCTCCAGCATCCCCCGTACCATCCCCTTGTCACAGCTGCCATACTGCTGCGACTGATCAGAAATCAAGCCGGTCTTTTGCTGCGGCCTCATTTGGAGCGAAGCGCCACCCTCTTCATCCATAAAATCGGCATACCCATACTCGCGGATCTCGTCGATGAATTTTTCATAGATCTGGCGATGCAGTTCGACGCCGCGCAAGCCTCTAATATAGTATCTTCCCTTGAATAGGAAGACCATTATTTTTCCGTAATAATCTTCGGAAAAATTAATGACCGGGATAGCGGCAGCATCAGGGACGCCGTCCTTGAAGTAACTCATCACGCGTTCGACCCTTTTTAATAACTGCACGGCAAGGGCAAAATCTTTAGACCGAGCAGGACCATGGTTAAAGATGCTGCGCGATGAAGAACAGAGTATTTCACCCGCAAACCCATCCGTCTTTGCAAGAGCAGCGCGGACTTCAGCCCCAATGAGTAAGAAGATATCGGTGATGAGCGACTCATCAATAACATATCCAGACAACCGTACAACCATGTCAGCCAGTTCAATCTTGCCCGCAATGAGCAATCGGACGACGGTATCGCCGATACCGATCGAAATGAAATCTTCCGCAGTCACGCCATAGGCTGGCAGCCACTCTTGGAAAGATTCGATCCTTCCCGGAGTGACGCTATCAGGATTGAGAATATATTCAACATACGCCAGGGCCATTTCTTTAGCCTTAGGGTCTGTACCGTACTCTTTCTGCACTAGCTCTTCCTTGAGGACAGTACGGATAAAATAGAAATCCTCTTTTTCCTTAGGAAGGAGTTTAGCCGCCAAGGCAAAGGC
>CAZFYY010000012.1:0-25151 GCA_964523425.1 uncultured Gammaproteobacteria bacterium
GATGAATGCAAGGACGAAAACCAAAACCAACAGCGCTCAAGCTGCTGGCTGGCAATCCTGGCAAGCGTGCAATCAATCGTACCGAACCCAAGCCAAGAGTCGTCATGCCAAAACCACCGGAGCACTTGAGTGACGATGAAAAAGAAAAATGGAAGTTGACGGTTCGCGAGCTGCATCCACTTGGACTGGTGACCAATATCGATAAGGATCACCTCGCGATGTACTGCACGATTTATGTGCGATGGGTCAAAGCGGAGAAGATGGTCCGCGACAAAGGCGAGATTATCAAAACAGCGGCAGGGAATATCATCCAAAATCCCTACCTGTCGATTGCGAACAGAGCGCTTGACCAACTTAATAAACTAGGTGCTGAGTTTGGTATGACACCCTCAAGCAGATCACGTGTCAAAACAGATTTGCCAACTCAGGAAAGTGAACTTGAAGAAATGCTATTTAGCCAGCGAGTGACGGTATCAAAATGACAGAAGAACTCAACTATATTGCTGAGGGGCTAAGAGTCCTGGCGGTTCCGATTGACGAACTGCACGTGGACCCTGCCAATGCGCGGACAGGTCACGCGCTCGAGCGCATTGCTGCATCGCTCAAAGCATACGGGCAACGCAAGCCTATCATCGCGAATCGATTGCAGAACGGCAAGATCGAAGCAGGCAACGGCACGTGGCAGGCAGCCAAGAAACTCGGCTGGAGTCATATCGCTGTGGTCTTCGTCGAAGACGACCCAGCTACAGCTGCAGCGTATGGCATTGCAGACAACCGCCTGAGTGATCTCAGCGAGTGGGACTTGGATGCACTCGGTGCATTGATACCCACTGTAGACGAATTGTTTACTGGCTTCACAGAGAGCGAGATCCGCGACGTGCTTGGTGAGCGTGGCGGTGGACTGATGGTGGACCCAGGCCCGCAGGATGCAGACGATAACACGCTCAAGGAACTGCAAGAGAAATGGCAGACCGCAGTCGGGCAGACTTGGGCAGTGGGCAGGCACATCATCCACTGCGGAGATTCCACTCAATTGGATATCGAAAGCCTCGGCTGGTTGGGAGCCGCAGCACTGACCGTCACATCACCACCTTACTGGGTGGGCAAGGAATACGAGCGCGAGAAGAGCGAAGCGGAGATCGATGAATTCGTCGGTCGCGTGGCAGCCATGATGGCGAAGGTCACCCGCGTGGATGAGTCGCGCATCGTGATCAATACCAGTACCGGCTTCACAACTGCTTTCGAGAAAAAGAAGAAACGCCAGGTGCTATTGCTCATTGATAAGTGGATGAATGCGCTCTACCCGCTCGGCTGGAACTTGCGCCACGTGCGCCACTGGCTGAAGGAAGGGCAGCTTGCATCCGTATCGCCGAAGACAGATCTGATCGACCAGCACAGTGAGTTCTTCGGCACGTTCGAACACGATGAAGGCGAGCCGATGCACTTCGATGACGTGCTCAACGAGCAGGATATCAACCTGCTCGAAGTCTTTTACAGCCGCCACGGCAAGAGTCGTGGACAGGAAAAGACCGGACAGAAGTGGGCGCTGCGTTCGTACTGGGATGACATCAAAGGCACGGCCGGTGCGAATGGTCACATCGCTGCATTCCCGTTGGAGATTCCAGCGCGGCACATCCTGCTTTATACCAAGCCAGGCGAGACGGTCTTCGAGCCGTTCAGTGGATCGGGCACGACACTGATCGCCTGCGAGGTGTTGAACCGCGAGTGCATCGCGAACGAGATTGACCCCGCTTATTTGGCTGCCAGCTTGGAACGCTGGCATGTGATGACTGGCAACATGCCAGAAAGGATATAAAAATGAATAAATGCCCATACTGTGGAGGCGAATCAGTTTTGCAAAATGCTCGTGGCGGATTCGAATGTTCTGGTTGCGGATATCCGCGAGCTGAAATTCAAAAGCTAGAGGTGGCGCCTTTATATGCATTAAAGATAAACGCAGTGCTAACTGCAGAAATACGAGAACGTCTTTCTGCTTTTTGGGAAAATCAGCTTTTCGGAACTGTTGCTGCAGGCAGAATTGTTATTCTTGACAGCCATACTACTATCGAAGCCATCAAATGACTGACCTCTCATACATCACCGAATCCCTGCGACCGCTTGCCGTGCCGATCGCTGACCTGCACGAAGATCCCGCCAACGCCCGCATTGGTCACGATGTGCCAGGGATCAAAGCATCCCTGCAAGCCTACGGGCAGCGCAAGCCCATCGTCGTCAACCGCCTGCAGAACAACAAGATCGAAGCAGGCAATGGCACTTATCGCGCCGCCAAGGAACTGGGCTGGAGTCATATCGCTGTGGTCTTCGTGGAAGACGACCCCGCCACTGCAGCGGGCTATGGCATCGCCGATAACCGCTTGGGCGACCTCAGTGAATGGGACGTGGACGTGCTGCGCGAGATCACCCAGACCACTGGCGACCTTTTCACAGGGTTTACACCCGCAGACTTGGACGACCTGGTGGGCGTTTCTACAGCAACAGCGGCACCCCAGGCAACCGTAGCGGACCCTGTCGGGGATCCCGACAGAGCCGAGGAGCTGCAAGTCAAGTGGCAGGTGCAGCCCGGACAGGTCTACCAACTCGGCAAGCATCGCCTCATGTGTGGCGATTCCACCCAGCGCGGTGACGTTGAGCGCCTCATGGCCGGTGAGCTGGCGAAGATGATCTGGACCGATGCACCGTGGAACGTGAACTATGGCGGCGGCGAACATCCCACCTACAAAAAACGCACGATCAACAACGACAACCTCGGCGAAAAGTTCGCCATCTTCGTCGAACTCTTTGTCACCCAACTGTGGCGCTTCAGCGTACCCGGAGCCATGCTCTACGCCGTCATGGGTGGCGAAGAGTGGCCGCTGATCGATAGCGAGCTGCGCAAGATCGGCTTTCACTGGTCGAGCACCATCGTATGGGTCAAAGATCAAATGGTCTTGTCGCGCAAAGATTATCACGCGCAATACGAACCCATCTGGTACGGCTGGAAGAACGACGCACCCAGAGTCTGCGAAGTGCCCGACCGCAAGCAATCCGATGTGTGGATGATTGACCGACCGCGCAAGAGTGAAGAGCACCCGACCATGAAACCAGTGGAGCTGGTCGAGCGCTCGCTTCTCAACTCATCCAAGCCTGGGGATATCGTCCTCGACCTTTTCTCAGGCTCTGGCACCACACTCGCAGCCTGTGAACGCACCGGCAGAGTCTGCTATGCAATGGACAACGATCCCAAATATATTGCCGTGGGGCTGGAACGCTGGCACATCATGACCGGTCAGCACCCAGTATTGGAGGAACAGTGACACGGGGCAGAAAACCAAAACCAACCGAACAAAAAAAACTTGAAGGCAACCCGGGCAAGCGGGCTCTCAACAACAAAGAGCCAAAGCCCGATGTTGTTATTCCACCGCCACCCGATCACTTGGATGGAGCCGCTCTTGAAGAGTGGTATCGCCTCACGGCAGAGCTTCAAAAATTACGCATGATCACCGCCCTCGACCGTGCGCCACTGGTTGCACTTTGCCAGGCATGGGCAGATTACATCAAAGCCTGTGATGAGGTTGAAAAAGAGGGCGAAGTTTTATTCTCAGACAAAGGCAATGCGTATCTAAATCCCTGGGCAGGCATCAAGACCAGCGCAATGGACCGCATCCTGCGCATCTCTTCGGAATTTGGCATGACGCCCTCCGCCCGATCGCGGCTAAAAGTAGAGATGCCAACCGAAGAAGATGAAATGAAGTCTATCCTCACGCGCAAACGCGAAAAAGGATCCAAGCAGTGAAATGGCAAAACCAAGGAAGGTACATCTACACCCTGCCGAACAATACGCACAGGATGTTATCGATGGCAAGATTGTCGCCTGCAAATGGGTGAGACTTGCCTGTGAACGCCACTTTCACGACCTAAAGCATGGGCACGAACGCGGTCTCTATTTTGACAGAGAAGCCGCTGATCTTGTTCTACGTTTCAAGGGCATGCTCAAACATTCCAAAGGAAAATGGGCAGGCGAAAATCTCATCCTTGAGCCGTGGCAGCAGTTTCGCACCTGGTGCATGTATGGCTGGATGAGTGAAGATGGCACGCGCAGATTCCGCTCAGCATATATCGAAGTTGCACGTAAGAATGGCAAGAGCACAGACGGGGCTAGTGATGGCTTATATCTAGGCTTTGCCGATGGCGAGCCTGGCGCGGAAGTCTATAGCGCAGCCACCAAGCGCGACCAGGCCCGCATTGTGCATCAGGAAGCCATCCGTATGGTGCGCAAGAATAGAACCCTGAAGAAGTACATCAAAATCTATAAAGACAACCTTAGTTTGGAAGATACGTCCAGTAAATATGAACCGTTGGGTGGCGACTCAGACAGCATGGATGGCTTGAACGTACACGGTGCCATTGTCGATGAGTTGCACGCCCACAAAAACCGTGAGACCCTCGAATTGCTTGAGACCGCTACCGGTGCCCGCGAACAGCCCATGATCATCATGATCACCACGGCTGGCGAGAACCGAAAAAGCGTTTGTTTTGAGAAGCATGAATATACCCGCAAGGTGCTCCAAGGCTGGAAAGACGGCAGCTACATAGATGACACATGGTTCGGTTTGATCTATTCACTGGACGATGAAGACATTAAAGAAGAACGATGGTTCGACGAGTCGTTGTGGATCAAAGCCAACCCCAACCTTGGCGTATCCAAATCCCTTGAAGACTTGCGCATGAAAGCCAAGCGGGCTTCGCAGATGGCAGCGGCGCTCAACAACTTCCTGCGCCGCGAGCTGAACGTTTGGGTCACTGGCACGATCAAGTGGACGAACATGGAAAAGTGGCGCGAGTGTGGAGAGGACGATATCCCTGCGCTTGAAAAGCCAGCCAAACTGCACAAGCGCTCTAGCTTTGGCGGGCTCGATCTTTCGAGCGTTTCGGATATCACCGCTTTCATCATGGCGTTCCCTGCGCCGGATGAGTACATGGATATCATTTGCCGCTTCTGGATTCCCGAAGACACGCTCGATGTTGTTCCCAATTATCGCTCTCCGGACGATGCCAAGATGATCAAGCAATGGGTCAAGGAAGGCTACATTGAGGCGACACCTGGCAATCACATCGACCACGATTTTATTTATGCCCAACTTAAAAAAGACGCGGGCAACTTCATTATCAAACAAGCTGCCTTCGACCGTTGGGGCGCATCGAGCGTCACCCAAACGTTAGAGAAAATGGGCATGAAGATGGTGGAGTTTGGGCAGGGCTTTGCCAGCATGAACCCACCCATGAAAGAACTCGAACGCCTCATCCTGAGTGGCAAGATCCGTCACGGCAATCACCCAGTGCTCACATGGATGGCAGATAACCTTATTGCACGCATGGACCCTGCAGGGAATATGAAACCCGACAAGGAAAAGAGTCGTGACAAGATCGACGGTATGGTAGCGCTCATCATGGCGCTCGACCTGGCGTTGCGCAACCCGGTCAACGATTTGAATGGCATCCTCGATGATGATTGGGGCATGTAATTCCTTGACTTCCCCGGGCTTCGGCGGCGTAATAGGGGCATGGAGATCAACATGAACAAACAAACAGCACTGGAAGCCTACGAAGAAAAACAGGCAGAGATCAAAAAGCTGCTCGCACAGATCACAGTCGGGCTGGAGCAGCACGATCGCAAAGCCAGCGCCACAGGCGGACATTACTGGGGGCATGTAGGCGACCTCACTGACATCGCAGCCACTCTGACAGACCTCAAGGATCGCCTGCACAAAACAGGTGAATATGCAAAGCCAGCTACAACCTTCAACCGCAAGGGCAGGAAGATCAAGGTCACAATCCCCTTGACAAAATAGCACAAGCGTTCTAAAATACAAACCGATAAGCACTAGGGTGCCCCCCTCACCCTGGTGCTTATCATTTAATTACCGTTGACAATTCTTGCGGGGCGAGTATACTTAGAACAGAAATTCAACTAAATACCAAATGGCAGTCCTGGCTTGTCCGGGACATCCCCAACTCAGAAGTGATGCCGCTCTGAAAATCTCAATCGAGGTTTTCAGAGCGGCTTTTTTATTTCCTATGCAGCAGAGACCTGTCTACCCAACCATCCCTACCGCCTACACCTTTCAGGAATTCGCGAACATCAATTGGCAGATGTACGCGAAGACTGAAGGCAAGCACATGGGCATTGATATCGGAGTCGTCAGCGGGCAACCCGGCGCACCGATCTATGCCGCTTATTTTGGGTTGGTCGTCGAAGCGGGCTACTCCGACCAGGGCGGCTATGGTCGCAGAGTCGTCATCGAGCATGAGACCCGCCGATACAGCACTTTATACGCACACCTCAAAGACGTGATGGTGCAGGTGGGTGACGTGGTTGAAGCTGGTAAACAGATCGGCACAATGGGCGGCAATGTAGAAGACAAACAACGCGGCGCCAGCGGTGGCACGCATCTCCACTTCGAAGTCATCCTGCGCGACCCCATCCCTGGCTCCATCCGCACCTCACGCGGTTACTGTGTGGACCCGATTCCCTATCTCATGCAGCGCTACTTCCCAGCGCCGATCAACGCCATCAAGATCACCAGCGTCAAAGGGCTGCGCGTGCGCTCGAAGCCCCAAGTCACCAGCGAAAGCATCCGCAACTTGCGACTGAAAGACATCGTCAACATTGCCGAAGTCCTGCCTGCTGGCAACGCCCTATGGGTCAAGCTCTGGAGTCTGCGTGACGAATACAGCGCCATCGAATACGAAGGGCAGATCAATGCTGAGCTGGTCGCGCCGCTCGTTGTGGACGTTACGCCTCTCCCCACGCCTGAGCCGGGCACGCTTCCTGAGACTGGTACCTACGCCCAAGGCTTTAACGACGCGGTCAATCTATTCCGCGAGTTCATCAACACACTACCCAAGGAGGGCAAGTCATGACGGGCAACAGTGAACTGATCCGAAATATCCGAGATGTGATCCAGAACGGCGGCAGTATTGATATCAACACGCGTGACGTGTTGTTGTTCTCTGCCATCTTGGATATCTACGATTCAAACGAGAGACAGGCAACTGCGATCAAGGATCTAAAACAGCAGATCGCGGATGGCGAGCAAGCTCAAAAGGATGCTGTGCAAGCCATTCGTGAAGAGTATCGCCCCATGAAAACCTTTTACTCCGTTGGCATCTGGGCAGCCTCTGCCTTTGGCGTGCTTTTCATCGGACTGCTCTGGGGCATGTTGACGGGGCGCGTGCAGTTGGTGTTCGTGCAATGAAAAAAAACCTCGATGACGCGTTGGCGATTGCCGGATTTATTGCAATCCTCATTGGTACTTATAACGAAGCCCCAAAACTTTTTTGGTTTGTACTTGGTGCGGAGTTCTTACTTTTTGCTGTGTTGATCGCTTGGAGTCGAAAACCCAATGATCCTTCGTAATGCTATCGACCGCATCGTGAACTCAGTGACCCCAACTTGGACCCGCCCAGAGTTGGTCAGCACGGTTGGCTTCACAGCATCATCCGGTCAAAAGGTCACGATTGAGAACTCCAACAATGTGGCAACGGCATACCGCTGCGTCAACATCATCAGCGACGACATCGCGAAGATGCCGTTACAGACCTTCGTTAGCCGCCGCCCTGGCGAGATTGAGCGCATGCGACCCAACGCCGCGCAGCAGAATATCGCTTGGCGCTTGGAGAAAAAGCCCAATCGTTGGCAAACCCCATTCCAATTCAAAAAGCGCGTGATCAAATGGCTTTTGCATTGGGGCAATGGTCTTGTTTGGCGTCCGCCTCGCTCAGGGAATGAATTGTTTATTTTGGCATCCAACACAACCATCCCAGGCTTCGATGAAAACGGGAATCTTTGGTACAAGACCCGCTTTCCTTACTCTGCGGTCGATGAATATATTCCTGCCGTCGAAGTGCTGCACCTGATGATCAATCCGGATGAAACCGGCATGTGGGGCAGAGGCGTTGTGCAATACGCTCGCGACACACTGGGCAGGCAAATGGCTGCGTATGCATCGCAGGATGCTCTTTTTAAGACTGGGTTATCTGCCGGTGGCATTTTATGGCTGGACGGTGAAGGCAGCGCAGAAGTCCGTAAAAAGGTCAGAGAGTCGTATGAAGAGACCATGTCCGGACCGGACAACAATAATCGCGTTGTGATTCTCGATAAAAAGATCACTAAGTTCGAGCAGATCACTATGCGCCCAACAGATGTGCAATTCCTGCAATCAATGCAGCAGAACGATGCTGAGATTGCGAATTACTTCGGCATGCCGCTGCACAAGATCAATATGGGCAAGCAGTCTTACGAAAGCAATACTGCGCAGCAATTGGATTACATGTCCACAACCATTGATCCATTTGCGGTGCAGTGGGAAGAAGCCGCTACCATCAAATGGCTGACTGAAATGGAGCAGGAATATACCTACTTCCGTTTTGAGCGCTCGGTGCTATTGCGCACAGACCCCAAGAGTCGTGGCGAGTATCTCAATGGAGCCATCAACAATGGGCGGTTGAAGCCGAACGAAGCTCGTCAAATCGAAGATCGTGCAGCAGACCCAGACCCGGCAGCCAACATGTTGTACATGCCTGTCAACGTTCAACCCATCTCTGTATTCAATAAACCGCAAGGAGATCCAAATGCAAAATAAACCCATTCGCTGTTTCGATGGAAACGCCAAGCCACATGAAGCCTTTTGGCGCATGCGCAATGCTGCCGAAACGGGCGGCGACCCCGAAATGGAATTCTATGGAGTGATCTCCGAATACGCCTGGATGGGGGATGAGATCACCCCCAAGCTGTTCAAAGACGACCTGTACAAGCTCGGCAATGGTGGGCCCATTACCGTCCGCATCGATTCCCCTGGCGGTGATGTGATTGCCGCTTCTGTCATCCGCTCGATCATGACCGATTACCCAGGCAAGATCACCACCCGCATTGACGGGATGGCTGCCAGTGCTGCTGTCATTATTGCGATGGCAGGTCAGCGTGTGCGCATCATGGACACAGCCTACATGATGATCCATGATCCGGCTGTTGTGGTGTTCATGGCGATGTTGGATATCGCCACCCTCGATCAATTACATACCCAGTTGAAATCCATCAAGACCGGCATTGTCGATACCTATGCAGGCAAAACCGGTCTGAGCGCGGAGCGTATCTCGCGCATGATGGCGGAAGAAACATGGATGAGCGCTCGTGAAGCTGTCAATTACGGATTTGCGAACGAGATCATCGACGGCGGGCAGAAAGCCAAACCCGCTAACGTGATGACCAATCTAGCATTTGTCAACACGTTGAAAACTTATGTCAACGTCCCGCAGTCACTGCTCTCCAGCGAGCCAGCGGCTGTGGACAATGAAACTTCTGCGGAAGCGCAGATAAATGAGCACGAGGTGCAGAGCCTGCGTGACGAAATCGAAGTCTATCTATAAAGGAGCATAAATATGGATTTGAAAACTTTTTTCGACGCGGCTAATAGAGCCGATACAGAAGTCGCACGCATCCGGGCTGAAATCAACGATGCCTTTAATGCGGGTGATAAGAAAAAGGCGATGGATCTGCGCCCCGCGCTGGACGGGGCAAAGAAAGTCGCTGATGAAGCCAATGCATTGTATGTTTCCATGCGCGATGCAGGTGAAAGTGGCGATGCAGGTCGTCATTTTACGCCGGTGAACGACGCTGGCAAAACATTAGACATTGGCATGTCCGGCAAGGAGATCAAGAACTACTCTTTGATGCGAGCCATTCGCGCCGCAGCAGACTCGCATAACAATCCCCGCGCTTGGGATGAGGCAGGCTTGGAATTGGAAGCCAGCCGTGCCGTGGCAGATAAGCTCAAGCGCGATCCGCAAGGGTTCTTCGTGCCTTGGGAAGTCCAAAACTCTGGCTATCGCCGCCCGACCAACACTCAAAAAGTTGGTGACCCGGCTGCCGGTGGGTATTTGGTAGCCACTGAGTTGATGGCGGATTCGTTCATCGATGTGCTGCGCAACAGCATGGTCTTGAAAGCGGCAGGTGCGCGCGTCATGACTGGCTTGGTTGGTGATATTGACATCCCGAAAAAGACCACTGCATCCAATGCATATTGGGTCGGGGAAGGCAATTCGCCCTCCAAAAGCACGCTGCAGTTTGGTCAGATCGCTGCTCGTCCCAAGACCGTGGCGGCGTACGCTCAGCTTACTCGCAAATTCCTCAAGCAAGCAACTCCGGATGCTGAAATGATGGTGCGCGATGATATTGCGCAAACGTTGGCATTGGCTGGTGATAAAGCGGGCTTGCATGGTCTCGGTTCTGCCCAAGAACCCCTGGGTGTTGCAAACATGGTTGGTATTGGTGCAGTCGTTGGCGGCACCAATGGTGCCAATCCTGCTTGGTCCCATATCGTCGATCTCGAAGGCGAAGTCAGCCTCGATAACGCGTTGATCGGCAAACTTGGTTACATTACCAACACCAAGGTCAAGAGCTATCTCAAAAAGACCCGACACAACGCCACCTATGGTGATCGGTATATCTGGGATGTAGACGCCAAAGAGCTGAACGGTCATCCCACATATGTCACCAATCAGGTTCGCTCTGACCTTACCAAAGGCACTGCGTCTGGCATCTGTTCCGGATTCTTCTTTGGGAACTGGGACGACCTGGTCTACCTCTATTGGGGCGGTCTCGATGTGATTGTCGATCCGTACACCAACAGCACCAATGGTGATGTATTGATCACTTCCTTGCAAGACTTGGATGTGGTTGGGCGCCGCGCTCAGTCCTTCTCAGCCATGCTCGATGCGTTGACTTCATAACCCGAGGTAACAAATCTTATGTATAGCATTTTGAAAAACTGCAAGATCTCCATTCAGTCCCTCAAGGCTGCCGACAATGAAACGTTGACCGGCGCCGGTGTGGACATGCTTGGCTTTGACAGCGTCTGCTTTATCCCGGTGGCGCTCAAAGGCGAAGCTCTGAATTTCACCATCAAAGCGCAGCAGGCGGCAGTGTCAGATTACTCTGATGCCGCAGATCTGTTGGGCACCTCGGTTGCCTTTTCCACGGCGGTGGGTACCGATGGACTCAGCGGGCTGGAAATCCATCGTCCCAGCGAACGATATGTGCGCCCGATTACGGCTGTGCCGAACGCTGCAGCTGCCACGCCCACAGCCGTGTTGGCGATCCAGTTCAATGCTAAGGAAATTCCGCAAACCAATGCGGGTGAAGTGCATGTCTCACCGGTGGAAGGCACCGCCTAACAGGTGACTCATGAAAATCATCGTCACTCGTAGCACCTTTATCGGTGGAAGGTTGGTGGAAGCCAACCCTGAACCCATAGAGGTTTCTGAGGCAGATGCCAAGCAGTTGGTCGCATTGGGAAAAGCGGTGGTCGTAAAGCTTGCCGATCCCGAGCCTGTTGCTGCAGAAACACCGGACTCTGCAGAGGATCCGGCGAAACCCGAAACTGCCAAAGAACGCAAGGCGCGCGAAAAGGCTGAGCGCGAAGCGGCTGAAGCGGCTGCTGGCAACTTGGCTGAAGAAAATAAATAGGAATCCCAGGCAGTCCCTACCTTCCCTGCCTGATGAAACCAACGCTCTGCGGGAATACTGGCTCCCGCAGAGCGTACCCTAAGGACCCTATGACCATCCTGACCAATGACGAAGCCGCCAATTTTTTGCGCACCAACAACAGCGATGTTGTGATGCAACAGTTAATGCCCCTTGTGGATGAGTACCTACTCAACGCCAGCGGGCATGATTGGGCGTCAGACACAGAAAAGGATAAAACTGCCAAGGTTGCAGCAGGAATGTTGTTGACCTTTTGGTACGACAATCCCAGTATGGTGGGGCAGGCGCCTGCAGCTGTGCGAGCCACGCTCGTGCAGCTCGAAGCCAAGGCGCTTAGCTATCGCAAGTATCAGTTTTTTGGCGGCAGCAGCTCTGGTAGTGTGGTTCTTGATGGGGCTCAAATCGGCGATGTGGTCATCAAGCTGATCGGAGTCTATGGCGTGAGTGGTGATCAGTCCGCAAAGTTCGAGAGCATTATTTCGGCTGACGGTCAAATCCAACAAACGAATTCATCTGACCTCTCAGACAACCAATACGTGGTGGTGCTCAAACATCCCGCCGATGATGTGAGTGCGTGATGACAAATATCAATGTTGGTAAATATCGCCATCGAATCACCATTCGTCATGCTGGCACATCGCGCGATGCGATGGGCGGTGTGATCGGCACCGGCTCCACATTAGACACGGTTTGGGCAGAAAAGCAGGACTGGACAGGATCTGAAACCCTTGAAAATGGTCAGGATACTGCCAGCTTGCGCACAAAGTTCATCATCCGCTATCGTCCTGACGTGATCGAGAAAATGGAAGTTGTGTTTAACTCAGATGTCTACGATATCGAAGTGGTCAAAGACTATGAAGGCACCCTGCGCGAACTTACCCTTGAATGTCGGAAGGTGAAATCATGAAGCGTACCCCTGCTGCCATTCTCGGTGGTGGACCCAGCCTGCCCGAGGATCTCAAACACCTCCCGCCTGGCTGTGTGCTGATTAGCGTCAATGACCATGCCTTCCATCACTGCGACCCACATGTATTGGTCTACCAAGATCGGCTTAGCTGGGCTCCACGCGTTGCAGACAGGCTCGAAGAGTTCGATGGAGTCGTAGTCTGCCCGTGGAAAAACAGCGACGTGGCGCTTCCGGTAGATTGGTGGGACGCAAACCAAAGTTCCTGCCTCGCGACCTGGTACGCCTGTTGGATGGGCTACGCTCCGGTCATTTTGTGTGGCATGGATTGTTATCAAGGCGACGTGAAATATTGTCACCCGGTCAAATACAACCCGACTTTGCCAATCTTCAACACGCCGCTGAAGCATCATCTCGAACTTTGGCAGGCTGCATTTGATCACTGCCCCAACCCGGAACACATTAAAGCGATGAGTGGTCCGTTGGTTGATGTTTTTGGAAAGTACGAAGGAGAATAATTATGGCTGTATTAATCGTATTGAAAGTCATCGAAGGGTTTGTCGATGAACAAGGGCGGGTCTGGCTTCCTGGGATGGCGCTCCATACCACGCCTGGAAATGCCGATAAGCTGGTTGCCGAAGGAAAATGCGAACGCACTGAAGCGGAAGCACAAAAAACAAAGGCACCCTTCTTAAATAAAGAGACGGACAAATAACTAATGGCATCTCGCCCGCGCATGCCCGGCAATGTAAAAGCCAAGCTCTCTCTCGAGCCAGGCTCGTATGCGCGTTTTAAACAACAGCTCAAGGAACTTGAACGGGCAGTCCGCAAAGATGTCATCGAAGAAGCCTTGCTGGCTGGTGGTAAACCAATCTACGACGAAGCTCAATCGCGTCTTGGTCGTTCTGGCTTGGTAATGAAAATTATCGGCGGTCGTTCTTTGCGCAAACGTGTAGACCCGAAATTTGCTGGCGTTGTAAAAAGCAATGGGAAATTCTGCGCGATTGGTCCAGATGCAAAACATTGGTATCTACGTTTCTTGGAGTTTGGCGCAAAACCGCACGACATAAAAGCTAAAAGTGGCAAGTTGCGCTTCGAAGGTTCCAACGGCACCGTATTTGTTGCTACAGCAAAACAAACCGGCGGCGTGAAGATGCGCCCGTTCCTGCGCCCAGCAGTAGACAACCGCAGTGATGATGCCGTGAGGGCAATGGGGGCTGTGCTCAAACGTGAGATAGAAAAGGCAGCAAAGTCATGAGTGCCGTCATCAGTGCCGGTCTTATTGCTTTTATTGCCTCGAATGTTCCTAGTGCTGGAAACGGCTATCCAAGTGAAGTGCCGCAAGGCATCACGGGCTGGGCATATTCAGTTGTGAGCGATAACCAAGAAATTGGGCATAGTGGTCCAATGAATTTCTACAAGGCGCGCATTCAAGTAGATCTTCAATACGAAGCGACAGCCTCAAAAAGTGCGGCATTGGTCACACATGAAATTGCTGACGCGATGCGTACCGCCTTGAATGGTTACAAAGGCGCAATGGGTTCCGCAAATGTGAAATTTTGCAAGACGGAAATAACGGATGACTGGGCATCGGCTGCCGAAAAGCCCTCGATCCGTTTCGATATTCTAATGAACTACAAGTTGTAAAAAAAAGGAGATTTACATGGCAACAGTAGAAGGCGGTATGGGATTACAGGTCAAGATCACAGTAGGCTCAAGCCTCACTGCGATCGCTGAGATCCAAGAGGGCAGTGAAATGCCCAAGTTCAAAAAGTTTCTTGCCGAGGCGACCCCGCACAATGCAACTGGTGGTTGGGCAAAGATGGTTGCAACAGGCAAACGCAAAGCTGAGGCGTTCAAGGTTGTGCTCGCTTGGGATAGCGATGACACGACTCATGCAGCAATCCAGACTGCTTTTGACAGCGATAATCCTGTCAATATGGCGGTTATATCTCCTGATGGTGCCGACGAAACAATCTCGTTCGGTGCGCACGTCGAAGAGATTGCCCGTATGCCTGGGCAGGAAGATTTTTACAAAGCCGAAGTCATGATCCACCCGACCGGCAAGCCGACAATCACATAATCGATTAGGGGCATCAAATGATGCCCCTAGGAAGGTAACTACAAAATGGATCAAGAATTAAATTACGAGTTAAACACCGAAGAGTTTTTAAATGCCTCGGATGTTGTTGTGGAAAAAGTTCCGACCCCGGAGATAAAACAAGGCAGTTACGTGTACGTTCGTTCGTTGACCGGTGGTCAGCGCAGCAAGATCGATGGGAATGCGGCGCGCTTCAAAGTCTCTGAAGGGAAGAATGTTCAGGACGTGCAAGACTTCAACATCAACCTGGTGTTCTGGGGCACGTGTAATGCCAAAGGCGAGCGCCTCTTTACCGAAGTAAAGCAGGTTGATCAGTTGCGCAAAAGGAATGCAGCGGTTGTATCTCGCATCGCCGAAGTGGTTGCCAGGCTTTCGGGTCTTTCTAAAGAAGATTTGAAGGTACTGGAAAAAAACTCATCGGACATCCAACCCGAAGATTCGCCTTCCGCTTAGCGGCGCATTTTCGCCGGTTGGATGTCGATCGCATGCTTGAAGAGATCTCATCCCACTTGCTTACGGAATGGATGGCGTATTACGAACTTGAACCATTTGGTGGTGAATTGCTTGACTCTCATCTGGCATCGTTCCGCGCGATGATGGCAAGTACCAAAGAAAATGTTCAGGATCCGCAGAAATTCCGGCTTTGGAAAAAAGTCTCAGAGATCGGTAAAAAATTCGACCCACTCGCCTACTATAACGAATTAAAAAGTTGGGCTGGTGGCAAAAAGAAGGAATAAATGACAACTGCCCTCAGCAACCTCCTTGCCCTTCTGGCACTTGATGATAGTGCCTATCTGAAAGGCTTGGATAGCAGCAAAAAAGCAACTGACTCATTCGCTGGAAACCTCGCCGATATCGGCGGGGCAGTTGTGGTTGGGGCATTAACCGTGGTTGGGACTGCCATCGTTGCTGTAGGAACAGCCGCCTTCGATGCCTCTGAGACAGTCGATGAAGCCTTTGATAGCATCGCCGTATCGACCGGCGCGCAGGGCGATGAGCTTGCACAACTAAAAGACGATTGGCGAGCGGTCTTCACTAGCATTCCGGTGGATGCTGGCGTTGCTGCCGACGCCATCTCTATTCTCAATTCACGCCTGGATATTACTGGACCTGCCTTGCAAGAGCTGGCGACACCACTTTTGGAAGTGACGCGCATCCTGGGTGGCGACCTAAAGCAAAACGCTGAAGATTTTACCCGTGTCATGGGCGATTGGAATTTACCCGTCGAGGAAGCCCCTGGATATTTAGACGCGCTCTTTGTTGCTAGTCAAAAGACAGGCACGGGATTGTCTCAGCTGATGCAGCAGGTGGTGCAATATGGCGCCCCCATGCGTAACTTCGGATTTTCCTTCGAGGAGTCTGTGGCGTTACTCGCCGCGTTTGAATCGCAAGGTGTCAATACTGAGGTCGTAATGGGCGGCTTGCGCATTGCTCAAGGCAAGTTCATTTCCCAAGGCAAAGATATGAACACCGGTCTGTGGGAAACCGTGGATGCAATTCAAAACGCTGCCACCAATACAGATGCCCTCTCCATTGCGACTGAGATATTTGGTGCGAAGGCGGCTGGTGATATGGTGGATACCATCCGATCTGGAAAATTTGAATTAGGCGGCTTGGTCAGCTCCATGCAAGATGCGGACGGCGCAATCATGAATGCCGCCAATGCGACCAATGATTGGGGCGAGAAGTGGAAGACCTTCCAAAATAAGATGACTTTAGTCTTAGCCCCGCTCGGTGACAAGCTGCGTGAAGCCTTTGGCGGCGCGCTCGATGCTGTCGTGGAAGTCTTCAATCGTCCCGACGTGCAGAACGTCATCGCTATCTTTGCCGACTTTGCCGTGCAAGCCATTGGCAAAGTTGTCGAATACATCCCGATCTTGATCAATGGCTTATTCCAGTTCGTTGATTTCCTGCAACAGAACGAAGGGATTCTCATTGGCGTTTTTGCAGGGTTGGCTGCCGCAGCTCTTGTTTGGGCAGGCACGTCCATTGCCGCTGCATGGAGTGCCATCGTTGCCTTCCTGCCGGTCATTGCCGTCATCGCGCTGATCGGTCTCGCTGCCTACCTGCTGTACGAAGCCTGGGCCAACAATTGGGGCGGCATTCAAGAAATCACCTTCACCACCATTGCAAACATCATGGCGGCTGTGCAGGGCGTGGTCGATTTCTTCGTAATGGTCTGGAATAACCCGCTGGTGCAACAGGTGGTGCAGACCGTGCTGACAAACGTCACCGCGCTCTTCGCCGCCTTCAAAGCCGCTTTCTCTGGCGATTGGTACGCCTTTGGCGAAAACCTGCGCGCAATCTGGGATAACAACTGGAAGTTACTTGTCACTGTCTTTCAAACCGTTGTGCCTATGTTGATTGAAGGCGCAAAAAACCTCATCAGCAATGTGATTAATACTTTCCAAGGGATTAACTGGGGCGACGTGGGTATGAATATCGTTTTGGGAATTGCCAACGGCATTACCAGTTCAGTGGGCTTCATCGTAGATGCTGCGCAATCTGCTGCCTCTGCTGCTTATGAAGCAGTAACTGGTTTTCTTGGCATTCACTCAGAATCAAAACTGTTCAAAAAAGAAGTTGGACCAAATATGGCACTCGGCATGGTGAATGGATGGAGTGATTTTCTTTCAAATAACCCGTTCATGCCTGCGCTTGCCGCTGCCACCACAGATGTTTCTACAGCAACAACATCCGGCAGCGCGGCGGTTGCTCCCTATGCGGGGGCGGTTGCTGGGCAAAAAGCCGAGGATCCACTGCTCGAAGAAGTCCGCCGTCTCTTGCGCGACCTACCCGACGATTTGGCGCGGGCTGTGCGCACGTCTCAGGCGAAAGGCAGGGTCACTGCATGAGCGTAGTCGAAGCGCTGCATATCGATATGATCTTTGGTGACAATATTCTTGACACCTACGGGCGCGAGATATTAGATACCGCTGGCAGAAACATTCTCGACCTCGGCTGGGTTGATGTGCAAGCCGACGTGCTGACCGACACGCCGACCAATGTCTTTCAGGGGCAAAAGAAAGGTGACGCTGTTGACCGCGTTGCCGACCCCGGCACGATCAAGCTGGTGATGAATAACAATGCCAACAACAGCGGCGGCGTGGTGGGTTACTACTCCCCCGATGGTTCTTATACCCGCGCGGGCTTTGCCAACGGCTTGCGGGTGCGCATCGGCTTGGAAAAAGACTCGGTCATTGAGTGGCTCTCGGAAGGACGCGTGATTGATATCAAACCCGTGCCGGGTTTGCTTGAAAATAAACTCACTTACGTCACCTGCGGCGATTGGCTCGAAGTTGCCTCGCGCACCAACATGCCGCGCATCCCAGTGCAGCAGGCACAGACCGATGATTCAATTTTGCAGACCATTGTGAATGCGCTTGACGACCCACCCAGAGAAACCGACTTCGAAACCGGCGCGTATTCGTATGACTACGCTCTCACCGATGTGCAAGACGAAGAAACCAAGATATTGAGCGTTTTGCAGTCCCTTGCCCAATGTGGGCTCGGTCGCATTTTCATCGTGGGCGGCACCACCAGCGGCGAAGTGTTGAGGTACGTTGATCTGTATTCGCTTTTGAGCGTTGCCGATCCCGTGGCTACCTATAACAATTCATTCGTCGATACCGACGCGCAACGCCGTGCCTTTCGCCGCGTGAAGCGCGTGGTGGTGACGGGCTACCCAATGGCGAAGGATACCTCACCGGTAGTCTTGTACACCATTTCGCAAGAGATCGCCATCACCGCTGGTTCTACAATCGAATTCTCCGGCTCATTCCGCGACCCGAACGCATCCTCTGCGCAAAGCATCGCGGCAGTGGATGTGGTTCAGCCGGTCATCAATACCGACTACAAGTTCTCTTCGGTCAGCGGCTCGGGCACCGACCTCAACGCCAGCCTCGAGATCGTAGAGTGGGAAGTGGGTGCCCGTTCATGGCGCATTCGAGTGAAAAATAATGCCGGGTCTACCGGTTATTTATGGCATTACCAGGTGCGTGGCAAAGGGCTCTACCCCTACGATTCGATCAGCTACACCGCCGTCGATACCACCATCAAAGAGGGCGAAGGCATCACCCTCAATTATGACCTGCCTTATCACGACGACTATTACACCATTCAAAGCGTCGCCGATGCGATCCTCGGATGGTACAGCGTCGAAGCCACCGAGCTGCCCTATATAGACATCGTGCCAACTGCCTCAGATGAAGACTATGCCCGGTTCTTGGTATCAAAACCCGGCGAGGTGGTAGCCGTGATCGAAAGCGTCACCGGTGTGGCGCAGAACATGGTCGTGATCGGTCGCGATGTCTCCATTTGGAATGGCGGCAAACACATCACCGCCCGCTTGTATCTCATGCCGGTGCAGCAGGTAGAGAACGCCTTGTATTTCACGCTCGACACGCTCGGGCAGGATGAACTGGATGGCGACAATACGCTGATCGCCTTTGGATAAGAGGAAATCATGAAAAAATATTTACTGCCCGCCTTGGCAATTCTACTGATTGGAGTGTTCGTTATGACTGGCATTTCTGCACCCCGCATGGGCGGCTCGCCCTACGCCAGCGAAGACAATGCGCTGGCAGACCTCTCTGGATGGAGAGAAGACTCGCTCGACCGCACTTGGAGCTATGTCAGCGCCAATGCGGCTGGAAATACCTTTGTGGTCTCTGCCACCGGTGACCTGACCGACATCTTCCGTGTTTCGTTGCGCTGGCGTGCCAAGCAGGGCGGCGGATATGAGCATTTCATCATTCACTATGTAGAGTACGTTGCGCTCGACAACATCACCAAGCTGACCGTCTTCGGTGGCGCCAGTGGTGACCTCATCGATGCTGCAATCACCGATGTAGCATTCAGCACTGAACGCTTCCCGGCTGGCTTCCCGGTTGGCAGGGATGAGTGGAAAATTGAAATAGTTGACACTACCCAAAGAACTGCGGCATCTCCAGGGAGCAACGTATATAGCAACCCCGGAGGCACAAATCATCAAATTTCTATTGCGCCTGGCGTTTGGGATATTGGTTTTGATGCACTGGCAACGATCACGAATGGCAGCTCACCAGTCTCGCAACTCTATGTTGCGCTTTCAACGTCAAACTCATCTGTCAGTAATTTAAGGCTCGTTGATTTGCAGCTGGTACTTGGTTTAAGTGGCGTTGTGACAGGCAATGGTTTTCACGCTCATGCTGAAGATGAAGTCATCCTTACTACAGAAACTACCTATTATTTGATTGCCAAGCAAGAGTCCTCCTCTACAACCACAATGGCAATTGGTCCGGCGACAACCGGATCGGAAGTTCCAACGGTTCTATATGCCGTGAGTGGGTATTACTAAAATGATCAACGCTGAATATAACCACGGTCGCTGGGTGGCTATCTGCCCCAAGTGCCTTGAAGAAAACATGCAGGTTGCCGAGGTCGTCAAACCAGGTGCGGTCTTCGTCTGCCCTGTGGACTATCCCGACCTGTACGCCACCACACTCATGCCGAATCCGCGCGTGAAGGGCGCGTTCAATTCGATTGCAGATCAACCCCTGCGCGAGGAGACCCACCTCAAAGCCATCGCCGATGGTGCGGCACAAGAGATCGTCTTCCCCGAAAATTGGAAAGAGATCGAGAATGCCCTGCGTAGTCGCCCCGTCCATGCGCGCAATTGGCAGCCTGGTACCACGTTGGAAGAGTTGCAAGCCGAAACAGAAAGGTTAATCCATGCCTGATACCTGGATCACTCCGCGCATTTGGACCGTAGGTGAGCGTGTCGGTCAGAGCAAGATCAACGAGATATCGAATAATCTGCGTGTGCTGTATCCCTATACTACTGGCGGCGATCTTGCCTACCGCAGCGCTGCTGGTGATTATCTTGCCCGCCTGGCATTGGTGGTGGGTGGCGTGCTCTTTGGCGATGACACTGCCCCAGCTTATACGCCCGCAGGCACGCAATATCAATTTCTCATGAGTAACGGCGCGGCTGACCCAGCCTTTGCTGCCTTGTTATTCCGCAGACAGGGCGGTGATGCCAACAACTGGGCAAGCCCCGGCACGACCACGTACACGCCCACGGCCACCAAGCGCCAAAAAGGCGTTAAGGCAGTAACGATCAACCCAAGCGGCACGCTGACCGTCACCTACCCGGTCGCATTCACGAACCGTCCACATGTGATGGTCAGCATCAACTGTGGCGGTGGAAGTATCACGACCCGGGTGACTAATGATTCCGTCTCTGGCTTCGATGTTGAGCTGTACGACGTCAGCAGCTCTGGGTCTTTGTCTGTAGACGTTTATTGGAGCGCAGAAGGACTATAAACCATGACCGGAAATCAATTCGACGATTCTCCCTACACTCAATTAACCATACCCGCCCGCGGCGATATAAAAGGCGTCGTCAAAGACATCTCTGAAGCCTTGCCGGAAAATCAAACGAAATACATAACGTTTGAAGATGACCACCAATTTGGCTCGTGGGCAAGCAAAGTGCGTTATGTCACCGCTTCGGCGACTGTCACCCTGGCAGATACCGACCCTCAATTCGTAGAGATCAACCCGAACGGCGCAGATCGAGACGTATCCCTGCCAGCCAAAGCCGACGACAATCACGGCTATTGGCTCACGCATGTGGGCAGCGCCAATCTGCTGACGATCAAACGCTCGGGCGGCACTGTTATCGGGTACGCCAGACCCGGGCAAACGGTTTACATCCGCCCGAGCACCCTGCAAGACTTCTTCGTCGTTGCCGGTGCACTGGAAACCCAATACAAGATCACACCGACGGTAGCGACAAACGATCTGACGGTGACGATCAAGCATGTAGATGGAACGACTCCCAGCACCACGCGCCCGCTGTGGTTTTTGATCAACAATACCTGGCGGGCTGTGACAGCGGCTTTGTCCATCACCATCGTGGATGGTACCAATTGGTTTAACGCTGGCAGTGCTGATCTTGGAACGCTGCTGGTGCCTTATTTTGCCTACGTGGTATGGGATAGCAACTCAAGCGCGGTCGCTCTGACGATTGCCAGGAAGTGCCATTATCGCGTTGTGGCAAGCAGCATGTCTACCACCACGAGCGAAAATCACATCTATGGTTACAGCGGCTTTACCGCTGGTGACGACATGGAAAATATCGGTTTCTTCGAAGCTACACTTTCGCTGTCTGCTACTTCGCATTTGTGGACCGTGCCGACCTTTACAAATGCAAATTTGAAGAATACCCCAACCTATGAAACAGAAGAATATACCTACAACCCGCAATGGGCATCTACTGGAACACAGCCCGCGATCGGCAACGGCACGATCGTCGGGAAGTACAGCATGAAGGGCAATCAGATTTTTGATAACGGCAGGCAAACGAACGGTAGCACAACCACCTATGGGACGGGTACCTATACCTGGTCATTGCCGTTTGCGTCTAAAACTATATCCAATTATGGCAGCAATGGTTCGTGCCAAGTATTTGACAGCAGTGCAGGCACTTTTTATGTTGGGCGCTCATCGATTGGTTCCAATAGTTCTACGATCAACTTAGCCACTCACGCGGCGGCAAGTTTGATGAGTGGCACTGTGCCGATCGCGCTTGCGACCTCTGACGTGATCGACTTTGCAAATGTTTACTACACCTCATAAAGTGCTGTTTTTATAGCAAAAAGATGTTCTGCTACTTCTGCGGCTTTCTGACAGACTGGGCAATGTCGGGGCTTTGTCCGCATTGCCAAAAAGAAGTGGAGCGCATCAACGAGAGGAATTATCATTTAGGCTTACTGCGTCAGGCGCTTGTATATTGCCCTGCGCCACTTTACGAAAAGATCGAAGTGGCGTTGGGTCGCTATGAACAGCCTTTTATCTTAACTGACCCTTGAGTAATTCGATCAAGCGGCGGATCTCATCTTTATCCATATCAGGCGACGATCCCAAGTTCAGGATGGAATTCTGAACTTGGGATGTTTTTAAATCGCTGTAGACCTGGTCGGTGATCACGACCGAGGAATGCAGAACGTTCTGACTAATGGCTTTGACGTCATCCATCGTACGTGCCAGGCTGCGAGCATGCACAATGTGGCCGTGGCGAAGTTTATGAAATGACTTGTACTCCACGTTTGCTTGTTTGCAGATCAATTGCAGGTCTTCGCCCAGCATCGACGTGCGTCCGACGATCGCGCGGTTGGTTTCTTTGAGGCGCAATCCGTCGCGCTGCAGCGGGGCATACCAAAGCGCGGCAGGAGTCGTGAAGGTATGCCGCACGCGCTGATCCCACGCCTCGACAACATTCATCAGTTCAGGAATATCCAAGAGGTAGGTGATGCCGGATTTGTCATTCTTGGTGCGGATGCCCAGTTGCGGCAACTGTAGCAGGCGCCGATTGGCGAGATCCACGCATTGCAGCGGGATCGACGCAAGCGCGTCTGGACGAATGCCAGAGAGGAACGCCAAACAGGCACCTGCCTGCGCGCGCGCTGCATGCAGTGTTTCTGCGGCAACAGCTGCAATGCGCTGCATTTCTTCGAGGGAATAGTATTGATGATCGCGCAGTTGCACAATGGGCTTGCTATGCGGGTGCAACGTGAGGACCCAACTGGGCGGCAAGGGACGGTACCGGCGCGACCAGGCGACCTGGGCGTATTGCATAAAGGCACGCACGGTGACCAAGGTTTTATAGATGGTGGTGTAGGTGAGAGGAATCGCCTTGCCATCGTTGCGGGCTGACTTCAGGTAGACAGGCAAGACTGGCTCAATGCGATGAGCGAAGTGCAGCGGCACGTCGTCTGCCCATTCCAAGAGATGCCGCAGCTGCCCCCAGTATTTGTGGATGGTCTGCGGGTCGCGCCCGAGGCGGGCTTTTAGGTGATGCAGGTATTCGCGGACATCAAGCCAGTTCTGACGGTGGATCATACAGTCACCTCGCGTTGGCGAGCTTCGGCACGGTTGATGGTCGTTCCGCAGTGTGAGCAGACTGCCTGCTTGATCTGAATATATTGATTGGTGTAGCAAATCCGCGGCTCGGTCATTAGCACGGGCTGGTTGCACTTCATGCACCATGCGTGATCTTCAGGAAGACCGGCGCGTTTCTTTTTGTGTTTGGTGATGGTGCCTTGTGCCCACGCGACGAAGGTAGGACCGTGGATCCAGATATCCTGCTGGCGATGGATGCAGGGCAAGCCTGCAGGAATGTAGGACCGGTAGACCGTATCCACATGGATGCCGATCTCCTCTGCCAGCTCGCTAGGCTTGTAGAGCATATCGAGAATGCGCTTCAATCGGATGATCTGTAAGTGCTTGAGTAATGGTTGACGGGTCATGAGCTGCTCCTGGAATCAAAAAAGCGAAAATGTATGACAGGGGTATCTGCATCATTCTCGCTTCTCTCCAAAAGCATGTATGTAGCCGTTATTGCAATAAGACCAAGATTAAAAAACGGCGTTTTTGTCGGGGCGACAGGATTCGAACCTGCGACCTCTTGCTCTTGCAGTTACATCTTAAAAACCGCTGAACAATTGTTCTAAACTAGGAGAGAAGCTTATGAATGCAGGGATATAGCGGTGGAGCGGAGTCGATACGGCTTGAAGGCGTAGACGCCCATCAAGGCGGTGACGTGGAAGAAGAGCACCGGTGCGCCTACATGGACGGGGGCGCTGAGCACGATGCCCCATGTTGCTACGGAAACGGTGACCAGCACGACACCAAAGGTGATGAGGCTGGCAGCGCGTTGGAGGTTGTGCCGACCGGCGCGTCGATCATTGAGGAAGTGCGCTTCGTAGCCCTGCCGACGATTGCGCACCCAATGCCGACCGGTGAAGACCACACGCTGCTGGCGCGTTTCGACGGTCTGCATCATGTGGATGAGCAGCTCGAGTTTTTCTTCAGGGGTAGCGGAGGCAAATAGTCGTTTCGATTTCATTTTCACCTAAGAGAGTCGCAGGCAGAGCCGTCGTTATTGCCATCTAATCCGTGGATATCGCCGACGCCTTGAGATTGACAATAGCTGTAACAGGCTTGAGCGCTCGACCAAGATCCAAAATCTGTGCAGTTCAAAGAGTCGCCACTGCAAGAACAGACTGCGCTTTGTGGCGCAAGTGTGGCAGCTGGAAGCACGAAAAGCGTATTGGTCGGAAATACAATCAAAGTTGCCGTGGGGAGTGACGTCGAAGTTGGCGCTAAGGTTGCTGGCTCTAAAGTCAAAGTGGGTAATAAAGTCTCGGTACTTATTATGGTTGAAGTTGGCATGGCTTGCACGGTTTGTGTATATGAAATCCAAGCATCTGCCAATGCAGTCCCTTGAACAGAGACAAGGTCAAGCGTAGGCGCCGCCGTGGGAGAGCCACCAAACACACTACTAACGGCAGATAAGCACAAAGAAATTTGTAAAGCAAATGCTGCAAAGCCAACGATAATCAAAGCAGACAATGGAATCTTTTTCTTAACTTTGTTCAGGGTAGGCGGCTGGAATGTCTGTGTTTGATACGTTTCAGGTGCAGCAGGCTGAATAGTTTTTTTCTTGGAGCCTCCAAAAAGCTTCGAGAATGAAAAGCCTGTTCCTGGAATACCGGTGGTGACACGTGTCCCGCGGTTGCTGAGATTTACAGAAGCTCCACGTTTCCCAAAGGACGTGC
>CAZFYY010000013.1:0-24483 GCA_964523425.1 uncultured Gammaproteobacteria bacterium
TTCCGAGCGTCGCAGATAACGCAGGCGGCGAAGCCGGCCTGCCATCCCCGTCCTAGTAAACCATTGACAGAAAATATCATTTTTGTAACACTATATAATCACTTTTATATTAATATAAGTGGTAACGCCCGAAGCTAAGCGGGCCTGTCTTAGCCCTTTAAAAACAAAATACAAATCACATGAGTACAAAAATCATGGAAAAAAAAGTCGTTGCATTTTTGAGCGGCTATTTTACCCGGCTTCGCAACTTTGATTTTGCGAATGCTATGAGTCTGGGAAAGCAAAATATAAGATTGCTTATTGCGAATCTTGACCTACCCACCCAGTTGATACAAGAACGCTTAGAGGATATTGAAGAAGAAATTAATGGTTTGGCAAACACCAACCCTTTCAATCAATTGCTCGCGGCTGAGTTAGGTGCCGAAATTTCTTTTGAGAGACTAAAGTTTGGTAATCGCAAATATGTAATTTCGAAGCTAGTCAACCTAATTACTAAGTCGACAGACAAACCAATCCTCCCTTCTTTGAGAAGTCAAGATCATTTTCATCAAAGCAATGATGTGATGGTATATTTTGGAGAAAATCCGGTATATGAAGTTCAGTCAGATCGTCCCCTAGGGCAGCCTAACTGGGTTACTGCTAAGATTTTAAAAGTTGGTGAAGTCGAAGATAATGATTACCAAGTATATATATTTGGTAATAATGAAGTAACTACGTTTGGTTCGCTTGAAAATCATTATTTCAGATTACCAGCATTCTCACCTCTTATTTTTAAGCGTAAAGAATTTTTTGAGATACGAAGAATCCTTGAGGCGAATACTGATAAAGATTTCATTAATGCTTTTTTAACTACTTGTGAAAAAGGCACGTCTGATTTTCTTGAACCCTGGGAGGATTCTGAATTTATTAAGCAGATTATTCTTGATCCATCTGTTGAGGAAATAACTGATCAGGAGTTGAATAAAAGGAAGAAGGAACTTATTGCTCAAATATATCAAGTAACTAAACGCTCTGATAATTGGGCCAATGAAGGATGGCGAATAGCGATGGCGAATTTCCCTAATATAGTAGAGAAGTAGGGAATAAAATTAAGGGTCTTGCTTATTAAGCAGGCCCTTTTATTATATATAAGTCGGGTTTTATGAGGATAGCGAGTGAAGCGGAAACTTGTTTGCGCTTCCGAGCGTCGCAGATAACGCAGGCGGCGAAGCCGGCCTGCCATCCCCGTCCTATTGATCGTTGAATTGACAAGGCAGTTTAACGGGTGTGTAATAATATCATGAATGAAAAATTTGGCAGCATGAATAAGTCGGCCGGCGAGCAAAAGATTGACCAATATGTCAATCGTATTAAAGGCGGAGAAACGCTCGAATCATTAGGCGATATCCCGGAGTCATGGAAGGACAAGATTCGGTCCGGCCTCGGGGAAGGAAATGACGAAGCTCCGTTGCCGCCTCAGGTGAGAACTGTTCAACCGGAAGAATGGAAAGCGCAAGCAGCAGTTGACCGCCAGGAGATTGCTGAAATCCGCAAAGAACTGGGAATCAGCCAGGAAGATGCTTTTGCTAAAAAGGAATATACTGATGATGAAGAGCATAACAGGGCGGTGGGAATCTACAACACCCTCATGGATATAGGAAAAGGCATGAAAGAAGGGCTAGCGGAAAATTTCCAGAAGAAAACACAAGAGTACGCCGATCAGATTAATGCTGGACAGGATAAGGAGCGTGTTATGCAGGGCTTGCCCGAATCATTCCGAGCGGCTGTCGAGGAGCGCCTTAAGGAGCGTAGAGAGGCTAAGGTTGCATCGGGGAATGATCAGGTCGAACCCGTAACAGACTTAGCGGGCCGGGTTACCGAGGATTATGAGCATATGTCCCATCAGGAACTAATCGACCAGGCGAAACTGCGCCATGATATGGAATATTGGAAGCGCCGGGGCAGGTTGCAGGACGACCTATTTGCCGCTGGTCGAGCGAATCTGTATGAGGAGGAAGACGGAAATGTTCGTATCTGGAAGGGCGTCGAAGGGTCGATTGGCAAACATTTCGATGCCCATGGCATCGCCAAGCTCGACCAACTGGAAAAACTGTTGAGCTTACTGGATAATGGCATTGATGCCACAAAAACATTCTATACTGCACCTTTCGAGATTCCGGACGAAAAGAAGTCGGGTGCCGGGGCAGGTTTAGGCACGGGTGACGGTACGGCGTACAAGGACGGTATAGCCGTACTGACTGGCGGCTTCGATAAGTCGTTGGCCAAGGATGGAATAGAACATGTATTCTTGAATGATGTCTATCAGGATATGCGCGCCCCCTTGGCTGCCGCTTACCCACAATATAAGTTCCATCTGCTGAGCGAGCAGAAACAAGTATTAGAGAGTGAAGCAGAGAATGGTAAGAGTAAGAAAAGCTAGTTCATCAGTGCTATTCTTCTGTGTATGGAAGCATCAGAAATAGACAGTTCTGCCACAGCTATGTGGAATTACATGAAAATGAACCATCCGCTCACGAAAGCCGATTGTATTTTTGTGCTGGGCAGCCATGACACCAGAGTAGCGAATCATGCCGTTGATTTATTCTTGCAGGGCTATGCTCCATATATTATCTTTTCCGGCGGCCTCGGACGTCTGACGGAGGGAGTTTTTGCGAAGCCGGAAGCGGAAATATTCGCTGACATCGCCCGCGGGCGGGGAGTGCCGGAAGATAACATAATTATAGAAAATCAATCCACTAATACCGGTCAGAACATCGATTTTACAAGAAAACTGCTGGCAGAACGAAATCTAGATTTTAAATCATTCATCCTGGTTCAGAAACCGTATATGGAACGGCGCAGCTTTGCAACGTTCAAGAAGCGCTGGCCGGAAATGGAAATTATCGTTACTTCGCCATCGCTTTCTTATGATGAATATCCAACCAGCGACATTTCAAAAGAAGAAATGATTAATGTCATGGTGGGGGATTTACAGCGCATAAAAATTTATCCCGCTAAGGGCTTCCAGATTTCTCAAGATATTCCCGACGATGTATGGTCTGCATATAGCAGCCTTGTCGCCGCCGGATTTGATACGCATGTACTTAAAGATTAGGTTATTATCTCCCCGTATCGCATATCTGCTATACTACAGATAGTGGCAGTTCAACCGGCGCGTCGTCTTGACTAAACCACAAAAATACCCCAATATTAGCTCAGAAACATGAAATTCTCTATCCCGCACAGTAGTCTCGACCAGCCCTATCCGGCTTTTTTGCGCTCAGTCGGCTATCTGTATATCGAATCTTGGCATACCGGCAAGGGGAGCTTTGCCCGCGCCCTGGGCAATGGTCATTACCCTCGTTTCCATATTTACGTCGATGACGAGGTCGATCACTGCGTTTTTAATATCCATATCGACCAGAAACAAGCCAGCTACGAAGGCACGGCCGCCCATGCCGGCGAATACGACGGACCGCTCGTTGAGCGGGAAGCCGCCCGTATAAAATCATTGGCCAGACCGGGCAGTGGGGGTCGTTCCGGTTCTTCTCGCCCGGCCGCTCCCGACTCCGGCCGATCGGCTGATCCGCGCGCCAGCCGTTTTTCCTCGATCCTGCGCGGCATGTAGTTTTCTATTTTCATGTAACGTCTCCATTTTCCGACCGTATAAATTACTATGCTCCAACCGTCCGATGAAATAAAGGCCAAGCTCGACATCGTCGAGGTCATCCGCCAATACACGCCGCTCAAGCCAGCGGGCGGGAACTTTTTGGCTAAGTGCCCCTTTCATAACGAAAAGTCGCCGTCATTCACGGTGAGTCCAACCAAACAGGTCTGGTATTGTTTTGGCTGCGGCAAGGGCGGTGATCTTTTCAACTTTATCATGGAGATTGAGAAGCTGACGTTTCCGGAAGCGCTGCGTCTCCTCGCGCCGCGCGCCGGCGTGACACTCTCCCGCGACGACGGACCCCGCGCCTCGCAGCGCAACAAGCTCCTCGATATTCTTGAGCAAGCCGCCGGTTTTTATCACCGCACCTTCCTGACGCATCCCTCCGCTGAACCGGCCCGCGCCTACCTCAAGCAGCGTGCTTTGAACGAAGAAACGATTCGTTCCTGGCAGATCGGCTATGCGCCTGATTCCTGGGATGATGTTGCTTTGTTCTTGCGACAGAAAGGTTTCCATGAAAACGATGTTTATGCCGCCGGCCTGACGGCCAAGAAAGAGGGGACCGGTCGTTTCTATAACCGTTTCCGCGGCCGCATTATGTTCCCGCTGCGTGAAGTGAACGGCAACATCGTCGGGTTCACTGCCCGCATCTTGCCTGCTTTCGAGGGCCGTGACATGCAGGGAAAATATATTAACAGCCCGCAAACTCCCGTTTACGATAAGAGTAAGATGCTCTTCGGTCTTGATAAAGCCAAACAGGCCATCCGCGACCATGATCTGGCGATTCTCGTTGAAGGACAGATGGATTGTGTCACGGCGCAGCAGGCCGGGTTTATGAATGTCATCGCTTCCTCGGGAACTGCTTTGACCGCTGACCAGATTAAGACGCTTAAGCGTTTCTCTAATCGCCTTGCGTTTGCCTATGATATGGACAAGGCCGGCAAGCTCGCCGTCGAACGCGGCAGCGAACAGGCCTGGCAGCAGGAAATGGAAACGCTTATCATTACGTTGCCGGAAGGCAAAGACCCGGACGAATGCATTCGTCTCAATCCAAGCGGCTGGAAACAGGCCGTGGCCGACGCGCGCCCAGTAATGGAATATTTTTTTGATGAAACGCTCGCCGAGTTGGATTTTTCTTCGCCGAGCGCCGCCCGTCATGCTGTTGAAGCGCTGATGCCCCGTGTCGCCCAGATTGCCAATCCGGTGGAGCGTGATTTTTGGCTGCGCCGTCTGGCTCAGACCATCGGTATGGATGAACGGTCTTTGCGCCAGGATCTCGGACGCTATGGCGGGGGAGAACAACGCTCGGAAAACACGCCCGCCGTTTTGCCGGCCGCGCCTGCGCCTGAGCCGCGCAACCGTCCGGAGCTCTTATCCGAACAGTTGGTTGGGCTGTTGCTGAAATACCCGGCTTTTATCGACTCAGTCTCTCATCGTCTGCCGATTGATCAGCTGGCGGGCGCTTCCAACCAGTCCCTGTACAAGCAATTAGTTATATATTATAATAAGAACAACGCCTCCGGGGCCATGGCTGCCGGCAGCGATTCCTTTGATTATGCCGCTTTGCGTAACTGGCTCAATGACTATGGCCAGGCAGCGGCGGGCGACACGCAGTCTTTGGACCGCTTGGCCCTCTTAGTCGAAAAGAATTTTTTTGAAACTACATTCGAGGAAGCGGAAACCCTCATCAGCGCGACCATTCGCGAGCTGCGCCAGTATTATCTGAACAGCCGCCTCAAAGTTGTTACGCGCCTCATGTTCGAACTCGAATCGAAGAAACAGCGCCCTCCGGCCGAAGAGGAGCGCTTGAATGGTTTGCTCAAAGAATTTAACGCGCTAGCGGAAGAAATTAGGCAACTTTCCGCTGCATAACTCATTATGCCCAAAGCTTCTAAAAAACCTGTGAAAAAGGTTTCCAAACCCATGAAGAAAAGCCCCGCGCCGAAAGCCAAAGCGGTTAAGTCCGCGCCGAAGCGCCCCTTCGTCAACCGTCATGCGACCGACAAGGCGCCGGCGAAGATTGACCAGTCCCTGATTGATGCCATGATCGCCAAAGTCCGTCCGCGCGGTTTCGTAACCGAAACGGAATTACTGCAGGCTTTTCCTGAGGTGGAGAATTATGTCTACGACTACGAACTGACTCTCGAGAAAATGCAGCGTAACAGCATCCGCATCATCGAAGATTCCGGCGGCTTTTTAGATTTTGATGCCAATACGAAAAAATCAGCGGCCCTCTCTTCGATTCTCGGCAGCGACAAAGACCGCTTGAAATTCGATATTTCCGAACTGTCTTCCGACTCGATCCAGATGTATCTGCGCGAGATCGGCAAAGTGCCGCTGTTGACGAATGAAGAGGAAATCGAATTAGCCAAGCGCAAAGAAAGGGGAGATAAGGACGCCGAACGCCGCCTCATCGAAGCCAACCTCCGTCTCGTCGTGTCTATCGCTAAGAAATTCGCCGGCTCGAAAGGGCTGAGCTTGCTTGACCTTATCCAAGAGGGGAATATCGGTTTGTTCCGCGCCGTCGAAAAGTTCGAATACCGCAAGGGCTTCAAGTTCTCGACCTACGCCACCTGGTGGATCCGCCAGGCGATTACCCGTTCGCTGGCCGACCAGTCCCGCACCATCCGCATTCCGGTCCATATGGTCGAGACGATCAATAAGTTCCAGCACATCCAGCGCCAGCTGATCCAGGATCTTGGCCGCGAACCGTTGCCCGAAGAAATCGCTTCGGAAATGGGCGAGACGATTGATAAGGTCCGTTACATTATTAAAATCTCCCAGGATACGATTTCACTCGAAACGACCGTCGGCGAAGACGAGGAAGACTCGACCCTCGAGGACTTCATCGAGGATGTTAAAAACGTTACACCGGACCGCGCTGCCGCTCTCCAGCTTCTTAAGGATTATGTCCATGAGATCATCTCTCAGCTAACGCCGCGCGAGCAGAAGATTCTCGAAATGCGCTTTGGTTTGATTGACGGCGTCTCCCATACTCTCGAAGAAGTCGGCGCCGAGTTCGACGTCACCCGCGAACGTATCCGCCAGATCGAATATAAGACGCTTGAGAAGATTCAGAAGCATCATCTCATCAAGAAATTGAAGGATTACTAGATTTGACTCAGTAATCACAAAATACCCTTTCTAAGGCCTGAGCGGCCGAGGAGAGGGTATTTTTTTTGGCTAAAATAAAGCTTAAATAGCCCTGTTACTTGACTTTATATGTTAAATGTGCTATAATGTATTTTATATGGTTCTTTGACATACTCTGTTTAATTGTTTGTTTATTGGGTTTTCCTTGCTTCTTTGGGAGATGGAGGCGGAGAAAACCCAAAAAATTTAAACAATTAAAAAGAGATGAATAACAACTATTTTGCAGTTTCTAATACTGTTTCAAATTATAAGAACGCCGCGTTTCACAATGAACACCCCTACGAAAATTGGCTAGAGCAGGCTGTGTCACTAGTAGGAGCGGTGGCAGGAATTATTTTGATGCTTGGTTCGATTGCTTTCAACTCAGTAGGAGGATTCGTTGCTGGAATTATTATAGCGTTAGCATTAGTGCTATACACCCAGATTTCAAATGCTAAACCCATAAAGTTTCTCAGAAAAAACTTTATTTATCTTTTCTGGGGAAATAAGATTGAAGAAAAAACAATTAAATCGAAATCTGACTGCAGAACACAGCTATATGCTTATTCCGAAGACATTAAATATATGAAATCGAGAGGAAAAGAGCTGGCTGCCATTGCAGAAGAGGCGGAAAAAATTATCGCCTTCAAGCTTTAGATTGTAACTCATCCTGGTTCTTAATGAATCAGGATGTTTTTTTATCCCAGAAAACCGTGCTGATTTCTGGTATTAGTCATTATATTTTGGCTTTTTCAGAAATTAGCTGATTTATTGACACAACAGGCTTTTTCCTCTATCCTAAGACATGTACCTAGGCATATGGCCCTAGGTTTACCGTTCCCAGGTAGCTCAGCGGTAGAGCAGTTGGCTGTTAACCAATTGGTCGTCGGTTCGAATCCGACCCTGGGAGCAAGCTAAAAGAAACGTCGTCTTAACAGACGGCGTTTCTTTTTTTAAGGTGCATATATTTTAGTGAATATTGACAAAATTATAAATTTATGTCAGTGTTGTGGTGTTCCATAGTTACAAAAATACATTAATAATTTCAAACCAGGAATAGATGGGATGTCTATTCCGTAAAAGCGGTGGGATGCCGCAGGAGAAAAAACATGGCAGTCATTGAAATACCTCCTCTTAAAGAGGTGATGTCAGTACCACTCGGTTCTATGAGCACGGACATGCTCATTAAAATACATGTCTTCTACAAAGAGTTCCCGTTTTTGAATAAATGCGATATTCCGCTCGAGCGTCTCGGGCGCGATCCCCGGGTTGAGATGGTTGATCTTAACTTTCTGGATAAACAGTCAAGTTGGAAAAGGGTGGAGAAAAGATATTTTAATACGCTTCGCTTCATTCTGATTGATAATGAAGGGGAGATAGTCGCCCGAGTTGGCTGGCCCATGCCGCCAATTGAATTTGATATCTGGAAACCTTCCACCTGGTTTTCGCCCAAGCCGGCCATTGGTAGAGCCAAGCAAGCAAAGGATGGTCAGCTCCTAACGGGAGGAACAATCATGAATGCTCTTGATAAATTGGAAAACCCTGATCGCGTGGCTTTTATCGTTGAAATTGAAGACAGCTATGAATCGGTAGGGTATGATTCTGATCCAAGAACAGGCCTGGAGTTATGTGTTCATCGATTTCCGGCAAAAAAGCGCTTGTCTACCTTGTTGGTCGAGGCGCAGGAAGAAGCGAGAAAGCGCATAACAAAAGATAACGTATAAAATAATAGTTTCCAAAGTAATTTTAATGAGCGGCTTATAATAAGCCGCTATTTTTTTGGCAATGCCAGATATCAATATGCTATTGACAGAATGCTTAAGAGCTGGTATTTTTTAACATTGTTCTTCAAAAAAATAAATTAACCTGAATCATGACAAATGAATCTGTTCAACAGGAAAATACCTTTAGCTATGGTTTTCTGGACAAATATTTCGCCGGCGTGGAAAAAGGAATCTGTCCGCTCTACTCTGTCGAAGAAATTGATGCCATTCTCGACGCGCACTTCTTTTCGGGAGAGGCAATTATCGAATTAACCAAGAAAGAAAAAATGCTCCTGCGCCAAGGCATTATGGACGACTATGGTGAGCTGTTTGGCAAAAGCCATTCTTTCTTGAGACAGATTGCGTTGCGCCAAATGGTTCATCTCCAGGGCTCTGCCTCTCGCGCTTTTCATCAGGCACATAAAAACTACTGTTCCGACAAGTCTTTGCTGATTGACGTAGCGTCGCGTCCAGATCTCATGGATTATTTTCATAAAAAAAATATTCAGCCGATGACGGCAACGGAAAAGGTCGCATTTTTAAAGAACCTTCCGGCATATCTCGATGCCCGTTTTATATGCGGTTTCTCTGAATCGCCCTGTCCGTCTCGCGGTTATCGTTTGCTGTCTGAATATGGATATGATATGGAGAGCTTATTACGTGAAGTACGTAGCGGGACGGGAAGAAAGCAGGTGCGCGTGCTAGATGTCGGCGGAGGAGTTGGTTCGGCCATGGTTGATCTTAAGGAGATGGATAGCGATGTATGCGCCATTAATCTCACGCTCGATTTTGAGCCGGCAATGTTTCGGGTTGACCGCACTATTCTCGGTTTCGCTGAACGTTTTCCGGCAGATCTTAGAGAATCGGTGGACTTGGTTATTTCCAACATGGCCTTTCGGTATTTTCGCTTTCCTGATTTGGTCGTTAAGAATATTGTTTATTCTCTGAGCGTTGGTGGCGTAGCCGACGTATTTGTTGCCACGGAAAAATCAGAGACCAATCAAAGCGAGCTCAAACGTCGTCTTACGGAGACGTATCAGTGGCTTATGAATCTAGTGGAGCAAAAAGTACTAGCGATTGAATTTAGCACAGGTTATATATTGAATATTCCTTTAGAGGCCGGTGAGTCGCTGTACCCCTGCCGCGGTTTGTATATTCGCAAGCTAGCAGCTATGACGTAAGTTGTTTAGTGTATCGGCAATGACTTCTGTTATTGCCGTTTTTTTATGGTCAGGATTGACAGGCGGGCCACTCGATGATAGAGTGTCATCTGTACCTTTTAACCAATTGCTCGTTCATGAATAAAAATCTTTTGCCAGCACGCGTCGTTGCCTTCGAGGAGCGTATCGGCCGTTTGCGAATCAGAGGCCCGCATACCGGGGCATACTACATTGTCACTCTTCAAGGCGACAACTCATTGAAATTTGACAAGGAGCGGCCGCATGATAATTTTGGTAAGCTTATCATGTCCCATGATATTCAAGCTGTTGAGAATCTGGCGGATGAAGCCGAACTAAAACAATTAATCGAAAGCATACAGCAGAACCTTGAATTCAGCATTGGCGGAAAAATCTTTGCCGCTAAAGATTGTCCTGTTTTGGCCTAGGTATTGTATTGATTCACCGCTCATACAGAGCGGTTTTTTGTTTGTCGAGAAAGCCTCGTATGAAAAATGTCATCCAGTAGGATGGCATTTATGTGGGGGGGGTATGTCAATATGGTATAATTACTTTGTCATATTATAAGTATACAGATAATTAAGTAATATAGGGGTATGAAGCTTTGCATTGGCAGTCAGAACAAAACAAAACTTGCCGGCGTCGGTGACGCCGTTTTACTCTATCCGGAAATTTTTCCTGAACCGGAATTGACGGCCGTTGATGTGGCTGTCGAAGAGTTCGGCCATCCGCGCAGCCTGGATGAAACTATCAAAGGCGCGATGGACCGGGCCAAGGCGGCCTTCGGCGATTGCGCCTATAGCTTCGGTATCGAAGGCGGCTTGATGGCTGTGCCGTATACCAAGACGGGGTTCATGGAAGTCGGGGCCTGCGCTATCTATGACGGAAAAAATTTCTATATCGGCTTGTCGCCGGCTTTTGAGTGGCCGGCCGAAGCGCTCGATCTTATTCTTAACCAGGGCCTCGACGGCAGTCAGGCCGTCCGACAGATTGGTTTGAGTGATGCCGCTAAGATCGGCGAAGCCGGTGGTATTATTAGCCTGCTGACGCAGGGGAAGGTGACCCGCCAGGAGCACACTCGGGATTCGGTGATTATGGCCATAACCCAGCTTTTGCGGCCGGAATAATGTTATGGTTTAACACTTCGTTCTCTGTGCTGTATACTGATAGACAGTCCTGCCGGGGCTGTTTTCTGCAGCAGGGCCTGTCGTTACTCTTTGACATAATGTAGGATCGCTCCCTGAAACCTCGCAAAGGATGCCGCTAGTCGCCCGGTGACCGGACTTGTTTAGCTCACGGCATGAGCTTCCGGCCGTTTGGCGATTTTGGCAGATTTCTCTGCCTCGTTGGATTTGATCACTGCCCGTCGGTCATGCGGCAGGCAGCTTGGGGAGCGGTCTTACCTTATGTTCGCAGATATTATTTCCCGGACGAACCTCGAAGCCGCCTATCTCGCCATCGTCGGCAAGTTCGCGCGGGACAGCCAGGAGGGGCGCTATCACGGTATCGACAATTTGAAGCTGGCTGACCACGACCTCTCGGCCGGGGAATTGCTGACGCAGATACGGAGTGAGCTCATTACCCGGACGCCAATCGCTCCAGCGCTGTCCGTGGCTATCCCGAAAAAAAGCAATCCGGCGAAGACACGAGAAATTTTTATTTATACGATCAAGGAACGGATCAAGGCGCAGGCGATCTACGCGGTTGTACTGCCGTATTTTGAAAAACATTTTTCCGACCGGCTGTTTTCCTATCGCCCCAATAAGCCGCCCTATCGCGCCGCCGCGCTTTTTGCCCGACGCTATCGCCGCTCATTTCGCGAAGACCATGTCCTCGTTCTTGATTTGCATGACTATTCGAATTTCATCGATCGCGCACGCCTTAAAGCGCAGCTTGTTGAAGTAATTCCCGAAACAGAAACCCGCCAGTTTCTTGAACTATTTATTGATAACGCGGTCTATGAACGCGGGTCAGTTGTTCGGCGCGAACAGGGGATAGTTCAGGGCGTACCGCTCATTGCGCTGTTTGCCAATTTGTACCTGAGTGACCTCGATTTTAGGGTTGACCGGCAAGCGGCGTTCTATATTCGCGTCGGTGATGACCTGGCCGTGCTTGACCCGGATAGAGAGAAACTGGAAGGTATTGCCGCTAAGCTACAGAAAGAAATTTGCGAACGAAAGCTGCAGCTTAATACCGATAAGATATTTCTTGGTCCGGCGGATCATCCTTTTGCGTTCCTCGGCTATGAGTTTGCTAGCGGAACAACTCGCCTGGGAGAAGGGTATCTGCGGCGCACTATTCGTGAATGGGAAACAATTTTGGTCTATAAGCATGAGTCACCGGCCAAAAAACGCCTTATCCTTAAAGGTCTCATGCGTCGCGGCGATCTTAATTTCAATAATCGTTTCCGTGATCTAGTCAGCAGCAAGCCGCAGCTTACTGATGGTGAGCAGATACGCGACCTTTCCGAAAAGTTTTTCCGTATTTTAACGGAATTCTGGTATGGCCGCTATACTCCGCGCAATCGCCAGGGGCTCGCTAGAGAATTAGCCGACCTGGGTATTTTTTCGCTTTATAATTATTATCGACAGTTTCATCACGAACGCGTATGAATCATGAGGAAAGTCCCCAGAACCGTCTTTCGTATATCTTTGGTCGCCCCGTAAAGGGTCAGGCTCGTCTTATTCGGCTGGCTCGTCAGGAAAGCGCTCGCTGGCGCACGATTCGCCTCGAAGAACATCATTATCGGTATCTGGCTGATTTTTGCAAGCGGCATCTTTCGCTTATCATCGGCTTGCTTATCCTTCTGCTGTCTCAGGGTGTGATTGAATCGGTCTTAGTAGTCTTTAGCCGCAATCAGCTGTCCGGCGATGTTCGCCTCTGGCTCAGCGACCATTTCTGGAGCATCTTTATCGGTCTTTGTTTTGTTTTTCTGGCCAATGCTTTTTTCGCGGTTAAATACGAGCGGTCGCTACTAATCATTCTGGCCAATAGCTTGCGTCGGCGCATATTTAAAGCGCATATCTCCCGGGTACCTGAGGCGGCGCAGGATATGCGCCAGGCGGAGCTGGTCGCTAAAATTTCCTATCACTTGCCGCTCGTGTCACTCGGTGTGTCCAATGCCTTTTTCGGAACCTGGCGCTGGCTGGTCTATGCTGCGATTGTCAGCGCGCTGGCCGTTGTCGGCGGTTTTCGGATTTTGTATATTCTTCCCGGCTTTGTAATTCTGTCAGTCGCCCTTGGTTTAGTTGCGTACGTTATTGCGCGCCGCTATGTTTCACAGGAGGTGACCTTTTATTCCCGTATCATGAAAGAAGTCGATTTTAATGCTTCGGATAGCGCGTTTCTCAAAGCGTTCGGACAGGAAAGGGCCGTGCTCGCTAAGTTTGACCGCCTGGTCTGGTTCGATTCATTTTTCCGCGTGCGGCGCGATTTAATAATGCGCCTGGCGCTCAAAGCCGTTTTCGTGCTCTTGGCTTTCCTGTCTGTCTGGACACACTTTTTCTCGCGCGGATTTTTTGCCTTTATCGGTTCGACGAGTGCCGCCGGCCGCCTGTTGTTGCTTTTCTTTGTTATCTATTTTTCCCGCGCCTTAATTGAAGCGGTCAAAGTCGGTCTCTATTTTTTTCCGGCGCGTCTTGGGTTGTATCTGTCTATTATTCGCCCCTCGCGTACGTTGGTTCAGGAAGAAAAACGGTTTTTACAGGATACATCTTTATCTTTTCAGGCCGGCAAGATACAGCTTTTCCCAGAAGGGCCCTATTATCGTCGTTTACAATTTACGGTGCAGCCGGGCGATCGGGTGTTGATTACGGGCAAGAGTCTAAGCGGCAAGACATCATTCGCTAAATTAATTGCCGGTATTGAAGCCTATAATCCCCGGGCCTTAAAGATTAAGCTGGCTGACGAGCGCCTGGAGTATAGCGAATGGCAGCGGAAGCGCCGCGGTGCGTATTATATTGATCCGAATTTCCGCAGCGACCGCAGTCTCATGGAGTGTCTGTGCGGCCGGGTAAAAGAAGAAATCACGGTTGACGGCTTGCCCGACATTCTCAATACGCTCAATCAACATCCAGCCCTAACTGCCTTAGTTGCCGCTGATGGTAATTACAACCGGTCGGCCGCCGAAGTACTCGCCAATCCGGTTCGCGCCTTTGCGCTGCACGCACTGCATTGTCTCGTCAGCCGCTGCGACCTAATCGTTATCGACAATGCCTGGCTGGATATGGGTTACGAGGAGGTTGCTGATGCACTGCGCTCGATCGCTGAGGGTTTGCCTCGAGCCATTATTGTAGTTGCCGCCCGACGCGATAATACCATTCTTTCCTATACGGCTCGCTATGCCCTGGGCAACTCCTTCGAAGCCATCACCTGATATGAAACATTTTTTTCACAGGTTTTTGTCGAGTGTGAAGCCTCGGCAATTGTCCGGCTGGCTTATTCCGTCGATAGCCCTGCTGGTTGCCGCTTTTCTTATTGCCGCCTTTGCTTACAATTTCCGGGGTCGTTCGGCTGAACATAACGCGCCGGAGCCGGCTCGCCGCTTGACGGTTAAGGAGCCGTTTAGTGGTCACCTATATTTTAATACTGAGTTTGGGCAGACCGATTTTTCTCAGGCGCTTATCCGGGCAATTGATACTGCCCGCCAGCGCATCGACGTGGCCGTCTACTCGCTTGATCATCCCGGCATCCGCGATGCCTTGTATCGCGCGGCGCGACGCGGCGTAACCGTGACGCTGATTCTGAGCGATAAGCATGCCGCCGGTCAGGACGCGGTGCTTAAGGACATGCCGTCCGGTATGACGCGGCAGGTCATTGCGACCGGGTCAGGCAATAGCGGTTCGATGCATGACAAATTTATGATTGTCGATAGCGGGCTTCCGCAGGCCACGCTATTTTTCGGTTCGTATAATTTTACGATCCTGCAGGAAAAGTTCGACCCCAGCTTTCTTCTGGAAACGGACCGGCCGGAAATTATTGCAGTTTTTACTGAAGAGTTTAATCGTCTCGGGAAAGGCCTTAACGGCGTGGCCAAGACGCGAGCCGGCGTTAATCCTTTTGCTGCCCGCATTGCCTATCCGGAAGGGTATCTGGAGATCTGGTTCGGTCCGCAGGGAGGCAGTGACGGCTTGCGTGAGCGCCTACTGGGTCTCATAAAAAATGCAAAGCAAAACTTGTCCATTATGATTTGGAATCTGACGGATGAGGGCGTTACTGAAGCAATTGGTGACCGGGCGGGGGAGGGCCTGTCTATTAATGTGCTAACAGACGATACTAATGTCTTCGGTCCCGACTCAGCCTTGCCTGACCTCCTGGCTCGGCAGAAAACTGAGAAGTTAGCTTCATTGGAGATACTGACGGACGCCAAGAGAAATGCCGAGATTAAGAATGTGTTCAAGCAAAAAGACTTAAATTCTTTTCTCCATCATCATGTTATCATTGTCGATAAGCAGACTGTTTTGTTTGGTACGGGAAATTGGAGCCGGGGCGGCTTTTATAGCAATGACGAATCTGCTATGGTGAGCGATATCCCATTATTAGTAGAATCATTTCAGAAAGCCTTTACGGCAAATTATGACAAAGCGCGTTAAGGAGGCGCGCACCTAGCGGCGCGTATTGACAGTCTACTGGGGCTGGTATAAGGTGGTTTTTATCTAGGACTTTAACAAAACAGTATATATAATGAGCAAAAAACAAACAGTACTGCCAATAGTAGTTCCGATTGTCTTCGACGAAACCGGCATGCCGAAAAATCTTTTTCTGGTGAGGCACGGCGAATCGGAAGGCAATCTCACTAGACGGCTCTTTGAAGAAAGCGGCGATGAGGCAGCCTCGTATACCGATGAATTTCTCAGTATTCATGAATCGCAATATGAATTGACGCCAAAAGGCGTACGACAGGCAAAAAAGGCCGGTGCCTGGCTTAAGAAAAATAAGCTTCTTACATTTGACCGCCTGCTGGTTTCCAGCAATGTCAGGGCCATGCAGACGGCGGCGTATCTCAATTTGCCCGAGGCAAAATGGATGATAGATTTCAATGTGCGCGAACAGGACGGCGGTCTTTTTACGGTCATTAAACCGTCAAAGCAGGATGCCGATTATGCCGATCAAAAGAAATTTTTCAATACGCAACGATTTCTATTTCGCGCTCCCCAGGGAGAAAATCTGGGCGATGTTTGTAACCGAATAAAAATCGTGCTGGATACGCTGGCCCGTGAATGCAATGGAAAGAATGTAATCATTGTTTGTCATGGTCATGTCATGCGAGTTTTTCGCATGATTCTCGAACGTATGTCGCCGGAAAAGATTGCCCGCTATTTGCGCACGAAAGCTCAGTATGGACGGATTCCGAATTGCTCAATTCTTCATTATACCCGGGAGCATGTTAAAAGCGGCAAGCCGGGCATGTCAAAGCGTTTTGAGTATGTACGCATGATACGGCCAGCTGGCGGCGGAAAGGCGGAAGACCGTTTTAAAAAAATCGTTCGGCAGAAATTTTCTAATGAAGATTTATTACGGGCAGCCCGGAAGCACCGGTATATGAAATAGTTTTTTAATCAAGGCTATCTATTGGTATAGATAGCTTTTTTATTGGGTGAGAAGTAGTGGTGCAAGTCTTTGCTTGACTTTTCGCAATTAGTATTGTATTGTACGATATTCACGTTCATTTAAAAACCAAAATATATATGAGCCTCACTCAAAATACTCTGCCGCCGTACGCGCCGGAAACTATCAATCTCTTTTTCTTACAACCCGCTTCTTTTGCCTGCATAGTTACAACGCGAACCACTATTTCGCAACCGTATGACCGAGTGGTTGCCGTCCCCTTAGAAAAAGCGAAAAAATGGAAACAGCTGATTATTCGCCGGGGCCGGCCGATTACTGATCCAGGGGTTATAAGCCTGTTTGATGACATGTGTTATTACATTGATGTCAGATTATGGGATCCGTCTGTGCGCGAACCGATGTATATGGCCTTGCGCAAGAAATTCGCTGACGGAGGAGAATACCCGACCGATAACATTTTGAATGAATTGGATCTACCTAATATTTATTTAGTAGCTGAATCGAAGGGATAATATGTGACAAAGCGGGAAAACATCCCGCTTTTTTATATATTGCTAGACTACCTCTTTTAGCTTGTTGCTAGCGGGTTTGTGGGTTTCTGGATATACTTATATCATATGTCCTGGATTTTGTATGCCATTTTATCCGCTTTCTTCGCGTCTCTTGTTGCTATCTTTGGCAAGATTGGCATCAAGGGAGTAGATAGCAATCTAGCGGTCGCTATTCGCACGCTCATCATTGTTTTCTTCGCCTGGGGCATAGTCTGGTTCCAGGGTAATGCCGGTGATGTGCTTAAGCTTTCCCGCCACACCTATCTTTTCTTGATTCTATCCGCCCTCGCGACCGGGTTATCGTGGATGTTTTATTATAAGGCGCTGCAGCTCGGCGAAGCCTCCCGTGTCGCGCCGATCGATAAGCTGAGCGTCGCCCTTACGGTAATCCTGGCTGTTGTCATTCTTGGTGAAAAGCCGACGACTGGAAATGTCCTCGGCGGAGCGCTTGTGACGGCTGGCGTATTGGTAGCAGCGCTGGTCAAATAGGTTATATTCCTTAGATTCTCTCAAATAAGCAGTCTAAATCAGGCTGTTTTCGCATATATTGACATTTTATAAAAATTATGCTAAAACAGAAAATAGTATACGTTCATTTACATACAATGGCATCGCCATATTGGCGGCCATAATACTCAAAAAATGCCCGATGCAAGGGCGCAAAGGAGTAATCGTCATGTCATTATCACCCACTACTACCAATCTCATCAACACCGTAAAACAAGTAAAAGCGTATATTTCCAAAAATTACGCCGATAAGCTTACCGTAACTACCTTTGATAATCTATCATCTGCTTTCTGGCCAGGGCATGCGGAAAAATTAAGAGAGCATGCGATACGCGAGAGATATAGTTGCGACGTTTTGTTGGCAAAAGCATGTTCAGCAATGCCATTGCAACACAGCGCATTGGGCGAGGACGTTCTTTTTGCGGCGGCATTAGGCCAAACAATCGTTTATGCGGTCCTGCGTGATTTAGCAAGGGCATTTTACTATGAACTTGCTGTCCAAGAGAAAGTCAGGTCTGCGTATGAAGGGATAGCTAAAACCGGCGGGCCGGTAAGGCTCTCCGATATAGTGACTGCATACGAGGCAAAAGAAATGAACAACGATAAGATAAAGGCTATAAAGGATATGTTCTGGAAAATGACTAAGGCAGCCAAGACTTGCGGTTTTATTACATTGGAAAAGCTGCCTGATATCTACAATATCTACCGAAAGCTCGACATCGCGCCGTGGACGGTATATAAATCCTTGGATGATGAGCATAGTTATAAGGTTCTGATGGCTAGCTCGAAATAATTATTAATCATAATCCTCTCGGAAACGGGAGGCTTTTTTTATTCCTTGGCCTCGCTCGGCAAATAGCCTATACTTAAGGCATATGAAACTACATTTTTTCGGAGCCGCTGGCACAGTCACCGGCTCCAAGCACGTCATCGAGAGCGAGGATTATAAGCTGCTGCTGGACTGCGGTCTGCACCAGGGCCATCGGCAGGAAGCCTACGAGCTGAACAAGGCATTGCCTTTCAGCGCGGCGGAGATTGATACGACGATCCTGTCGCATGCCCATGCTGACCATTGTGGCACGCTGCCGCTCCTGGCGCATGAGGGTTATAAGAAGGCGATCTACTGCACGCCAGCAACTGCGGCGATTGCCCATCTCATCATGACCGATTCCGCCCGCGTCCAGGAAGGCGATTACCGGCATCTGCTCGAGAATGATCCGAACGGGAAGTTCCTGCCGCCGCTCTATACCTTCGATGACGTCGAAGCCGCCGCTGCCCTTTTCTCGCCCGTCGAATACTTCCGCCGCTCCAAAACCTGGACAACGCTTAACGATCGCATCCGTTTTAAATTATATGACGCCGGACATATCCTCGGTTCGGCCGTCAGTCTCATTGAGGTAAAGGAAGCGGGGGAGACTAAGAATATTTTATTCACCGGCGATTTGGGCAACTCTAACGTACCTATTCTGCCCGATCCGGAAGCGGTTAGCGAAGCGGTCGATGCCCTCATCATCGAATGCACGTATGGCGATCGCAATCATGAACCGGTGAGCAATGCCGAAGACCTGCTGGAAGAAGTGATTACCGACGCTGTTAAGAACAAGCGCCGCATCATCGTGCCGGCTTTCGCGCTTGGCCGGACACAGGAACTGATCTATATACTCCACAAACTACATAAGGCTGGCCGCATCCCGGTCATTCCGATTTATATCGACAGCCCGCTTTCCAACGGCATTACCGAGGTTTTCGCCAAATACAAAGACGATTTTGATTCCGAGGCCTGGCAGGACTTTATTAAAGACAACGAATCGCCCTTCGCCTTCGACAAGCTGACCTATATCGCCACAGCCGAAGAATCCAAGCAGCTTAATTTTCAGGCTGGCCCTTTCATAGTCATCGCTTCATCCGGCATGGCTGAAGGCGGTCGCGTGCTCCATCACCTTATCCATTGCGTGCGCGATCCGGAAGCCGTCGTCATCCTGACCGGCTATCAGGCGGAAAGCACCCTCGGCCGGCGCCTGCAGGACGGCGTCACGCCGGTTCGCATCCATGACCGCTGGTATGACGTTCGCGCCAAGGTCCTGACTATCAGCCAGTTCAGCGCCCATGCCGACCAGAACGGTCTGGTGACCTATATCTCGTCGCTCAAGGGCCTCAAGCAGGTTTTTCTGGTCCATGGCGAAGCGCATCAGGCAGCCGCCTTAGAAAAGATTCTGCAAGAAAAAATACCTTCTTTGTTAGTTCATATCCCTCAGCCGGGGGATAGCTTCGCAATGTAACCTAAAAACGTTGACAAGCGCCCTGTCCGGGCGTATGATTTACGTTAGTTCATTCCATAAATTTAACCAAGAGGTTTATCATGCAAAAAGGTCACAAGGAGGGCAATCAGCCCTTTTTCACCTTATCTGGCGACTTGCCAGCCGCTATGATCGGCGATGTTGCCGATTATTACGAGAACAACACGACAAACAACCATGTCATCCGTTTTGGTCAGGATATCGACCAGCCGGGCGGTGAAGAAATGCTTTTCAATGTGCTTGGCCGGGTGGAAGACTGCCCGCATGCCGGTGTGGTTATTGAAACTAGTTCGTTCTCTAAGGCCTTGTCTGCTTTTCGTTACACGAATGGCAGCTGCGACATCCAATTGTCCGGCGCGCATCCGCCTGAAAAGCTCCGTTTCTTAAAGGGCACCATGGGGGACCGCTGCCTGGCTATCAAAGTGACAGAGAAGGAATATTACTTCAGCAAGGAAGCGCATGAAGATTCTGCTCACTTCGAGAATAAGCTTGTCGGACGCACGCAACCGTACGCTCCATATTCTGTCGTCATGTTCGATGGCGCGAACCGTAATGTCCGCGCCGTGCTGACTGGTATCCAGAAACGCCAGATACGCTCCGGCCTGTATATTGCCAGCGATGGGATAGGGGATATCTACCCCAATATCTGGGCTAACCAGAAGCTTTCGTTGAATGTTTCTTTCGGTAAGGGCTCTGGCTATGAGGATGTCATCAAGTTCTTGAATGTGGCACGCAAGACATATTGCGAAGGACAATACGCGTGAACTAATGCATGAATTACGCGGAGGGATATATTCCCTCCGTTTTTTTAAAAAAATATGTCATTATCAAGCCCTTGACTATGACGCAGCGTTATAGTCTATACTGGAAGGAGGAATGCATTCCCTTTAATTAATCCTATGTCCTATACTGTCCATGAGTTGGCCAAGCTGGCTGATGTTTCGGTGCGCACGCTCCATTATTATGACCAAATCGGCTTGCTTAAGCCGGAGGCGTTGGCTGCTAATGGTTATCGGCAATATGGTCGGCCACAACTGGAGCGGCTGCAGCAGATTCTTTTTTTCCGTGAGCTGGAGTTTCCGCTCGATGAAATCAGGGAGTTGCTCGACTCGCCGCGCTTCGACCGCGCGGAGGCACTGCGCGACCAGCGCCGTCTTTTAGAGTTGAAGCGCTCCCGCCTCAGCAGGCTCATCAGGACAGTGACAGGGACCCTTAATGATATGGAAAATACTAACCAACCCCTCTCAGGCGAGTCGTCCGCCGCTGCGCCGCTGCAAGGCTCTTTGAGCCAATCTGAGATCGATGCCTATAAGGCCGAAGCGCGGCAGAAATGGGGGAAGACTGATGCCTATAAGCAGAGCCAGGAACGCACCAAGCACTGGACCAAAGCGGATTACCAGCGCAATGAGACCGAGCGTCAGGTTCTCGTTGGGTCGATTGCTGCCCTCATGGATCGCGGCATTAACGATCCGGCTGTACAGGCCAAGATGGCAGAAGTGCGCCGCGGCCTAGAGGTTTTTTATGATTGCAGTCTGGAGATGTTTCGCTCCCTTGGGCAGATGTATGCCGCTGATGAACGCTTCGCTGCTTACTATGAGAAGTTTCGTCCAGGCCTGGCCGTTTTCATGCGCGATGCCATCGCGTTATACTGCGACGAGGCCGCTGCCGCGGAGAACAAGGCCTAGAAGGCCGGAGCAGGATATGGTACAATTCTTGGGATACTTCCCTTCAATTCCATGAAACTGATCTTCATCCGCCACGGACAGAGCAACTATAATCTGCGCGACCTGTGCAATAGTCAGCCGGACCCTAAAGTCCGGCTGACGGCCTTGGGGCAACGACAGGTGCGGGAAGCGGCGGAAAAACTTAAGAATGAAAAGATTGATGCTGTCTACATTTCCGAACTGTATCGTGCCAAGCAGACCGCCCGGGCTATCAACGCCTATCACCATGCGCCGGTTTTTATTGATGGGCGCCTGAATGATCGAGATTTGGGATACGAAGGTCGGCCGGCCTCGTTGTATTATCAATGGATTGCTACGCGCAAAAATCTTTGGACGGTAACGCCGCCCGGGGGAGAGTCATACGAACATATGAAAAAGCGCCTCGCTTCCTTCCTGCGCGACCTGGCGAAAAAAGACTATAAGACGGTCCTCATTACCACTCATTTGCCTATCCTTAAGGCGGCTCGCGGCTATTTTAATAATCTAAGCAACGAAGAGATGGATAAGCTTTCTGAACGACAGGTGCCGAACTGCCGCATTATGCGCTTTACTCTGCCAAGCAAACCTGCGAAAGGTTCTAAGCGGCGGGTTTGACAGGTAAAGGCCGCTGACATATAATCCGGGATAGCTCATTAGCAAATCAAACCAAAACGAAAGGAGTTACCCCATGTCAGTTGGAAGTAATTTAGGCCGTCATCCAGAAACACCTTTTTGCCATGTGAGCAAGGCTCATCTCATAGCAGCCTGCTCAAAAGTAAAACCGGGCGCCTGCCTGGTAGTTAATACTGTAAACGCCAAGGCCGTCGTGCTTAGCGAGCCCGATTGTGAACGACTTGAAAAGAGAGTCGGGATTGCAAAGAAAAAAATTGTAAGCCTGGAAATTGGCGAATCGGCGCTTTTTGATGAATTTTTGTCGGCTGCGCAGCGTTATCAAAAACATTTTGGGCGCAATACCGCCGAAAGTAAGGGCGCTTTGGCCTCCATGGCGAATGTTCTTAAACAGGCGAAAATCGTAAAAGCTGTTCCTAATCTTTCTTAAAGCTTTCCGTAAAATATCTCATTAACCTGTTGGCATGCTTTGCTGACAGGTTCTTTTATTACTTGTTTTGAGATAATTTGCCGGGTGGCGGACGAAGTGATATACTTTTTTCATGGACAGCTTTGAGAGCCAACAAGAGCTAGCCGGCTACTTCGCCGACTGTCTCATCGAGCAGAAATACGTCTCCGGTTTGGATGAAGCCGGTTACGAAACGATACGCCAGGAACTGATCGAACGGGTTAACCGCGAGATTAGCGAGGTTATTTTTGATAATCTTAACAGCGATCAGCTCGAAGAGATGGAAAACTTGCTCGATGAGGACGACGGCCGCCGCACGGCAGCTTTTTTGCGCGATGCCATTCCGGACTTGCGTCGGCTTATCCTCAAACGCCTGGTTTCGCTCAAGGGCGAAATCAATTCTTAATTAACCTCTCCCGCGCTGCGGGCCTAAGCGTGTACGCATATGAGCTTCGAAACCCTCTCTTACTCGAACGAAAAGAATATCGACCGTTTCGACGGCAAACATCATATCATTGCCAGCTTGGCCTTGAGCGGCGTGTTCGAGAGCGAGGATGACGTGCGCAGCGCTTTTTCCGAGTTGAGCGAATAGTCTACTCCGCAGACAGCCCCGCCCGGGGCTGTTTTTTGTATAAAAAAGCAGCATACGAGATGCTGCATGTAAAAGATTTCCCTTAGTCTGCCAAGGTAACACCGATAGCCGGACCAGGTTTATTAAAGCGAAAGAACAAAATTATAATACCGCCTAGGCCAAGAGGCATTATCATGAATGCCTGGAAGGGATTGGCGATTTTGAATCCGTAGCCTATAAAAATAAGCAGAAAAAGAATGAACCAGCCAAAATATTTGAGCTCTTTGTCCTTCATGAATCCTTTTTCGAGCATATTCGCTTTCATGAGCTGGGTCATAAAAACCAAGGGCACAATGATGAAAATAGCTTGTGCAAAAAAAGGCAGTCCGGAAAACAAGGCACCGAGAAAGCTGAAAATGCTTATTCCAATAAGGCTGTTTCGGTTGCCTTTGCGGATTTCAAGACTAGTTCTTCTTTCTTTTTGGTTAACTAACTTTTCTAATGGTCTGATAAGAGCAAAGAAGGTATAGAGTGGGCAGGCGAGAGCCATTACGACAAGCGCTACTAAGGTAAATAGTGATTCCAATTTTTCCTCCTTGGAATTAAGTAATTTTAATGTAAAAAATCAATATCTGACAATATCAGATTTAGGTAAAATCGTCAAGAGCTTAGCGGTATTTCTCGTTAAAAGAAGCGATATCTTCTTCGGTTGCTTCAATCTTCGCAAACAGAGGTGAGGGTGCGCTGACTGAAGCGGCGTTAGCCATCTCGGCTACTTCGACCGCTGTCGGCCAGCGTTCAATATTTAGATTGAGCATGCCGAAAAGCTTCTCGGCCGTCTTTGGCGCGATCGGTTTAAGTAGGACGCCAAGAGCGATGGCGATTTCCAGGGCGCCGCGCATGATGACGGCATAGCGATCCATGTCGGTTTTCTTGACGGTCCAGGGTGTCGTGTCAGAAAGATATTTATTGGCCAAGGCGGATAGTTCAAGGATGCGTTCGGCATAGCGCTTGAAGTTGCAGCCGGCGAGGAGCGTCTTCGCTTCGTTGAGAGCTGCTTCGATAGCCGTACTAATCTCAGCATCGGCTTTGACGCTCGAGGTGTCGAGATTTTCCGCTAGTTTCATAGTACGGAAAACAAAGTTGCCGAGGTTAGCGATGACCAGATTATTCGTTTTGGTAATAAAATCATTCCAGTTGAAATCGCTGTCTTGGTTTTCCGGCATGATGAGGCACAGATACAGGCGGACAAGATCGAGGTCGAAGTCGGCAAGAATCTTGCGCGGATCGAGTGTTACGCCGAAGCTCTTGGAAAAGGCTTGGCCGTTGAGACTGAGGAAATGGTTAACGGCCGGTACATCAGGCAGATGCAGACCTTCGTCATAGGCATGCAGTTGGCCGGGCCAGAAAAGGGTATGGAAGACGAGATTGTCCTTGCCCATGAAATAATAATGCTTGGCGTCTGCGCTGTGCCAGAAGCTTTTCCATAG
>CAZFYY010000014.1:0-24169 GCA_964523425.1 uncultured Gammaproteobacteria bacterium
GCCGACGCCATGGCCATACAGGGATTTGCCGGCATCCTGCGGAACTGGGACGCTCTTAAGCCACGGCATACCAACGCCGCCCCAGACTTCGGTCCAGTCAAGCGTCCGGCCGCCGGAGTTGGAGAAATACGGCGTCAGAGCCAAGGCACTGTTATAGGTAACGGCCACGCCGCGGGTGGCATCAACCGCCTGCGTCAGGCCGGTCAGGCGCAATTCAGAATTGTAGCCACGATAGACCTGGTCATACACCGAGTCGACATGAAAATGCTCCGCGGCATGCTTGGTCGAGCCGTCTGGAATGCCAAAGGCAACGCCGCGTAGGTAATGATAGAGACCGTAGGTACGGGCGATAACAGCCATGACTTTCTGAAACTCAACCGGCGAAGCATTGGTCGTTTCGGCTAAGCCCTTAACATAATCGTCAATGGGCAATTCGTTGATGAACCAGGCGGCCTTGGTCGAAGCGGAATAATTGAGCTCGACAATATTACGGAAGCGGTTATCCTGAGGTTTTTGGCCGGCGCGGTAATCAAGAATCGTGACGATGCCGCCGGTCGTGCGAGGCACAAGACGCAGCGGATAGCGCGAAGAAACAGACTGTGCAGGGGCTACCGCGGCATAGAGCGAGCTTTTCGCATCATATGAGAAGGTAACGACGCTGCCAGCTGCCAGATTTTGGATAAGCGGCTGTCCCCCGCCATAAATATCAAAAGCGCGATCGGCCGTCAGGCGCTGCGCACTTAAGCTGGAGAAAAGGCCGACGCGCATCATCGGCAAGGTATTAATAAGAATGGTTGAAACAATACCGTTGCCGGCATTTCTTTCGTTAAGGCTCGTGTTGCAGTTTGAGTACTCCGCTGAACCCGGAGTGTAGGAAGCAATACAAAGATCGCCACGAGAGGCCGCCGAACCACTAGAAACCGTTCCGCCGGAAGAAACCGGCGGAACGGGTGAGGAAGCGGGCAAGGAAGAAGGCGCCGGTGCCGGGGCGCTCGGAACAACTACACTGGCATTTGTAACTGTAACAAAAACCCGGACAAGCGAGCCCGGAACTGGCTGAGAATTGACGACGAGCTGAAAATTCTCCTGAATCATCCCCTCGATATCAGCCGGCGCCTTGATCGAAAAACTAACTGTAACCGATTGACCCGGCTTAACCTCGCGCGTCAGACTGACTGGCTGATAATAGCTCTTCCAGTCATCGGCTTTAACTTTGGAAAAGGCGCGCAGAAACGGGCCGGTTTCAAAAGAAACACTTGCTGGCTTCCAGATGCTGCTGCCGGTGTTCTTAAATGTAATCGATTGTGTCTTAATCGCGCCCTTGGACATTGTCACCATCTCGGTATCCTTGGCGGGGGAAGCCTGATAGGCTGGCGCAGCGGCAGAGGCAGAAGGAATTGCGAAAATTGACCGGGCCATACCGGCCATATCCATCTTTCCCCTCTCAAGATTTTCTGCCTGGCCGGGAACGGTCCGAGAATGAGTCAAAGAATACTCGGCATACCGAAAAATCGTTGCGCAGCCGACGACAATAAAAAAAGCAATGGACAAGCTTACCGCGAGCCCAGACCAGCTGAGCTCCTGCTCCATTGCCTTCTTTTTCAGAAGATGATATGACTTCCACCCGAACGAGTGCGCGTGATGGATATGTGAAGAGGCTGCGTGCATACTGATTTTAATTTTTCTTTTTTGTTTTGTGTCAGCCGCTTTGTGCGTTCCGACAATTTACCCTTTATAACCTAAGTATAGCACGGATTTAGCCAAAAGTCAATGGAATGTACACAATTTGTGTACGCTTTTACTGATAAAAAAATCGGACCTGCACAAGGCGGATCCGACATCATCATACAAACATTATTTCTGAATGGGCAATATTTTTACCGACATGCGGCCCGGTGGCAGTAAATACCGTACCGTTCTTTCGCTGTTCATTCTTCTCTGCAACTCATCTATCATCAGTATGAACTCCCAATAGAATACCATTACTTTTCTAGCTAATGGCAAATAATACTTAATAGTTTCATTTATCTTGCGTAACTGTTTCTCTGTATCACAGCCATACAGCTTCATAAGATTGTGCATGCGATCGCACAGTTTTTTAATAATGACTATTCGCGGAGCGCTTTCAAAGCGTTTGTAATATCTATACGTGAGCTGGTCCTTGCTCAAGCCTTTTATCTTTTCTTTAGTCAAGTATTCAAGATGACGCGCAATTTTTTTACCGAACTCCCGCGCAACGCGTTCAAGCGTCCACGACTCTATGTCTTCGACAATATCATGAAGCAGTAAGCACACAATATCCCGATAATCGGTTATTCCTAAATATAAGATGGCAATTAAAGTCACTTCGCGTAAGTGCTCGAAATAGCGATCTCCATCTTCGCGATTCTTAAACCTAAATGCATCCTTGGCCGTGTCATACGCCTTTTCAATAAGCTTGTACTGCTTAGAAAATGGGGCATAGAATCCGGAAATTATCAAGAAAAATGCTATACGATTTTTGCCTTGCTTGATAATTTTTCTGAGTATAGTCAATGGACTCATTCCTCTCTCCTTTCATGATAAGTTTTTAATGAATATCCCATTACACCACACAAAAATAATCTAGTCAATATGACTAGATTATTGCTAGAATAAGCTTAAAATAAGGAAATTAGAGCTGTTTTCCAGCCCCGCAAATCGCAATGGCTAGGGCATCGGCCGCATCATCCGGCTTCGGGATGTTTTTGAGTTTGAGGATCATTTTAACCATGCGCTGCACCTGCTGCTTATCGGCGGCGCCATACGAGGCAACGGATTGCTTTACCTGGTTAGGCGTAAACTCGACGAGCGGACGCTTGGCCTGGGCCGCGGCCAGTAAAACTACTCCCCTGGCCTGCCCGACCGCCATGGCCGTCGTGACGTTCTTGGAAAAGAAAAGCTGTTCGATGGAAACGAGCGCTGGTTTGTGTTTTTTCAAAAGGCTCGTCACTGCCACATAGATCGTTTCGAGACGCTCGGGCAATGGCGTCTTAGCCGGCGTCCTGATCGATCCGTAATCAAGACAGATCAGCGTCCCGCCTTCATCTTTAATAACGCCGTAGCCGGTATCGGCTACGCCGGGATCGAAACCAATGATGATACGAGGAGTCATGATAGTTACAAAAAAGCGCCGCAAAGAATCAGTAGCTCGAATTAGAGCTCCGCGTTGGTAAAATAGTCACTAACATCTTCATCCCCTTCCAGGGCGTCAATAAAGCTTTCAATCTTCTCACGGTCAGCGTCACTCACTTTTAGTTTTTTCTTAGCGACGAATTCAATATCTGCCGAAGCAGTCTTGAGATTCTTGCCTTCCAGCCAGCCCTTAACCTTGGCGAACGCTTCCGGCTTGGTATAGATAACAACGCCATCTTCTTCCATCACCGCATCATCAATACCGGCATCGATGCCTTCAAGGAGAAACTCGTCCCAATCCAGTTTGCTTTCCTCCCAAATTTCTTTAGCAATCATGAGCACGCCTTTCTGCTCGAAATTCCACATGACAGCGCCGAGCGAACCGCCGTGCTTCATGAAGGCGTGACGGATTGTCGCTGCCGCGCGGTTGCGGCTGTCGGTCAGGACACGAACAACAAATTGAGATTGAGCAGGACCAATACCCTCGTAAACCAGTTCTTCGATGGCGGCTCCGCCGTCTTCGCCGGTTCCGCGCTTGATGGCGCGTTCGATATTGTCTTTCGGCATGTTAGCTTCACGGCCTTTTTCAATCGCGATACGTAACTGAAAATTAGTTTCCGGATCGCCGCCCTTGCGCGCCGCAATGGTTATAAGATTAGCAACTTTTGTGAATATCGCGCCGCGCTTGGCGTCGACGATGGCTTTGGCGCGTTTGGTAGTCGCCCATTTTGAGTGTCCGGACATAGGAAAAATGCGAGTAAATAAAACGATTATGCGGGAATTATCGCATAATCGCCGTAAAAAATCAATTGTAATCAGCTTACAGCCAGCCAAATTTGAGGACGACGCTAACAACGACAAACAAGACGAGGGCAGCGAGGACGGCCCAACATACCATTCTCCAGAAGTCCTTGTCGAAGCTAACAGGTTTTATTCCTTGGGTCATTTCGCACGCGATTTCATTGATTTCTAATTCTGAAAAACTTTTTTCCCCGGCAAGCACTTTAAGTGATTTGATAATCAGCGGATAATGGGGACTAAAACCCGTATTCGGTCCTGTTGCGTAAAAATAATAAGGCCGCTCTATGATTAGTTTGTAATTGAGAAGCTTAGCCAGCTTAGTGTAAAGGTAGTCGTTATAAAAAGAGAATCCCACTCCAAGGACTATCCAGACAGCTGCGAGAGCCGGCCAGGAAATCGTGTAAAAGCTGATTGCCAATAAAGGCAATAAAAGCGCGAAAGCGGCGAGTTGGGAACGACTAATCCATTTCAGCCATTGCTTTGCCTCCGCTTGGCTTGCAATGTTGGTCGTAACCATGAACTCTTCTCGTGTCATATGTTTTCGTACTTAAAAGGAAGATAATAGCGAACTGCGTCCGCATCAGGAAAACACCTATAGCCACTCCAACGACCACCTGTCTAATTCTTGAGGCACCGTACCTGATAGGGCGTAGTCCTCTGGTCAGTAGAACGGAAGGGCGTGGCCAGGTTCGTTAACGTCCGATACCAAGCACTGCTGCCACCCGAGCTGACCGAAGTCCAATAGGTCACCGCGCCTGTATACAATATGCCATTAAATCCCGACGTGCCGGTGCTTTTAAGCTTAGTCGCCTCATTTGTTCCCCTATACCCGCTAGTTGAAGTATTATAAGGGAAATCGGTTTCACAGGTTGCCGATGTGCAAACGGCGCGCTCAAGAGTCGTGATCTCGTCATGAGTAGGAACATGCCAGCCGGCCGGGCAAATTCCCTGTACGCCAGCGGTAGTCGAGCCATTCATAGCGCCCGCCCAGGTATACGAGGCGCCGTAGATCGCGCAGTTTGATTCGATGTTTGAGGCGCCGCGGCAAGAGCGCGCCAAACCGCTGTCAGAGGGCGATGCGTCGGCGCACGGAGCGCTGCCGCCGATGATACAGGTGCCATCCGGCTTCAGCTTCGTCCGCAAATCCTGAGCTAGCCAGCATTGTGTCCCGATCTGTACAGTTCCATAACTATTGCCGTCAAGGTCAAGAACGGTCATTTGACCGCATGGTACTATGCCGCCTCCGCCCGCTGAAGAAACGAATAACAGCTTCGGGGTCGAACTTCCCGAGAACGAACCGACCCAGCCGTTGAGCGTGTAACCAGACCCGCTTACCGGTGCCGAATAAGCGTATTCGGTATCCGGAGCGCCATTATCGGTACGCGGCGCCGGGTTCTGGGGTATTTTTGCAAGGTATGTCGCACCATCACTAGGCGATACTAAAGGCTGGCCCGGAGTTATGATGGTCGGATAGCTGCCATTATCGCTAAAATAGAGTTCAAGCGCTTTCCCGATCTGGATAAGGTCAGCGACGCGCTTGCTATCTCGGGCTTTCTGGCGCGCACCGCCCAAGGCGACGATCGCTAACGTGGAAAGGACGCCGATGATAGCGATCACGACCAGCAGTTCAACCAACGTAAAACCGGAGATGCCAGACACTCTTCGCTTGCATGATTTACTATAGGCCATAGCGGGATTTCTGGGCATTATAGTTAGCGAGAATTTCGGCAGTAGACAGGCCGCGATTATACACCAGAATCTGATATATGTTACCTAAAAACGGTTCAGTACCTGACGTATTGGTGCCTATGCGAAAATTTCCAGGATAGATAACGGTGGCCCGGGTTATCGAGCTCTTCAAGCTACCATTAACATACGAAGATACGGTCACTCCGCCCGTCCTAGCTATAACTACCTGCTTTATAGCTGCAGTATGGTATCCCGTATCGGTAATTACATTACTAGGATCAATGTAAAGATATGGCGTACGGTTGCTGGACCAGGTAAGTTGCATCGTTCCGTTATTCATACCCTGAGGATAGTTTCCGAAGACTGTCTGAAATCCGCTCCCGGAATTTTTCACCCAGGCAATGATTGTAAAGTCAGATGCTCCGCCCAATATATTACCGAGCTGGACATAATCATTTCCTAAGTCAGTATTATCAAACAATAAGCTGCCGCCATTAGCACTATTAAACGTCGGTGCGCTTGTTCCGGCGCCAAAGGTTCCATTATTGCCTTTACCGCTCAAGTCATTCCAGGTCGTGCCGCTACCGGGATATGACGCCGCTATGCCGGCATCAAGCTGCAAGAGCAAACTGCCATCAGCGTTGACGGCTGATTCCGTGGCGATGTTCATGCCGGCCCGCGTCTGACCGACGGCCGCGCTCAAGCAATAATAGATCGTATATCCCTGGCCGTCGCTCCGCGGCGCATAGACATAATCTTGATCAGGACAAGTGCCATCGGCTCGCGGACCGGGGTTAGTAGGAATGGCACTTAGATATGATTTACTGCCGTCAGGTGAACTCAAAGGCAGGCCTGACGTAATGACTGAGGGATAACTGCCATTATCAGAATAATAAACTTCCAGGGCCCGCCCGAGCTGATTCATGTCCGAAACCCGCTTGCTGTCACGCGCTTTCTGTCGAGCTCCGCCAAGCGCAACAATCGCCAGAGTCGAAAGGACGCCAATAATAGCTATGACAACCAATAGCTCGATCAGAGTAAAACCTTGTGTGCGCTTATACATTGCCGAAAAATAATATAAATCTATAGATAGTATATCATATTTTCCGTACTACTCAGACTATGAAACGAAGTTGCTCCAAATCGTTACACTGCCGAAACCGAGGAAAAATAAGAATATAATCGCCAGCAAAATACGTCGCCAGAGCGGCGGCTGAAATTCTTTCGGCAGCGCTTTCCAATTAAGGTATGAAACTAAGGCGATATGGATAGTCATCGCCCAAGCATTTATCAGCGCGCCGGCAATGATAAGGCCGCGCGGTTCGTAGAAATCCAAGAGGAACAGTAGCACGCCGAAGGCGACCTGTGCCCAAACAAATGAATAATAGATACGAGTCAGGTTAACGCGGGCCGTTCCCTGTTTCTGAATCTTCTTAATAGCGACGTTCTCAGCGATCATGCGCGAAGTCGAATCCAGGATGCCAAGCTGCGTCTGCGTCAAGAGTATGCCAATAACCGCGAGCAACGCGGCACCGGCCCAGGGACCAAGGATGGAGCCGATATGAGCGCTCTGGTTAATAACAAAAGTGATTCCCGCTTTGTTGTCGGCCGCGCCATACGTTGTCGCGTAGGCCAGAATCATGATGATGGCCATAGAGAAAAAGCCGAGACCCCAAAAGACAATACCATGCTCCAGACCGATACGCCGCCACCATGTTTTAAAATTTTTGATATTAGCCGGGGTAGGCGCAAAGTCCTGGCCCTCCAAGCGGATTTCCTGTTCAAGCGAACCTTGCTTGAAAAGTCCGGCGATCTTTTGCGAATATGCGCCCATACCATAACCCTTTTCTTTTATATAGATTGACTGTGAAAGATTTAGGTTACCCGCCGCGCCGGAATAGGCGAAAGCACCGAGAAAAGCTGCCAGACTAATTCCCTCCGGCAAGAAACGGTAGCCCGGTCCGGTGCCAAAGAAACCAGCCCCGGCCGCCATAATTGCCTCCTTGTCGATTACCAGAAAAACTAAAATAAGGATAAATGGCACACCGATAAGAATAAGCGTCTTAGTCAGATGTTCCATTAACGAATAGACCGTCTTGCCGAAGCTCAGGATTAATCCCAAAAAAATCAACAAACCAATCGCCAGCCATTTAAAGTCGGCATAGCCAAAGGCCGCCGCCAGCGTCTGAGCGCCGGCGGCAATGATGCCCGGCAACGCAAAGCCTATGAACGTCGAAAGGATAAACCATTGCGGCGCGAAACGCAGATACTTAGCCAAGCCGACAAAGACGCTCTCGCCTTTAACAAGCGCATAGCGCTCAATCTCCATGTCGATAAAATATTGAAAGGAGATGCCGAGAAAGGCTGCCCAGAGTAAGCCGAGACCATAATTAGCGGTTAAGTAAGGCCAGAGGATGAGCTCGCCGGAGCCAAGGCCGAAGGCGAGAATGATAAAGCTCGGACCGATCATCTTGCGCAGGGAAATTGGCTTAGGGAAAGGTTTTAAAGCGGCTGGTTTTGGCATGAAGATAAAACTGATATACTTAATATATACATACTATACCATACGAGATTAATAAATTAACCAATTAAATAATTAATTAGTTACTTTGTTAATTAGTTAATTTGCATCCTATGAATTTCCTCCATGCCCTCATTCTCGGCATCGTCGAAGGACTGACAGAATTTCTGCCAGTTTCTTCAACTGCTCATCTTATCGTTGCCAATCGCCTGCTCGGCTTGGCGGACAGCGACTTCTTGAAAAGTTTTGACATCTACATCCAGCTCGGCGCTATCCTGGCCGTCGTTGTTATGTACGCCAAAAAACTGCTCGTTAACTGGAAACTATTTTGGCGGGTAGCGGCGGCTTTCTTCCCGACCGCCTTGATCGGCCTCATCGCCTACCCCTTTGTCAAAGCCGTGCTCTTAGAAAACCTATTGGTCTGCGGTATCGCCCTGCTCGTCGGCGGCATACTCTTAATTGTTTTCGAGAAGTGGCACAATGCTCGGCAAGCTAAAGAGAATATCTCATACCCGCAAGCTGCCAGCGTCGGCCTCTTCCAAGCGCTCGCCATGATCCCCGGCGTATCGCGTTCCGCCGCGACGATTATCGGCGGACAGCTGCTCGGCATCGACCGCAAGACGATCGTGGAGTTTTCCTTCCTCCTCGCCATCCCGACGATGGCAGCCGCCAGCGGCCTTGATCTTCTAAAAAACGACTTCAGCTTCAGCGGCACGGAATGGCGACTGCTGGCCGTCGGGTTTGTCGCCGCTTTCCTCACCGCCCTCCTCGCCATTCGCTTTTTCTTAAAATACATCCAGCAGCACAGCTTTGCCGGCTTCGGCTGGTACCGCATCGCCGCCGGCTTGCTAATACTCCTCTTCTTGCTATAGTAAGCGAAGAAGCTTAATCACCTAAACAGCTATATATGAAAGACACTCTCAAACAGCTGGTAAACCAGCAGATTAACGAAGAATTATTTTCGAGCTACGCCTATCTGGCGATTTCCGCCCGCGCCGAATTGCTCTCACTCAAGGGTTTTGCCAACTGGTTCCGGGTCCAGGCTCAGGAAGAAATCGGCCATGCCATGGGCTTTTATAAGCACCTGGCAGACCGCGGCGAAGTTATTGAATTAGAGGCACTCGCCAAGCCGGAGTTAAAACTGGACGGCGCGCAATCGCTCGTCGAAGCCTCCCTGGCGCACGAGAAGCACATCACGCAGAAAATTCATGAACTGATGGATGCCGCCAAAGCCGAGAAAGATTACGCACTCGAATCGCTTCTGAAATGGTACGTTGATGAACAATTAGAAGAAGAAGCGAACATCGGCGAACTGCTTGAGAAGGTTAAGCTGGTCGGCGATAAGGGCGATACGCTCTTCATCCTCGATAAAGAACTGGGCGAGCGTGAATACGTAGCAGCCAAAATCAATTAAACGTCAGATTGTTGAACAAAATAAAAAAGCCTCGCTGAATAAGCGGGGCTTTTGACAAATAAAATAATAATTGCTATAATTTCCTTACGTTATTACTAATTCGGCTGCCATTTGGGCAGTATTTTTATATGAAAAACCTCCGCAATATCGCTATTATCGCCCACGTCGACCACGGTAAGACAACCCTCGTCGACGCCCTCCTTAAGCAGTCCGAAACCCGACTCAACGCGGCCACGGCCGATTCGACTCTTATCATGGACTCGAACGACCTGGAAAAGGAGCGCGGTATTACGATTTTCTCCAAGAATGCTTCAGTCGTCTACAAAGGAACCAAGATTAATATCATCGACACGCCGGGCCACGCCGACTTTGGAGGTGAAGTTGAACGCGTTCTGAAAATGGCCGACGGCTGCCTCCTGCTCATCGACGCCAAGGAAGGCCCAATGCCACAAACCCGCTTCGTCTTAAAGAAGGCCCTCTCCCTCGGTCTGCGCGTCATCGTCGTTGTTAACAAGATTGACAAACCCGGAGCACGCACCGACTTCGCCCTCAACAAGACCTTCGACCTCTTTGTTGAACTCGGCGCATCAGATGAGATCATCGACTTCCCGATCGTCTACGCTTCCGCTAAGAACGGCCTGGCCGGTGCGGAGGACAACCTCGCCGCCATGAAAGACATTACGCCTGTCTTCGACGCCATAATCAAGCATGTCCCGGAACCGGTCGGCGATGCCTCTAAGCCGCTACAGATGCTTGTTACTACTATTGCCGGCGACTCCTTCAAAGGACGTATCGCTACTGGCATCCTGTACAACGGTGCCATCAAGGCCGGACAGCAGGTCGCCCGCATCAAGCACGACGGTACGGTCACCATGCACCGCCTCGTCTCGCTCATGACCTACCAGGGCCTGGAGCGCGTCGACACTGACACGGAAAACGTCGGCGATATCATCGCCCTTTCCGGCATCCCGGACATCAACATCGGAGAAACCATCGCCGACCCGGCTAATCCGGAAGCTCTGCCGATTTTAACGATTGAAGAACCGACCGTGCAGATGGTCTTCATGGTCAACGACTCCCCGTTCGCCGGCAAGGAAGGCAAGTTCTCTACCTCCCGCCAGATTCGCGAACGTCTCATGAACGAGCTGGAAAATGACATGGCCCTGCGCGTTGAGGATCACCCAGACGGCGGCTGGCTCGTCTCCGGACGCGGCGAACTGCACCTCGCAATCTTAATTGAACGCTTGCGCCGCGAAGGCTTCGAATTCCAGGTTTCCCGCCCGCAGGTTATTACTAAGGAAGTCGGCGGCAAAACGCTCGTACCATTCGAACAGGTCTTCATCGAAGTGCCGGAAGAGTGGTCCGGTAATGTTATCCAGAAACTCGGCGCGCGCCATGCGGAAATGAAAGACATGCGCAAAGAAGGCAATACTGTTTTCCTTGAATTCATCATGCCGACTCGCGGCCTCTTCGGATACCGCTCCGAATTCTTGTCCGATACACGCGGTCTCGGCCTCATCAACGCCAGCTTCTTGGATTACCAGCAGGACAGCGCCGAGTGGCCGGAACGCGATCGCGGTTCGCTCGTTGCCTTCGAAACCGGCACCTCTAACCTCTACGGTCTCCTCAACATCCAGGGACGCGGCACGCTCTTCTTTGGTCCCGGCATCCCGGTATACAAGGGCCAGGTCGTCGGCCAGAACGCCCGCGGCGAAGATATCGAAGTCAACATCTGCAAAGCCAAGCAGCTCTCTAACATGCGCTCCAAGGGCGACGGTGTCAGCGAACACTTCAAGGCGCCTAAGACCATGGACCTCGAGGAATCCCTCGAGTACATCGGCGACGACGAGCTCGTCGAAGTCACTCCTCTTAATATCCGCATCCGCAAGATGACGCTTGATAAGGCCCTGGCCCGGAAGAAAGAGCTGGGAATCAAGAGCTAAAAATTATAAAGTTTTAACCCAAGGCTTTAGATAAAAGAACGGCCCGAAAGGGTCGTTTTTTATTATGCTTGATTTTTAATAGCCGATATGTTGAAATAAGCTATCCGCTGGATGGCCAGTGGGAAACCTTAAAAAAACTCAGGGGACGGCCCTTGAGGGAAGGAAATTAAAAATGAATAACCGCGTTACAGTACCAAGACTTGATTTCTTTTACGAGCGTTTTTTAGATTTAAAAAAATATTTAAAAAACGGAAAAATGACTAAAACTTCAGAGTGGGCCTATGCGATCGGCCTGCAGTTTTCTCTGCTGGATTATTTGCTGCCTTACATAACATTTAGAAATTTAGGCAGTCACACTATCTATAGTGCAAAACTGGCAAACTCAACTGATAAGCCATGGGTCGCGTTAGAATCCATTCCCGACAGAATCACGATAAGCAACACAAGTTCCTTTAGTCTGAATTTCAATACTCAGGGTATATTCAATATTGGTGATAAAAATTCACCAGCGAATTATAATGGGAAATTTCTCTGGTGCTGTTTTCCTAAGGAACGAAGATTAATACGCCTTAATATTACTTGGAATAAAGATGATAAGAATCTTCCGCTTATTTCTATCAGGAGTGAAGAAAAAATTGATCATGATAAATTCATAAAGACCCCGGAAGAAGGGCGAAGCATATATAACGCCTTAGATGGATATATCGTTAATCTTTATCAAAAAAACCAGGAAGAATCAGAAATATTATACAATATTAACCTGATTGCAATGCAGGCAAATATGCTACTTGGCTGCAATCCAAAAAAACAAATGGCGTTGCTTGGCTCATAATAAAAATCAAAAGCCGAGAATTTTAATTCCCGGCTTTTTTATTTGCCTAAACTGCTTGTGGCTTACTCCTCCCCAAGCTCCGTCTCGGCCTGCTCCCATATGCTCCTGAGTCCTTATTGACTTTTATCTAAGCATACAGTAAAAACATACTACCGATGCGCCGGAAACATTAAAGGGGTACGCCCCGAAAGGACATTAAAATGAAATATTTCAAAGATCGCAGCACGGCCCTGCGACTGATGGGACAGCAGGACTTTACAATGTTCCAGACTGAGCTCCTTGACGAGTACGAGGGCTGGTTCAGGATTATTAAGGAAAAGTTGAAAAGCGTTAATACATTCTTCTCAAGCGCGACAGGAGAGGAGTTCGGCAATCTAAAACTCCCCACAGCATCCAACAAACAAGGAATCAGCCTTATCACGTATCGCCCCCTTAAGGAGATCTACCAAGCGCAATCGAAAAAAGATCTCGGCAAGTGGATAGCCTTAGGCTACAAAGGAATCAGCGGCCTTGCCCTGCACTTCAATCGTCGGGACAACAGCATAAGTCAAGCAACTGGATGGCTACTGACGAAAGATAAAAAATGGTACTATTTAGAGCTCAGCGTCACAAAGAAAAAGCATGCCACTTATAATAAAACAAAAAATGCTTTTTGTTTAGAGTATGGCATTGAAGACATACGAGAAGTAGAGCTGGAAGATTGGGACACCGAGCTGCTCAGGAGCATCAGTATAAGCCTAAGCAATGCTATAATACATCTCCATAAAAAGAAGGCTCAGCAAGAAAGAAAGATGGCCCTGTGCGTCCAGAAATACCTGGCAATCGACTCTCTTATTTGCTCATCGTCCAATATAGACACGGAGAATCAAGAGAACATTGCCGCCTTATATGTTAGATAGGATAATGAGAAATAAAGCCAAAAGCCGGAAATATTTCCGGCTTTTTTATATCCTTAAAACAAAAAAGTTTTTTCCTCTCCCAGCTCCATCTCAACCCGTTCCCGCACATCCATCAGCTGGCCGCGGATGGACTCAAAATCCCTACCCAACAAATTTTGTCATAAAAAAACTAGCCTACCGCAACCGATCGATTTCCGGATGCTCCTGTCCGCTCTGCATGCGGCCGACCAGGTCGGCAATATGCTTGCGGCGGGTGCCGCGCAAAGCAAGGTCGCTCTTAGAAAAGCGCTGGACGAGCGAAGCGGCGTGCGAGCCGCCTAAAAAGTGAGGCAAGATTACGTAATCCGCACCAGCTTCGTACAACTTCAAGGCGCTGGCGATGCGATGCGTAACCACGACGACCATGGGATCACGCCCATGCTCCTTCGCCCAAGAGGTCAGGATAAGGTTCGTTTCAAGTTCCGGAGCGGTCGAAACGATCAGCTGCGCCCGAGAGACATTCAACTCTTCGAGAAAGTCCGGGTCGCCCGCATCGCCGTAGGCATGAGCGATACGCTTCTTCTCCAGGTCACTGATAGCGTCAGGATCATGATCAATGACCAGGAAACGGCGCTTCTCCTTGCGGAAAAGAGCGATAAAGTCGCTGGCCACCCGGCCGCTGCCGATCAGTACCGTCGTGTAGGGCAGGGTGCGCGGCACCTTTTCCCGCGCATTGCGCCGTTCAAATATTTTTAGGTAGGGAGCGCAATAGGTATAAAGCACATCGGAATAGAGAATAAGATAGCTGGAAATAAATATCGTGATAATGCCGACCAGCGTGACAATCGAAAGAACGGCAGACGGTACCTGTCCCAATGAAACGCCGAGAGCGACCAAGATGAGCGAGAACTCGCTGATCTGAGCGGCCATCGTGCCGGTCTGGAAGCTTGTCTTGCGGCGGTAACCGAGAAAGCCCATGAGGACAAGCTGCAAGAGCGGATTGCCTAACAGTACAAAGACTGACAGGATAACAGCCGGCCAGACGATGGCATCCAGATCGCTCACTACCATCCGAGTACCGAGCAAAATAAAAAAAGCGACGATGAAGAAATCGCGCAGCGGCGCCAAACGGGCGCCGATCTCATGCCGGCTCGGCAAGGTCGACAACGCTACGCCAGCGATAAGCGCGCCGCCCTCCAAAGAGAATCCGAGACCGGCAAAAAGAGCCGCAACGCACATGCCCCAGGCGGTGGCGAAAAGGAAAAGCAATTCCTGCGAGCGGGTCAGGTAACGGTGTAGGCGGCGGATGACAAAATGTGAAAAGAGGAAGACGCCAAGGGCGGCGGACGCCCCCAGAGCGAGCATGCGCACCAGTCCGGCGCCATTGCCTTGCGAGCCAGTTACAAACGGAATGACGAAGAGAAGCGTGATGGCAAAGAGATCCTGTAAGAGCAGCGAACCTACAGACAGCTTAACGTACAGCTTGTCGAGATCACCCTTATCCGTCACCAGTTTAAGAACAATAACCGTGCTGGAAAATGCCAAGGCGACACCAACATAAAGAGCAGTCACCCAAGTGAATCCCATCAGCATGCAGATCACGACGCCAGCACCGCCTGTGAGAATTATCTGACCAGCGCTTGTTATGAAAGACGCCCAACCGTATTCGCGCAGGACCTTGGGATTCAGGCTCAGGCCGACGCTGAAAAGCAAGAAGGAAATGCCTAGTTCACTGAACAGTTCCAGAGTCTCGACGTTATGAAAAAGACCTAAGGCAAACTGGCCGACAAGAAAGCCGGTTATGATATGGCCGACGATCAGCGGCTGCCGCAAGAACCGCATCACGAGAGAAACGACCGTCGCGACCCCGATAAGCAGGCCGATTTCCGCAAAGATAGTGAGATTCATGCTGATAGTATATCATACACTGCGCCATACAAAAAAACCGGAAGCATGCTTCCGGCTTTTTAAAATTAAGGATTGATCTATTCCTCCCCCAGCTCCGTCTCGACCTGTTCCCACATATCCATCAGCTGGTCGCGGATGAATTCGACGTTGTCGTCATCATCGATCTTGCCGCGTTCATTAAAGTAGTCGATCGTTTCCTCGACGAGCTCCTTATAGGCATCGCGGCTGTAGGCCGCCTGTTCGCGGATTTTAACCATGACGAGCTCAAATATTTCCTGGGCGAGTGGTTCCATAACGATAAAATTTGGTAGTTAAGCGAGGGGCAATGCAATCCCTTTATACTCCTCAAAACGGCTTTTGTCAACCCGGGAAGCATCGCCGCGCCGCCTTTACAAAGGCAAAAAAGCATGATACGATAAGGAAACCTATTAATCCATAACTACTATGCCAAATAAGAAATCAGCGCAGAAGGAGCTCCGCAAGAGCATCAAGCGCGCCGCCGCTAACGCCAAGGTCAAGGACAAGATCAGCCTGCTGACCAAGAAGACCAAGAAGGCCATCTCGGCCGGCGAGGACTCCGCCAAGGACCTCTTGAAGGAAACCATGACCGCCCTCGACAAAGCCGCCAAGACCGGCTTGATCAAAAAGAACACCCGCGACCGCAAGAAGTCCCGCTTGCACAAGAAGCTCAACGCCATCGTTAAGGCGGTCAAGAAATAAACGAATTAAAAAAACCTCCCGGACGGGAGGTTTTTTTGTTATCCGAAAAATCTTTTACAGACTCGCCACCGTCACCGGCAGCAGTTCTTCAAGGCTGCCTTGTCCCGTCTTCATCTTGAAGTCTAACTCAATAAGCTTATTAAGCGCCCGCTTCAACGAATCAAGACTGAACTTGCGAACCTGGTTAATACTCTTCTCAAGGACATAGGGGTGCAGGCCAAGCGATTTGGCAAGCGCCTGCGGGGATATGCCATCATCGAGCCCCTGTCGCACCGAAGCGAGCGTCTTGAACTGCCAGAGCATCATCGTCAGGATATACTGCGGATGCGCGCCGCCCGCCAGCTGCTCGAGCAGGAGCTTGAGCGCCGCGCCGGTCTGCTTATTACCAAGTGCATCAGTCAGGGCGAAAATGCTTTCCGTCACCGACTGGCTGACCATGGAACGGACATCATTCTCGCTGATGACCGCCTCGTTCCCCTCTCCCGCTTTAGCCTGCGCGTAGGCAGCCAACTTGCCGATCTCGCGCGACAGGGGCCAGAGGTCGCTGCCGACCAGGCGCAGGAGAAGATTAGCCGCGGGTACTGAAAGGGATGCGCCAGCCTGCTTGGCCATGCCCGCCAAAGCTTTCTGCAATTCAAGCTGACTGAGCGGAAAAAATGACTGCGCGAACTGACTCTTTAGAAGCCGGTCATAGAGCTTTTTCTCAGCCTTGTTAAGCGGGGCAGGCTTATCGTCCGCACCCGGTTTCATGATAAGCGTCTTGCCGGCAATCTTTTTTTCGATAAAATCTGGTTCGTATACTACAATGATATTCTCATTCTCTTTTTCTTTCTCCAGAAAAGATTCCAGTTCCTCGATGAATTCCTTATGTTTGTTCGCTAAAACGCCGCTCAGCGAAACAAACCGGCGCTTAGCGAACAACGCCGCCGGGCGATAGGCGTCAGACAGCTCCTGGATCGTTGCCTTGGCGCCATCAAGCGAAACAGCGCTCGTACCGTCCTTATCCACTTCTTTAATGAATTTCTCGCGCAATTCGGCGATTTTCTGGCGCGCCCGGAAGTCGTCGGGGCCGTAGAGGAAGATGATCATACGGGCCTAGTATAGCATGGCCAAGCCAAAGATAAAAATGCTATTATTTAAGCATATAATAAAGAAATAAATGGATATCATCGTCAACAACAAACCGGCCCTCTTTGGAAAAAGGGATCTGCCGATGCTTATCTCAGGCCAAGACAAGTCCGGCGCCTCTTTCTATACCATCTGCCTGGCGGCGAACCTGTATAAGGCCAAAAAGAAAATCATTTTCTTTTGTGCGTACCCGATGGGCGTCGAGGAGTTCATGAAACAGACCGGTGACGGGGACGGCATCGAATATGTCACCGCTAAAAATGCGATTTCCGGGAAAACAGCGATTATCGTCAAACCAGGCGATGAGGAATTGCTTGCCTGGGTACTGCAGAATACGCCTGATGTCACAAATCGTATAATCATCATAAAGAACTTTGAAGTCCATTCTTCTGCCGTCCAGAAAACGGTCTTCCGGGATAACTTTGTTATTTCCGGAGATATTGATAAAAGCCCCGAAGCAGGCGTCCTGAGCGAAAAAGACCTTGCTACAAATATATTTTTCTCAAAACCATCTTGGCTTGATAGTAAGGACTGGCAGCAGCCGGAGAAGTATCAGGCGATGATTAAAGGGGAGAATTATTCTGGCACTACCGCCCTCCAATAGACTTCCCCTTTCTAATAGCAAGAAAAAAGGCTTTTAGGAATCTTCCGAAGGCGAGCATGAAAAAACGCGCTAGAATATAAGCGTCGCTTGAGGATCAGGCGGATACTTGTTTGAGGAATGGCGCAAAGCGCCATGACGAGTTGTATCCGCCCCTCAAGCAAGCACAATATTCAAGTGTTTTTTCTTTGCGAGTAATTTTGCCTGTCCTTCAAGTTCGCCTATGGCGAACGAAGGAGGAGTGCGACCTTTTTTAAAAGGTCGCATAAATAAATATTGAAATAAATTTAACCTTCGCGCAAAATAAATGGATTGCGCAAGGAAGGCTAATAATGTATAATCAGCTTACTATGTTTCTCTCCCTCAAGAGACAGCCCTCATCGGAAATAATGGTCGACTCGCTGCGCCGCTTACCGGAGCAGATTAAGTCTGTCATGGATGATTTTGGCAGCGCGCAAGGCTCGTTTGCGTTGCATGGCGTCCGCTCCATCGTCATCAACGGCATGGGCGGCTCCAACCTCGGCGCCTATATTCTTCAATCCATATTTCGCGACAGCTTAACGTTGCCAGTCGCCGTCGAACCAGGATATGATGTTCCCGGCTACGTCGGCAAGGACACCCTCTATATCGTTTCTTCATACTCCGGCACGACCGAGGAACCGCTCGCCGCGTATAAAATCGCCAAGCGCCGCGGCGCCCGTATTATCGTCATCAGTTCCGATGCCGATAACGAGCTCTGTCACTTGGCCAGCCGTGATAATCTGCCCCATTACCTCTTCGACACTTCCGCCAATCCCTCCGACCAACCACGGCTCGGCTTAGGGTACGGCGTCGCTAGCCTTTTGTTCCTCTTCCGCGCCCTCGGGCTTTTGCGTTTTAAGGACAAAGAAATTTCGCTAATTTTAGCACAAATTAAACGAAAAGGTAACCAGCTTACCAAATCAGGCAACGATGCCGAGAAATTAGCCAAACATCTTCAGGCTCGCGAAACTATTATTATCGGCGGCCAATTATTCGAAGGGAATATGCGTGCTCTGCGCAATCAATGGTGCGAAACGGGAAAAAATTTTGGTAGCTATCTCGTTCTCTCTGACCTCAACCATTTTGCCCTCGAAGGCCTCTCCTATCCGACCTCTAACCGTAAACGCTTAACCGCCCTCTTTATCGAATCCGATCTGTACGACGCAAAAATAAAAAAACGCCTTGAACTCACCAAAGAAGTCATGAAAAAACAGGGCATCCCAGTTCATAGCTATACGCCTTCTGGTAAAACCGCGCTCGCCCAGAGCTTTGATCTCCTGCAATTCGGCTCCTGGCTAACCTATCGCCTCTCTCTTCTCAACCGCGTCGATCCTCTCACTGTTCCCTGGGTCGACTGGTTCAAAAAACGCCTCTCCGCTAAATAATTTTTCATTCCTACCCCCTCGGGAATCATCTTTGTATGAATATCCCCGTCGGGCCGCGGACTTTCCGCTTTCTGTTAGTAATTTCCCTCTGCGCGAGCCTCATCGGTTCGGGCAGTTTTGCTGTCCAGGCTGTTTCGCCGGGCGAGCTATTAATCAACCGAGTGCAAATTACGGGGGGAAGCGGAAAGACTGATAATGATTTCATTGAAATTTATAATGCCACAAGTAGCGTACTCGACTTAAATGGACTGCGTCTGGTAAAACGCACTAAAACCGGTACTAGCGACTCGCTCATCAAATCATGGACTAGCCCCTTATTACTTAATCCTGGCGCCGTCTATCTTTGGGCAAATTCAAATAATGGTTTTGCTACTTCTCTTAACGCCAATATCTCTTCCACGCAAACTCTCGCCAATGATAATAGCATAGCTATCCGCGATGGTTCGGAATACGGCGGAACAGTGATTGACGCCCTTGCCTGGGGAGAGGCGCAAAATACATATATCGAAGGCACTGCCTTTCCGCAAAACCCCGGAGCAAACGATGTACTGCACCGAATCAACTATCAAGATACAAACAATAATTCCCAGGATTTCCACATAATCTCCCCCGCACCACCCACCACCTGCGGTAATGAAATTATGGAAATATCTGAAACCTGCGACGACGGTAATACGCTCGACCATGACGGCTGCAGCGCTCTATGCCAGCTTGAAGCACCGTCGTTAGTATGTGGCAATAATCTCGTACAAAGCGGTGAAGAGTGCGATGATGGAAACCTCGAAGCAGGCGATGGCTGTTCGGAAATCTGTCTTAATGAAGTAATCAATAGTACTAACAACTCACCAGTATTCGTTAACGAATTTATTGTTGATCCGGTAGCGGGCGGCAGCGAATGGATTGAACTGTATAGCCCCTCCGAGACAGCATTTAGCATCTATGGCTGGACCCTTGAAGAAGGGTCGGGAACAAAAACGACTCTACAGGGCAATATTGGCGGAGAAAATCACTATTTCGCCATTCCGAAATCAAATGGCGCACTCAATAACAGCGGCGACATCATCATCCTGCGTGATGCCACTGACGCAATTGCTCATAGCGTTACCTACGGCGACTGGGATGACGGTAATATTAGCGACAATGCCCCAACCGCTCCTGATCCCTACGGCGTCGCCCGAAAAACCGGGGCAGATCCGGCCGGCAGCGACCATGATAATTACACGCTAACGTCGATGCTGACGATGTGGGGAGTTAACATTATCGTACCGCCACCCGAGCCACAGGCGGCCACTGAGCAGGATGAACCAGACTATGACTTCAGTACAACCCTCCGCCTCAGTGAGATTTCCCCTAATCCGCACGGCATCGACGAACTATCCCGCAACGATGAGTTTATCGAACTATATAATACCGGCGAGCAAGCTGTGCGCCTGGAGGGATGGCATCTGGAAATCGGCGATAAGCAGTACATCTATCAGTTTCCTGCTAGCGCAACAGTATCAGGAAGATCATATCTAATCGTGCGCGCGCCCGGCAACTTTGAATTAGCTAACAGCGGCACTACCATCAAGCTTTTCCAGCCCGAAAAAACAACCGCCTTTCAATCAGCAACCTACAAAGAAACGCTTGACGGACAAAGCTGGGCGGTCTGGAATGAAACGGCGGCTGACAACAGCAAGGTATGGAAGAAGACTTTTCTGCCGACGCCTGGTAACGCTAACGTCTATGTCTCTCCGCCTCTCGCCGTTTTTAGCACTCCGAGTACAGCTGTAGTCGCGGAAACAGTTACCTTTGACGCCTCTGATAGCGATACCCCTGACAGCTACGCCGAATACAGCTGGAACTTTGGCGATGGCGTTTCGAGCAGTCAGGCCAACCCAGAGCATATCTTCAGCACACCGGGGAACTATACTGTCGTACTGAGTATTAGTAATTCGTATGGCGCCTCGACCGTCTCCCGTAAAATTTCCATTACCAAAAAAACTTCAGACATATCTATTGCCTCTTTAGAAAAAGAAAAAAATCTTGAAACACGTAGCGCCAGCCTAATTTCTCCTTTCAAACTGACGTTAACCGAAGTAATGCCAAATCCGGCCGGAAGCGATACTGGTCAAGAGTGGGTAGAAGTACGCAACGCCGGCAGCGAAGCAATTAATCTTGCCGGCTGGACCATCGCCAACAAATCAAAATCAGGCCCAACGATCGTCGAGGCGATCAGTCTTGAACCTAACGAACTCTTCATCTTCCATTCCGAATACCTCCCTGGCAGCCTCGGCAATAGCCAGGACACAATCCGCCTCATCGATCCCGAGGGCCGTGAAGCCGATGCGGCCGCGTACGCAGCGGCACCAAGCGGCCAAAGCTATTCATTGATCGATAATACATGGCAATGGACAGTCGCGGCAACGCCTGGCGAAGATAATATCCTGGAAAAGCCTACTAAGAATAACGCTTCTTCAACTACCGCCAAAAAGGCGGTCAGCCGCATATCTCTCACCGGCACAGTCGTCGCTCTGCCGGGTACATTCAGTAGCCAGTACTTCTATCTCCAGCCAACCGGATCGCCTCTTCTCTATCAGGTATATAATTCGAAGAAACTGTTCCCGCAACTTACGGTCGGCCAAACAATCAGCGTCAGCGGGGAAACGAGCAGCACCGCCGCCGGACCGCGGCTGAAAACGGCCGTCGCCGAGGATATACATATCATGGAAGAAGCTACTTCCCTTCCTGAGCAGGCAATCAACACCTCAGCTGATATAAAAAATCCGCCCCATCCCCGCCTGGCAAGAATTGAAGGTGAAATCACTAGCAAGAAATCGCCCCGACTTATCGTGACGGACGAAACCGGGGACACAGAAGTGTATTTAGCTAAAGGGAGCGGTCTGTCAGTCACAGCCTTTGCCGTCGGCGACAAAGTATCTGTAACCGGCATTACCCAGCTCGACGGAACCGCTATTCGTCTTATGCCACGTATGGAAAGCGATTTCGCAATCATTAATCCGCCCTCTGGCCCGGAAAATAGTGCCGATACGAATATGGTCAAACAGGTACTGGAGGCACCTCAGCCAAAACCTAAAAAACAACTTCTGTATTATGTTCTTTTCGGGGCGGCACTTCTCCTACTAGGCGGCGGTTTCATTATTTGGAAAGCAGGCTTTCTCCGCAAGGAATAAAAAAAATCCCTCTTTCCATTTTTGGAAACAGGGATACTGCTCGAATACATTAATGCATTAATGCATGTTTGTTAGCCACTGAACACATTCTTTGACGTTAACGGTTCCGAGGTCGTCAGTAGTGACTTGCTCGTCCTCGCAATAACGTTCGATAGCCGGTTTCTGATTCCTCCAGGCAGCGCCATACCTTAAGCGCTCCCAGGCAGTAGTCAACCGCTCGATCATTCCATTGTCTGTTATGGCCACCGGATCAAAAAGATTTTTTTCACCCAGGTAATCGGCAAATAGCCCATTCACCCGGATAAACGCCTCCTTGAGATACGGGGAGAGGCTTTTGCGCTCGCCGACTAGCTCAGGCGTAAAAGTGTACTTGAAACGCGGCTGCCCTTTTGGGATAGTCGGCACCTGGCGGGTTTCCCTGCTCAGACTGACGGAAAAAGCCGGCTCCTGATATTCGGCGCTTGGATACCGAAGATTTTTTTCCCAGCCAAACAGGGAAAAATGCAGACCACTGTATGTCAGGCTGATGCCAGAGCCGTCTTTGAGGCGCAGCAGTATATGGCGACGCCCCTCTTCTGACTTATAGAAGATTGTCGTCCAGAACAACCCGTTCGAAGCAGCAGGCCGGCCGGCACAGTACTCTAAAAAGAGCAGTGCGGGAAAATAACGCATGGAAAGTAACATGAAACCTCCGATAATTTTTAAGGAATTTACTTGGCTCTACATTACCTAATACGAGACAATCTGTCAAAGCATAAAAAAAACGCGCCCATGCATATGGCGCGTCAGATATTTCGTGCATCAAATAACTAATGAAGATAAGCCAACGAGCTCAATTAAAGAAAAATCGCTGGCAAGCAGTGGCGTTATCGCGCACACTCCTTCCATATTCACAATTTTTGGCAATTTTCGGTGACTTTTTACGCTTGAAACATTTTTATCTTTTTTCTTTTTATTACTCTTTGGCAAATTGCTCTCCACCCTCCATTCCCTCTGTCAGGCTACTTGGCATTGAATAAATACCATCACCAGGCCCCATGTGGTCAGGAATTTTGAATTGTGTTGCTGCTGGATCGAGCAATAACGTCTTAATAAACGGCAAGGCGTATTTTTCGGCTTGCTTATAGGCATCGCCCGCTTTCCATCCCTTGGTATCGTATAGTTTGGTAAATAATTTGTCCGACAGTGACTCAATCTGCTCGAATCGATCGACATCATCTTCGAAGAAAAGGGCAGGATAATCGTCTTCAAAATCCAAGCTGCGTAAGGTTTCTGATTGAGCTACTATCCGTAACAAAAAAACATATTCTCGGGGACGTGAATACATGTTCATAATATTCATGTCCACAACATGCCAATTCTTTATTTGTCCGTTCTCTGTGGACTTCTTGCCTGTCCAGCGGGTAGTTACAACGATAACCTTATCTAAAGGTTTACTAACACGTTCTATAGCCAGCTGAAAACTCCTGTCCAACTGTCTGAGCGTAAGTTTGTAGTCCCTATACAGGCTCTGCAGTTTTTGTGTAATTGTGTCATGCGTTACGATTGGGAAGCCATCCAGAAATTTCTTATCTAAGCCTAATAAGCCAATAAACAAGAAAACTGGATACAGATACAGTTTAGGCTTGTTCTCTTCCATTATTTACTCCTTATTTTATATGTTAAAGAAAATTTATTTGACTCTACTTTACTCTGAATCAAGCTATCTGTCAAAGCCCCTTCCTCTATAATACAAAAGCACTCCGTTTTCACGGAGTGCTGCATCGCTTGATAGCGCTGTCCTGGCGGCGACCTACTTTCCCAGGGCTTGGGCGGCCCAAGTATCATCGGCGCTGAAAGGCTTAACTGCTGTGTTCGGGATGAGAACAGGTGTGACCCTTTCGCAAGAACCACCAAGACAGCGCCATCAAGCGGATTGTCAATTAAACAAAAGAATAGGGATAGATTGAAAACAAAATTGTGGGAAAATCTAATGGTTTATTAGTACTCCTCGGCTAAACCC
>CAZFYY010000015.1:0-23764 GCA_964523425.1 uncultured Gammaproteobacteria bacterium
TAAAAATACTATTCACATAAAATTCGCAGCGCTTCCTCGTATTCAGCTTCCTGGAAACCATTCGCTGAAAGACATTTTACAAAATGTGCTTTTTGATCTGTTAGTATATAGCTCTCACAATCATCAATGATTACATATCGAGAAACCATGACGTTGTTCCGCGCGAAGCCATCCAAGACAGCTTTGATTTCCTCGCCTCTTTGCGGGTGTCCGGCAGCGTCGTGGATGAAAGGCGTAAGGCCAATGGTCTCAGCCATAATATTATTACTGGCAATAACCTCTCGCATAGCCGGTAGCCAACGCATGCCTTTAACCTTGTCATTCCTGCAGTCGGAAGAGATCACTAACACCATGCCTGTTTCTTGCGCAAGCTTATTGATGAGCCGGCAAGAGTTTGTATCAAACATATAATCTCCAGCCGACCCTTCCTTTATCTTTTTCCTGACTTCCGGAACCAAGTACCACTTATCGTTATTCATAACCCCATCAAAGTCCAGAAAGCATATTTTGATCCCAGTCTTTGAAGCGGCAATTTCCCTAATCCTCGGTACATCAATGTACGGGTTTTCTTGTTGCATTAATGAGCGCCCTTTCAAATTAAATTTATAATGTAGCTGGTTCATCTAACCAATAAAAGCTAGTCAAGTCAAGAACTCAAGTATTACCCTTTCCTGTCGATATTACATACCAAGCGTTCTTTTTCCCGTTTCATTGCCTCCTCGCTCACCGCCTCAAGACTCACCCGTAAGAGCGGCTCAGTATTTGACGCCCGCACATTGAACCAATACTCCGGATATTCAACCGACAATCCGTCTAGCATATTCTGTTTACCATCCGCGTAGGCTTCTTTCAGCTTTTCAATCACAGCGGCTGCATCTTCAACTTTTAGGTTAATTTCCCCGCTACTGAAATATTTTTCATAGGGCTTAACATACTCAGAAAATTTCTGTCCGCTCTTTGAAATCTCCGCCATAAGCTTTAAGGCAACGATGCCCGGAATCTCGTAACAGCCCTCGGCTTCCATGTTCAGGCAGAAATGACCGGACGACTCACCAGCGAAGTATGCACCGGCGTCGATGACTGCCTGCTTGATAAGCGAATGCCCGACGCGGGTCATGAGCGGCGAGCCGCCATTGGCAACAATCGTGTCGTATGTCATGCGCCCCGGCCGGATATCATAGGCAATGGTCGCGCCCGACCTATCCTGAAGAAATAATTTACATAGGATAGCCCGGGTCACAGATGGCGTAATCGCCCGGCCGCTATCATCGACAAAGAAGATACGGTCGCTGTCCCCGTCCGTCGCGATGCCAAGATCAGCGCCGCTTTCTTTAACTCGAGCGCAAAGCGCTGCGATGTTCTCCGGCTTAAAGGGATCAGCTTCATGCGCCGGAAAACTTCCGTCCAGCTCCCAATTCATGCGCTCAACTGACAGCTGCGGCAGATGCTTGAACAGCTCGTCAAAATACGGCGCACCCATGGCGTTCGAGGTGTCTATGACAATTTTCAAAGATTTAATATCTACCCGCTCCACAAAACCGAGGTCATACGCAACCTGTTCGGCGACGATGCCATCCTGCATCCGGACGCTGCCTTTTCTGACATGCGGCGCAACACCCTGCTCGAGGATTATCTTTTTAAGATCCTGGATACCGCTGTCCTCCCCGATCGGCGACGCCATGTTGCGGACGAGCTTGAAGCCGTTATACTCTTTCGGATTATGCGAGGCGCTGACCTGGATGCCGCCGTCGTATTTATGATGCGCGACCGCAAAGTAGAAAGTCGGTGTGGAAACAAGACCGGCATCAATTACTTCGGCTCCCCCATCGATTAAGCCGCGGATCAGTTCTTTATGCAGTGCCGGCGAAGACAGGCGCATATCGCGGCCCGCGACAATCGTAAAATCATCCCGGCCCAACTCTTCACGCCGCAGCTGGCAATAGGCCAAGCCGAGCTGGTAGGCGAAGCTGTCATCGAAATCCCTGCCGTAGATGCCGCGGATGTCGTAAGCTTTGAAGATGGAAGGATTGATTTGCATGTCTTAAAAATACCATCTAGGCAGATAATTTAGCAAATCTGCGGAAAAGAAAAACGACATAGAAAAATCAACGTTTTTCTATGTCGTAAATATTTACTTAATTATTTCCTCTGCTGAGGAAATAAATTGTTTTCCATTTTCTTTATAAATTTCAACATCAAGAGTTTTTTTTACATACTTCTCTCTGTTTCTTCTGGTCAATAACCTGCAACCAGGAAAATCATCCTCAGTTGGAAAATATGCGAGCGTTGCTACTCCTGTTTCCTTATCAACTACGAGGATAGTACCAAACTCTTGCTCGTCTCCATCAGGCATAGTCATCATTTCATTGGCAACGTTTTGAATGCCAGACATTATTGTCGCGGAACCATAATCATCTGAATGATAATGACCGTAATAAAATGCTGCCGCCATAAAAATAACCGTGGAAACAATTACAAAAATTAAAAGTTTTACTGGGGATATTGATTTTTTCATGTTCATTTTTGATTTAAGTTTTAAAATATTTTAGTAGCTCGTCCACATATGCGAACATCCATGGACAACCTACTAAACTATTCCTTAAATCATTATTTTCAATGAACCTAACTATAATAGATTATAGCATACAAATAGATATTTGTCAATAATATTGGTGCTTAGATACTAAAAAAATAGCTATTATTAGCTATTTTTAGATATACCCTCTTTCGACTAGGCGGCTTTATCTAACTTTCTCAACACCAGCATTACCGCATGCTTCTCTACCTTGTCCTTATGTTCAAAAGAATCATCGACGACCGCATTAGGGTGATGCAGGACATCGCCTTTTTCAATTACTAGACCGGCCTCATTAATCGCCACCTGCAATTCCGTGCTCGACTTGATAAGATTCTCGATCATGACAGGCTTCTCAGCCGAGCCCAATCTGATCGGCATCGGCGTATTATATAAATGTCCGGAACCAGGAGCCACGTCAGTAACGTTAAACGTACAGACGCAGTGCCCGCCCTCTTTAAGAACCCGGGATATCTCATTGAAAATTTCCTGCGCGTCTTCGAAATAATGGATCATGAAATTCGATACTACGAGATCAGCTGACTCGGCTTCCAGAGACGTCTGCTTTCCATTGCTAACCATGAACTCCGTATTAAGGGCGCCGGCTGAATGCTGCTTAGCCATCTCGATCATCTTGGGATTGATGTCGACGCCAATAACGCGAGCAGCCCCCTCTTCCTTCAAGTGCAAGAGGTGGCGGCCATCGCCGCAGCCGAAATCGACAATCACCTTCCCGTTCACGCCGAGAATATGAATCTCGCTGAAAAGTTTCTCATCAGTTTCATTAAACAGCTCACGAGATTTAGAATATTCTGCCGCTACTTCCGGCTTGTAAATCAGATCGTCTTCAGAAAATGGGGGCATATATTTTCAATAAATTATTTCTTCAATCTGCAACGGGCGATAAGCGCCTCCGCCTGCTGCCTATCAAGATATTTCCCATCATGCGCTATAACTTCCGGCCGGTGGTCATAAAAATGCTCGCTAAAATACTTGAGCTTAGCCTTTACCTCGTCCGTAATCGTCGCGGGCTCTGCAATGAGGGCGCAGAGGATCTTATGATCAGCCAAGCCGTTATCAAAATATTCTATCATGCCGATCGGCTCAGCCTCGACGATATCCGCCGCCTGATATTTCTGGTCGGTAATGATGTAACAGTCTAATTCGTCGCCGTCTTCGTTGAGAGTATCAAGAATATAGCCGTATGGATACGGATACGTCAGATGGAACGGCTCAGAGCGTAAGAGCGCCTTAGTCTCCTTATCGAAAACGTTCTTGATTCCTTCCTGTCCGCCTTGCTCGATAAAGACTTTCATGTGGTCATTGCAGGATTCGAACCTGCGACCTCTCCGATGTGAACGGAGCGCTCTAACCAACTGAGCTAAATGACCTAGATTTAAAAAACTTCAAACTATATAGCCTGACTATACAGCTCTTTAGCTCTGACATGGACTTCAGACAGCTTAGCTTCCACTTCTTCCTTGCTTGCATTTTGCCAAAGCTCCCAGCCCTGTATCCCTTCCTGGTCCGCGCTGTCGAGCTGATGAAATACTTTATAGTCTTTCATAACTTCGCGGATTGCGCGCGAGCATGCATTAAGAACTTCTTTATCTAGACTGCCGTCCGCATTAAAAACCAACATCATGCCTTTTTCCAAGTGCGGATCCTGAATTTTGATATCAGCTATTACAAAGTTTTCTCTTCCTTTCGTTTCAATCCACGAATTTGCGTCAGTTCTTTCTGTGAATCTTTCAGTCATACATTTAAGAGTCCAACGCCTCATTCACCAACCGATCCGCCTCCTTATTCTCTTCACGGCGAACATGCGTATAGGTCACCTTCTTAAAGAAAGTAGAAAGGTTATGCATCTTAATAAAGAGCGGCGCGAGATCAGGGTGCTTAACCTTGTATTCGCGGCGCAACTGCTTAACGACCAGCTCGCTGTCCAGCACGCACTCCACTTCTTCAGCGCCAAGTTCTTTTGCGCGTTCCAAACCGGCAATGACGCCGGCGTATTCTGCCTGGTTATTGGTCGCAATGCCGAGTCGCCTAGAGATCGTCTCGACGACTTCGCCTTCCGGCGTCGCAATAACGACACCGATGGCCGCTTCACCCGGGTTATTGCGGCTGCCGCCGTCGCTATGGATAATGAATTTTTTCATGGAATGTTTTAAACGGAAGCTTCAGCTGGACGCAAATCAATAATTTTCAGCTGCGGATCGCGGCGTCCGTTGAATACATTGAAACATACGGTATAGACAACGTCAATCCGTTGGCCAATCTTATATTCTTTCCATTCTTCCGCCTTGCTGAAGGCCACGCCCCACATGCCGCCGAGGCGGAACTTGATATGGCGCTTGTCCGCCCCCATAGTCATAACGTCTTCGATCATGACGCCGTAGCTGACGAATTTCGGTTCCGGGTTATCCTGGCCGTATGGGAGAAACGCGTCGAGCGATTCGATGAAGGCCGGCTTCACGTCTGTTATTCCGATCGCCGCATCAATCTTCAGAATCGGCGTCAAGTCGATGCCAGCCAGCTGTTCTTCGGCCACTGCCCGTACTTTAGCAATGAACTGCGGTAAGTCTTCCAGGCTCTTAACCGTAAAGCCGCAGGCCATCTTATGGCCGCCGTAGCGGATAAGGTGATCTTTGCCGGCTTCTAAACTGGCACCCAAATCAAACTGCTCGATGCTGCGGCCCGAACCCTTGATCTTTCCTTCGCTCAAACAAATTACAAAGCAGGGCTTGGAAAATTTCTCGGCGATGCGCCCGGCGACCAAGCCGATAATGCCTTCCGGCCAGCTCTCTGTCCCGCCCCGCAGATCAGGTGACGTGACAGCTAGTAGTTTTTCATCCATCTGCTCCGCTTCAACCAGTGCGATGCCAGCCTTCATCAGCTCTTCAGTCATGCGCTGGCGTTCAATATTCTTTTCATTCAAATCAGCCGCTAGTTTCCGCGCTTCTTCGACCGACGTCGCGGCCAATAAAGCATAGGCGGCATTGGCATGGTCGATGCGGCCGGCAGCATTGAGGCGCGGCGTCATTTGCCAGCTGACGTTCCAGGCAGTCAGACTGCCCGCTTCCAGCTTTGATACTTCCATCAGTTCCTTCAAGCCGCGACGCGGCGTCCGATTCATCAGTTCCAGTCCCTGCTTAACGATGAGGCGATTCTCGCCGGAGAGACTGACGCAATCCGAAATTGTGCCGACAGCGGCCAGGTCAACGATGCGGCCAGCCAACGCTTTCTTATCTTCTTCCGAAAGAGTAGAACGGCTAATTAATGCTTGTGCAAATTTATACGCCACGCCGGCGCCGCACAAAAATTTATAGGGATAGGTTTCGGCCGGCAGAATTGGATTGATGACCAGACAGCCCGGCATCTCCTCTTCCGTCTGCGGTCCTTCGTGGTGATCCGTAACAATAACGTCCATGCCGAGGCTCTTGGCCAGCGCCACTTCTTCCTTGGCGCGGATGCCGTTATCAACTGTGATAAGCAAGCCGACCTTTCGCTCGGCCAGTTCCTCGACGATTTTTTTGTTCAGACCATAGCCTTCGCCGAAACGGCTCGGAATCCAGACCTCAACCTTGCCTTTCAGCACGCGCAAGGTTTCCGCCATGATGGCCGATGATGTCACGCCGTCGGCATCGTAATCGCCACAAACGACAATATCGCTGCCGCGCTTAATGTGCTCGATCACCAGATCAATCGCTGCTGCCATATTGCGGAAACGCAACGGGTCATATTCGCCGGCCGCTTGCTCCGGATGCAAGAATAGTTCAATCTGCTCGGCTTCGCGGTAACCACGGTTATACAACATCTGCGCGACCGCTAGGCCATACGCAGTATAGCGCGCGAGAAAATCAGCCGGCGCGACCGGCGATAGCTGCCATTGCTTGGCCATAGTGTTAGTAAAGGGAAGAGGTAAAGGTCCAGGCGACCATCGACAGCATGACCATGATGCTGATAACGGCCCAGACGATTTTGACGATTTGTCGGCGCTTCATACTTATTGCTTTAATAATTTAACGAAGGTATCGGACGGAATCTCGACACTGCCCTTGCCAGAAGCCATCATCTTTTTCTTGCCCTTCTTCTGCTTCTCGAGGAGTTTGCGCTTACGCGAGACGTCGCCGCCGTACAGTCCGGCCGTCACGTCCTTGCGCATGGCGGCAATGCGTTCGGCGGCGATAACTGCTCCGCCGATACAGGCCTGTAATTTGATAACAAACATCTGCTTTGGCAGGCTGTCTTTCAGGGTATTAACAATTTCTTTACCGCGACGGAAAGATTCATCGCGATAAACGATGACGGCGAGCGACTCGACCGGTTCTTCAGCGACAAGAATGTCCATCTTGACGACGTCGGTCAGGCGATAGTTCAAAAATTCATAGTTAATCGAAGCATAACCGGAGGAGACGCTCTTTATGCGGTCATAGAAATTAGTCAGAATTGTCGCCATCGGGATTTCGTAATGCAGGACGAGGCGGTCTTCATCAAGATATTCAGTGTTGAGATAAATAGCTTTGCGCTCCTGCACGAGCGTCATAATGCCGCCGATATAATCTTTCGGCGTAACAATATCCAGCTTGACCCATGGTTCTTCAACGTGATCAATCTTCGTTGGATCAGGCAGCATCTGCGGGCTGCGCACGATAAGCGCTTCGTCCTGGCCTTTGACATACACATGATAGGCGACGCTCGGAACGGTAACGATCAGTTCTAGTCCGTATTCGCGGCTCAAACGCTCCTGCACAATCTCAAGGTGCAAAAGACCAAGGAACCCGCAGCGAAAACCAAGCCCAAGCGCCTGCGATTGTTCCGGTTCGTACATTAACGCCGAATCGTTTAGTTTGAGTTTCTCGATGCCTTCGCGCAAACGGCCGAAGTCATCCCCTTCTTTCGGGAAGATGCCAGCGAAGACCATCGGTTTCACTTCATGATAGCCCTGCAGCGAAACGACATCATGCGCCGCCGCGATTGACATCGTATCACCCACGCGACACTCCACGACGCTCTTGAAGCCGGTGATGACATAACCAATCTGGCCGGCTTCGAGCGCGCCGGTCGAAAGATAATCTGGCTTAAAGATACCAACATCCAAAGCTTCGCTCTGCGCGTGCGTTGCCAGCAGCTTGATCTTACTACCCTTCGCCAGCCGTCCATCCATCACGCGCACATAGGCGACGACGCCTTTATATTCATCAAAGTTGGAATCGAAAATAAGCGCGCGGGGCGAAGCATCCGGATCGCCCGTCGGACTCGGCACGCGTTCGATAACGGCATTTAAAATATCTTCGACGCCAGCACCGGTCTTGCCTGATGCTAAAATGATTTCTTCTGGTTTGCAGCCGAGCAGCTTGACGACTTCCTGCGTGACGCGCGGTACGTCCGCCGCCGGCAAATCGATCTTATTCAGAACAGGAATAATAACCAGATCCTGTTCCATGGCCAGATAAAGGTTAGCCAGCGTCTGGGCCTGGATGCCCTGCGAAGCGTCAACGAGCAATACTGCTCCTTCGACGGCCGCCAGAGATCGTGACACTTCATAGGTAAAGTCGACGTGACCCGGCGTATCGATGAGGTTAAGGCGATGTCCTTTGTATTCCATGGCGACCGGCGTCAGCTTGATGGTAATGCCGCGCTCGCGCTCAATGTCCATACGGTCCAAGAGCTGCGCCTTCATCTTGCGTTGCTCCACAGTACCGGTTACCTCAAGCATACGGTCCGCGAGGGTCGATTTGCCGTGGTCGATATGGGCGATAATGCAGAAATTGCGAATATTCTTCATGTCTTCAGTATAGCAGTAAAATACTGTATTGGTAGCAAAAAGGGGCTGTTTTCGTAAGCTCCTGTCAAAACAGTATACTTTTTTTACGGCATAAAATCAACCCGTGAAACTAAAGAACGGTCCAGATGGACCGTCCTATATATGAGCTAAGAACTAAACCCGATTCCGATTAACCGCCAGCTTCCCTTGCAGGAATTCCTTGATCTTTTCAGCATCAGTCTTAGATAAACCAGAGATAGTGAATGTCGACATCTTGCCGCTGCCGCCGGCCGTTTCAATGGAAACAGTATGGATGCCCAGCAGACGGTCCATAACTGTCTGCATGGCATTGATATTCTGAACACGGTCATAATAGATGTGCGTCTCGCTCTTAGCTACCACTCCCTGACGCAGGGTACCGGAGACACCGGAGAATTCAAATTGGAAATTTTTAAACCAAAGAAACGTATAAATAATCAACGCGATAATGAAACCGCCGCCGACGATTCCGAGAAATCCGGCAAACCAGATATCAATGGGGCCTTCATCAAAATAATTTCGCAGACCGACATAAAGACCGACGCCGATAACCGTCCCTAAACGAGTAATAATCTGGCTCGCCAAAAACTTCTTACTCAAAGGAGTATTGTCCCGATTAAAAACTACTTTTTCATCTTCCGCTGTCGTCGTGCGCGGCGCTTCTACTGACTGAACAGCTGCCGGAGCGTTTCCCTGCTCTGGATGACGGCCCAGGCGGGTCTTCAAGAAAGCGACCAGCGTATCGGCATTCTGCTTGTTTAGGCCATCAACATGCGAATACATACCAGACACTTCGCCGGCCGTTTCGTAGTGCACATCATAGAGGCCGAAGATGCGGTCCAGAAAATCCTGGTCCACGGAAATATCCTGGATGCGGTGATACTGAACATGGCCGGTCGAGCGGCTGATGACGCCCTTGGAGATTTCCGCGCCGCCGTCTTCGAACTTATAGAAATACAATTTATAATAATACACCTGGTACAGATAGAAACCGCCGAGAATCAAAGCGCTTATAATTAACAAAGCCCAGCCGAGGATGCCGAAATCAGTGGAGAAAGCGATACCGATGCCGATTAAAATAATCGACAAGACAAACACCAAAAGCGGCAGGAGCGACAGCGCGAGAGTCTTTTTTATAATCTTCTTACGATCTAAGGGCAGATTTACTGAATCCAGCATATCCATATGTATTAATAATATGTTCTTAATTTTATCATATATTAGCTATTTTGTCAATATTTAAAGAGCTCCGATTTTTTTAAATCGGAGCCATAGTATCTATTCAGCAATGCGAACAAATCAATCAATAAAATTTTTTGATGCCGCAACGACATTTTCATACGGTCCATTTTTCTTGATAGAACCATACCTTACGAGAGATGCTTGCAAGATTTGTTTTGTCGCAGAATAGAATAAATCTGCTTTATACTTGAGCGGTGGCTTAGCATCGGGATATTCATAAATAAACACCAGGTTTTCAAATTTATTCTCCAATACCACTTCGCCAGGAGAATGAACGAGTAGTTGAATATCAAGAGCAAGCCTTTGCAAAGCTAATTGGTCATAACCAACATAAAACATTTCTTTTGCTTTTTTCCTTCTTTTACTTCGCTGGATAAAAAGCACAATCAGAATACTAACAGTACATATTATGATTAAATATGGATTTTCCATAATATATTGATGTTTGATTTTATAAAAGAACGTGGATTAATGAGCATTTCATGTTTTCTACATTCTGTAAACATTAGGAGTCATATATACCCTAATATAAAAAACAAGAACGACCCTTTCGGGCCGTTCTTGAATCTCTTTTAATTCTTAACTATTCCTTCACACAACTCTTCTCCTGTCCGTACATCCAGATACCACCGACGCCGATAAGCGTCGCGACCAGGCTAACAAGCCAGCCGATGACCGGGATTGAGAAGATAATGAACATGAGAACGATACCGACAATCATCGCCCAGATAAGCGACACCGGACGCGCCTCCCCGGCCTTACGGCCATAGCGCTTGAGGAGTTCATGACCGATGATGATCGCCGTGACGATCTTGCCGAGATACATAACAATACCCCAGAGCATCAGCAGAATAATGCCGACCGGCAAGCCGATGAGAGTGATCATCAAAACAATTGCCGCCAACGGAGTAAGGAACATGACAAGCGCGCCGAGGCCAAGCGCCTTATATGGCTTAGCCAGCAAACGATGGCCAATGTCGAGTAACGGACGGCGCAGCCAGCTGGCCAGGATAAGACCACAAATCAGCGCCGAGAAGATAACGATGATGCGCCACCAGATCCAAGCCGACATATCTTTTTCATGGCTGCGGGTTTTCATGGTCGGTTCATGGCGCTTCACTTCGCCTTTGACGCTCGAGCCGGGCTGGAGCTCAGCATCACGATTAGCGGTATAGGTAAGTGTTCCGCCAATCGCCGCGCCTTTCGCCAAAACAAGATTAGGTTTGGCATTTGCTGTAGAATTTTTTTCTTTAGCGCGTGACGAACGGTCGTCCATCATCAGCCAGGCATTACGTCCGACCGGTCCGGCCATAGTTACCGCTGCGCCTGCACCGTCGAGGTCGCGCTTGATGTTTCCGCGCAGGTCAGCTGTCGCCGAGCCGAACAATACGTCCCAACCAACTTCGGAAGAGGCGCCGAAGCTGAGATTGGAAGAAGCGGCCATGACGCTGCGTGCCACTTTGCCATTGATACTGACAGAGTCACCGGCTGTGCGGACGCTGCCGCCGACATTGCCGTTGATCGTGACAATCTGTCCGGCGCAGAGCACGTCGCCGTCGACCGTTCCATTAACGGTAATATTTTGTCCGGCGCAGACGAGGTCGCCCTGTACCTTGCCGTCAACCGTGATATTCGCTCCGGCGGCATAGAGGCTGCCAGCGACAATTTCGTCCTTAGGGACGGAAACGGCATCGCCGTTCTTGAACATGAGCGCGTGCGCGCCTGAGGCAAACGCAAAAAGACCGACGACGGCCAAGGCCACGATGCCTAGTCTTATCTTGAACATATGGATAAATTAATACTTATACTTTAAGCATACTCTCTTTTTATTAAAGATTCTAGCTCTCTTTTAATACAAAAATGATACAAAAAAGGCACGATCAAAGATCATGCCTATCTATATAAATCATCATTTTCTACATTTTTTCTAGCTTATCAAGCACCCTTGAGATCCGTATAACGAACTTAACTGCCACGCAGACGGAGCCTCCGAAACAAAAAAATAGAAAAGTCAGAGGATATAGAACTGCGAGGAGTGGAGAAATATTAGAAGCTGAAGATATAAATCCGCTAAATGGTAGAGTGCCTACCAATAAGGCAATGACCGGTATTATGAAAGTCGCAAAGTCCCGGCGAAATGGCCGAACAATTATTAAATCTACATATTGCTTTTTGAGACATGCCTGGCAGAACCAGACCGTGCAAAATCCAAGAATCGTTACCCCGCAAAGTGCAAGCACTCCTACTCCGGCTAAAAATAATAAATTATACAAAAGCGCCGTAAAGCCGCAGGCAAATATAGTTATCATTATAATTGCCACCGCATCACCTATGGCGTTTTGCATACGCTTAGTTGAATCGCTTTCTACTACAAGGTTAATTGATTTCATTTCCCGTCTTGTATTTATTTTTTGAAAGAATATTTCGTATATCATCTCATTTTTTATTAATAAAGTCAACATGCTTTGACCTTGTTTATGGTCACTATTTGTGTTTAAATGAGTATACTTACAGGCCATCATAAACCGTTAGTTTTACTAATATGAAACAAAATTTTCCATTGTCAGGCTTCGATCCGGAAATCGCCGACCTCATCGCTAAGGAAACTTCCCGCCAGGCCGAAGAACTCGAACTGATCGCTTCCGAAAACTACGTTTCGCCAGCCGTCCTCGAAGCGCTTGCTTCCCCTCTCGCCAACAAATACAGCGAAGGCTATCCCGGTAAGCGCTACTATGGCGGCAACTCCGTTATCGACGAAGTTGAAAACCTGGCAATAGCTCGCGCTAAAGAATTATTCGGCGCCGAGCATGTCAACGTTCAGCCGCTCTCCGGCTCGCCCGCTAACGCGGCAATTTACATGGCGCTCATCAAGCCGGGCGATACCGTCCTCGGCCTGCGCCTCGATCATGGCGGGCATTTATCGCATGGGCATCCGATCAACTTCTCCGGCATGATGTACAACTTCGTGCAGTACGGCCTTAACGAGCAGGGATTGATCGACATGGACCAGGTACGCGCTCTCGCTCTCGAGCACAAACCAAAAATGATCGTTGCCGGTTTCAGCGCTTACTCGCGCGAAGTGGACTGGAAAGCCTTTGCCGATATTGCTGCCGAGGTCGGCGCGCTGACCTTTGCCGATATCTCTCATCCGGCCGGCCTTATCGCCGCCGGCGTGCTCGCCAACCCCGTTCCCTATTTCGATGTCATCATGACAACGACCCATAAAACCCTGCGCGGTCCGCGCGGTGCTATGATCATGTGCAAAGAAATCTATGCCAAAGCCATCGACCGCGCCGTCTTTCCCGGCCTCCAGGGCGGCCCGCACGATAACATGACCGCCGCTAAAGCCGTCGCTTTTGGCGAAGCGCTGCGTCCGGATTTTAAAGAATATGCGAAGCAAGTTGTCGTTAATGCCCAGGCCATGGCTGAAGAATTTTCTAAACTCGGGTACGACATTGTTTCCGGCGGCACGGATAACCACCTCTTCGTTATCGACCTGCGCAACAAGAACCTCAGCGGCAAGGAAGCAGAAAAAGTCTTGGACACGATTGGCATTTCAGTATCGCGCTCAACTATCCCGAACGATCCGAATCCGCCGCTTAATCCTTCCGGACTCCGACTCGGTACGGCCGCCATAACGACGCGCGGCTGCACGGCCGATAATTGCCGACTGATCACTCAGCTGGTCGATAAAGCCTTGATGAACAAAGAGGATGAAGCGGTTATTATGGAAAGTAAAAATAGCATCAAGGAGTTGTGCGCAAAATATCCCTTGCCTTATTAACTTTCCTTACTTTGTTACTTAGTTAATTAATTAATTTTTTAATTACTCATGAAACTCATCGACGGCAAGCTCCTTGCCGAAAAAATTAAAGACGGTATTGCCGCGGAAATCCTCGGCTTTGCCGGGCTGCGCCCAGGTCTCGCCATTATCCTGGTCGGCGACCGGCCGGACTCGATGATTTATGTCGGCCGTAAGGAAAAACAGGCTGGTACGGTCGGTATCGACACGCATGTCTACCGCTGCCCGGAAAACATTACCCAAGACGAGCTGATCGCGACGATCAATTTTCTGAATGCCGACGAGACCGTCGATGCCATCCTTGTCCAGCTCCCTCTCCCCGCCGGCCTCGACACCGATCTTATCGTTAACACGATCGCTCCGGAAAAAGACGTCGACGGCTTCACGAGACAGAATCTCGATCTGCTCATGGGCGCAAGCAGCGAGACCGCTATCCTGCCGCCGGTCTACGCCGTCATCATCGCCATGCTGCAAAGCATCGACTGCCCGCTGGCCGCCAAGCATGTTGTCCTCGTCGCTAACTCCGATATCTTTGAAGGCAATCTCGCTGAAGTGCTCCGCCGACAGGGCGCCGTCGTCACGCTAACCGATACCGACGACAGTGAGCTCGGTGAAAATACCCGCCAGGCCGACATCCTCATCAGCGCCATCGGCCGGCCGCACTTCATCACAGGCGACATGGTCAAGGAAGGCGCCGTGATAATCGACATCGGCATCACCATGCAAGACGGCAAACCGCTCGGCGATGTCGACTTCGAGAGCGTCAAAGACAAAGTCTCATTCATCACGCCCGTTCCCGGCGGCGTAGGCCCGATGACCATCGCCATGGCCTTCTGGAACACATTACAGATCTTCAAGAAACGAAAACAGCTGGCCTAGTTCCCCGCCTTTTATTCCTCCCCCTTTACGTACAATCCCATGCCTGTTCCGCAGCACGTTAACGACCTGCTTACGCAATACTATGGCTTCTCAAATTTCCGTCCCGGACAGGATACGGCAATTGAAAGCGTCCTCGACGGAAAAAATACTATCGTCATCATGCCCACCGGCGGCGGAAAGTCGCTCTGCTACCAGCTGCCCGCTCTCGCGCTGCCTGGCGTGACGCTTGTAGTCTCACCGCTCATCGCCTTGATGAAAGACCAGGTCGATACGCTCGTCGAGCGCGGCATCGCGGCAACCTATATCAACAGTGCCCTTAGCCCGGATGAAACTAAGAATCGTCTCGACCAAATTTCCTCCGGCGCCTACAAGCTCGTCTATATCGCTCCGGAGCGCTTCTACAACGCCGACTTCGTCGCCCGCCTCGCCCAGATCAAGATCAGCCTCTTCGCCGTCGATGAAGCGCACTGCATCAGCCAATGGGGCCATGACTTCCGTCCGAGCTACACCCGCCTCAAACAGGCTCTGACCCTCGTCGGCCAGCCGCCGGTTATCGCCCTGACCGCTACCGCTACGCCCGAAGTGCGCGAAGACATCATCACTCAGCTCGGCGTTATCAACCCGGAACAAATCGTCACCGGTTTTGCCCGTCCAAATCTTCAGTTCGGCGTTTCGGAAGCGAACGACAGCCAGAAGCCGGCTATCATCCTCGACGTTCTCGGCAGCCTGTCCGGCGCCTCCGGCTTTGTCTATGTCGGCACGCGCTCTAAGGCTGATGAGCTGCTCGAGACATTATTATCTGCCGGCATCGAAGCGGTCGGGTATCATGCCGGCATGCAGCCGGAAGAGCGCAAATGGGTGCAGGAAAATTTCATGGGCGGCAAGGCGCAGGTTATCATCGCCACCAACGCCTTCGGCATGGGCATCGACAAGAAAGACATCCGCTTCGTCATCCACTATGACCTGCCCGGTACCATCGAAGCCTATTACCAGGAAGCCGGCCGCGCTGGTCGCGACGGAAAACCGAGCGTCTGCCTCCTGCTCTATAATCCCCGCGACCGCTATCTGCGCGAATTCTTCATCCGCGGCGACAACCCGCCGCCAGAGCTGGTCCGCCAGGTTTATTCCTACCTCTTAAGTTACAAGCAGCCGCGCATTCTCCTCACCTACAGCGACATCAAGAAATCTTTAGGCGACGACTCGCCGGAAATGGCCATCGGTACAAGCCTGAAGATCCTCGAACAGTCCGGCTATGTGCGCCGCGACCGCGAACGGGTCGGACAGGCTTCTCTTAAATTAAAAACAACGGTCAGCGCCGCCCGTGAAACGATTGGTCCGCGCGCCAAGACGGCCATCGCCGCCTTTGATAAATTATTCGCCCGTTACGAGGCAGAGCTCATCAATGGCTTTGAAGCCAATCTCGAAGAAGTCGCGACGCTCATCGGCGTCAGCCGCGATGCTCTTTTGCGCCTTGTTAAAAAACTTGTTACCGTCGATGCCCTCGATTACACGCCGCCTTTCAAGGGAACAGAAATCGAGCTTCTCAAAGAAGTCGATCCCTTTGACCTCGATATCGACACGCGCGCCCTGGAAAAAAAAGCCTCGAAAGCCTACGGCAAGTTAGATATGATGGAACAGTACGTCTTCACGACCGGCTGCCGCCAGAAGTACCTGCTCGATTATTTCGGCGATGACGAATTGACCCGCTGCGAGAAATGCGACACCTGCCTTAAATACATGGCCTTCCCAACCGCTGAGGGACGGGATGTCGAAGTCGAGGTTCCGCATGAAAAACCAGCTTCGAAACTTTCCACAAAGCTCACCCAGCTCGAAACTCTCGAGCTCATCAATAAAGGCCTGTCCATAAAACAGGTGGCCGACGCCCGCGGCATTACAGAAAAAGAAGTGCATGATCATCTGGAGTTTTTGGAGAAAAAGGGATTGAAAGCTAAGGGGAAGAAATAAAAAAGGTCTTATCGCTGGTTTGCGATAAGACCTGTATGTCCAACTTATTACTGTAATTCTTTAAAGAATCCCAGTTCAGGAATTCCTGAAAGAATTTTATTATACTTCTCCACATCAAACGTTGTGGGAGTTTCCTTCATCGGCTCCTGTTCCTGATCAGAAAAACTGATCTTGCATTCCGGCCAACCGTCTTTTAAGAAGGCTCTAACCGTCTCACGCTCTGGCCATCCCAGCTGAGAGACTTCGAAAACGTGAATAATATTATTCACCGAATCAAAGATCAGCTGCTGACCGCCTTTTACCACAACTTTTTCTATTCCAGTTATTCCCATGAATACCTGGACCACTTGTCCATGATATTTCAGAGTATCCTGTGGAAAGAAGATAATCATAATGTCTTCATGTCCATCGTTTACAATGACGAATTTTAAGGGACAGATAACTCTGGGCATTTTCCCCTTTTCACCAAAGTTTGGTACGGTAGTGCCGATAATAATCGTCTTCATTTTATTCTCCTTTTGTTATTTAAATTAAGTTAATTTCCCCCAGACTCCTAAAGTCCGCGGAAAATTAACCTAATCCTTGTCAAAGAGCTAATTATACATTATATCACATATCAATGTATTTGTCAATATATCGTCTCTTTTAGGCCTATATTACTAAAAAAACCGCCCTTTCGGACGGTTTTTGCTGTTTTACGTGAATTTCCTTAGGCAGCGCTCTTCTTGGCTTCCTTGCGGTTCACTTTAGCCTTCGGCGAAGCGGTCTTCTTGCCTTCGATGACCTTCTTGGAAACCAGGAGGTTATTGACGGTGTCGGACATCTGGGCGCCCATGGAGATCCAGTGCTTGATGCGATCCCCTTCGGCTTTCAGGTCTTTGGTATGCGGATTGTAGGATCCGAGGATTTCCAAAGCTTTTCCGTACGGGTCGCGCTGCTTTTCAGAGATGACGAGGCGGTAAGTCGGGTAACCCTTCTTGCCGACCCGCGAGAGGCGAATCATTAACATAACGTGGTTAAAGGTAATAATGAGAGCGATGACGATGCCTTGAATTTTACGGTAAAGCTGGGGTTTTGTCAACTATCAACGGTTCCGGCGGAATCACCTGTTTTAGCCAGAAACTCCTTGACAAAAAAGCTCATTTTTACTAAAGTAAGATAATTCGTTTATTTAAAAATTTACCCCCGAATAATGCAAAATAAAATCGATATACTCTGGATGTCTAAGTCTAAGATCAAAACTTTTATTAGGCAGAATAAACAGGGAATGTACTTACCGACTGGATTGCGTAAAGCGGTCGGCATAGACAATAAGCAGCGCCTGCCGCTTCTCGTCTTAGGCTCCGGAGAAGAAACCCACCTAATCATCTGCTCGCTCGATGACTCCTATGCTGACAAAAATGGCAATAACGGCTTCGCGGTACGCCACTTCGACATCGCCTCGATTCATAACAATTTCAGCTTTGTTCTGCCATACAAAGTATGCACGACAGCCAGACTAACCAGATGGCACTCATTTGTCGGCTACGCCATCCGCAGCGTCGATGGCTCAAAGCGTATCGTCCTGGTACGCCGAAAATCGGAAGAGGTCCAGTCGAAAAAACCAAAGAAAACCGCTCTAAAAGATAAAATCAGGAGTAATGATATTGCCAAGGGCATGAAAGGAAGATGGGGACAGAAAACCGAAAAGACAGCTCACGAGCCGATCGATCTTCTGGCGCGTAAGCCCGACCTCGTCCATCGGCCGGGTTCAAAAGTTTATACAGTGCCCGTCAAAACCATGTTCGCTCTAAAATGGAGCAAGGGGAAAGAGCTGACTCTCTTCAAGGTTACTGGAGCAGACGGCACGCTCCGCCGCATCGTCATCATAGCCAGCGACCAAAGAACGCTCAACGTCGAACTGGAAGAAGACGAAAAGATTGAAGAATTCTGTTGGGCCTCCTTGACGAATGGCCGACAAATCTCCGTCCATCGCCAGATGAGATCTGCATTCATCGATTGCGGACTGCCTCACGGTTATGTACGTTCGGATAAAAATGAAAAAAGAATCCTTGTGCTCACTAAATGAGCAAACGCCTTCTATTTACAGAAGGCGTTTTTTTATTCTGGCGATCTCAGGCGTCATGCAAGACGGTGCCAGGCGGGTCGCTATACACCATCCGCTGCGAGCCGTTGCGCGTCAAAATCTCCGCCAGTTCAGGGTGCCGTGCCAAATAAGTCTCTAGCGATGCCGGAACGATATCTGTCTGTGCCATGACCCTGATTCCCGATCCGCAGGCATCCTCTATCGCCTCGCGGATGAGCGGATAATGCGTACAGCCGAGCAGAATTGCTTGCGCGCCCGCCTTGAGCAAGGGCGGGATATATTCTTCCAAAACATCCGGCAGTTCATGATAGCGGCCGCTCTCGATAAGCGGCACGAGCTTAGGCGCCGCCTGTTGCAAGACAGTTAAGTGCGGATTAAGCTTGACGATCTCTTTGACAAACGTTTCCGATGCGACCGTTGCCTGCGTCGCCAGTATGCCGACCGTCTTCAGCGTAGGATTAGCGCAGACCGCCTCGACCGTCGGTATGATAACACCGAGGACCCGCCGGGACGGATAATGGAGCGGCAGCCAATCTTGCTGAATACGGCGCAGGGCCTGGGCGGAAGCGGTATTGCAGGCCAGGATGATGAGCGCGCAATCCTGCTTGAACAAAAACTCCACGCCGGCCAGCGTCAATTCATAAATCTCCTCCGGCGACTTATCACCGTAGGGCAGATGCTTGGTATCCCCGTAATAGAGATAGTCATATTCGGGCAGGCGCTCCCGTATCGCTTTAAGGATGACTAGGCCGCCGAGACCCGAATCGAAAATACCGATTTTCATATTAGCCAGTATAGCATGGCCCGTAGCCGCGCGCAGCCGGATTTGCTATAGTAGCCGTACAACGCCACTAACCCACTCCCATGACCTATTCCCTCACCCTCGGCAACAGTAAATACGGACAAGCCCTGCCCGACGAAGACGCCCACGCTTTTTCGCACGGAATCTTCGCTGTCGCCGACGGCATTACCCGCGACCCGGCCGGCGAAACTGACTTCAGTAAGCGCACACCGCAGGACATGGCCGCCGCCTATCCGAATCCGAGCGGCGCAAAAATGGCCGCGGATTTATTCTGCAAAGAATTTATCGAGAGCGGCTTGCATGGTACCGATACCCGCGCTGCCTTTCTCTCGGCCAATCAAGCAATTGCCGAACTGAATCACGTGCATGTCCCTGAACCGGATTATCTGGTCAACGACTACTTCGCCTGTGTTGCTGCCGGAGCGCATATTATAGATGACACGCTCCATTGGTCGGTCATCGGCGATTGCGGTGTAATCGTCTATGGCGCGGACGGAACGATCAAGCTGCGCACGCCCGATTCTTTTGCCGTCTTTCATGAACTGGAACTAAATGGCACAGTAGTTTTCGACTGGAAAAAGCCGGAGGGCCGCACGCTCGTTCGCAGCCAGTACCGCAATAACCCAAAACAGCTTCTCGACGGTCGCTGCGTGTCGTATGGCGCCTTGACCGGTGAAACGACGGCTGAACCATTCATCTATTCCGGAGAATGCCGACTGGCCACCGGTGATCTCATCGTCCTCTACTCTGATGGCTTCGAACAAACCGTGCGGCTCCCAGAATTCCCTGCTCTGGCCCGCAACGAAAAAACGGCGGCGGATGACATTATCACGCTCAGCGCAAAACTGGCCGCACAGGATTATGAAAAATACGGCCGGGAGCGGACGTTAATTTGCCATGTTGCCGTCTAATACTCAAGAGAACCAACGAACATTATTATAGTTTGCTATTTTTTTTCGCCACAGCACCCGGTAATAATCGATAGGCAGCCCGCTCTTCTTTCTTATATATCATCCGCATTCCTAATAACTCCTGACAGCTAGGACAGCGCAAATTGTCGGGAACATCAAACTCTAATCCGCTCATCCGATCGACATACATGCGCTTTAAATGACCGGGTCCGTCTTTCTGATACAAGCAAATATGACACCCGCATTTCGCGCAGCTAATATCTAAAAGCCGGGAAGAACCGCCTCGGGCTTTTTTATATGTATCATTCTGCAGCTTGACCTTGGGCATTTATTGTAAAATATCGCTTTCCTTTAATTCAATTTCCAATTCATCAAGGAAGCTTTTGAGAAAAACCGTGCGCCGCTGCGCAATCACCCGAGCAGTTTCGGTATGCATCTGCTCCGCTACAACCAGTAGTCGGCGATAAAACAAGCCAATTCCCGTCTTGGCGTTTTCTTCTCCCTCCCGACTCAAAGGATTGTCCGGATTATAAAAACCACGATTCATCTGTCCGCAGGAAGCAAAGGTGCGCATGATAGAAATCGCCCCGGTCGCTTCCAGGCGATCAGCGTCCTGTAAAATTTTTGATTCCAGCAAAACTGGCGTGATGCCCTTGGAAAATGAACACTCGGTAATGCATTGTTCAACTGTGCTAATTTTTTCTGCTGGATAATCCAAGTCTTCGAGAACTCTTCGTGCATAAGCCGCACTCTCAACCGTTTCATTCTGGCTGTTCGGCGAATCTTTCGGATAAACAATCGCATCATGAAAAAGTGCCGCCGGCATGACAACCTCTAAGTCCGCGCCTTCAACCTCGGCAATCTTCACCGCCATATTGCAAACCCGCTTGATATGTTCAAAATCATGCGCAGGGTCTGACTTTGTCTGCTGGGCCTCAGCCGCAGCGAATATATGTTTTTTCAAATCTTCATTCATAACGTCAGCCTAGCAAATACCAAAGGCTTTCGCTAGAGTTACTGACAGCCCCGTGCCCTCACAACCTTGACAAAACCATATTTTCTTGATAGAGTACTATAATTTGCACATTTAAAAATTCGAAAGGAGTCACTATGTCAGATAGCAATACCTCCAACCAACAAGAAGTAAAATGTTTCGGATATCCCGCGACGCTGCAGTTAACTATTCCGGAAGGCATGCAGGCAAGCCTGAAGCTTTCCCGAAAAACCCCACTGCTCTTGCGCGTTCTGCAGAAAGACAAAGCATTCCGCTTCTTTCTGACGCTTAGTACCGACAGTTTCGCAGACATGAAAAACGACGCCGATTGGACGATTCGAACGGTTGAGCAGATTGTCGTGCAGGAAAGGGGCAGCATCACCATCCCTAAGCATGTCATGCATGCGACAAAATTAAATGGCTATACTTTCTTTAATGCTTCACTCAGCGACGGTCCTAACAACGAAAAACGAATTATACTTGATCCTGGTGTGCTTAGCGACCTGCCGAAAAAAACCAAATCGCATCTGGAAAAAAACAGGAATCCTGGTGGGCAATATTGTACATATTTTTATCAGGTGCGCGCCGGTAGCGAAAACATGCCGCCGGAACCACTTCCAGAAGATGTTTCTCTAACATCGGAAGCATCCTGGCAAATCGAGATTCCCCATAGCATGTTGCGTGCCACTCGCTTAACCGCCGGATATATAAGCATTCCAGATTCAATGCTTACCGAGCTCGGTTGGTCTAAAGGATCGGAGATTTCTTTCTATGTAGTGGATGCACCGCGCTCCACGCGCCGCTACATCGTCCTCGCGCTCGCTAAGAGACACCTCGAAACCTTTTGTCCCTTCAATGCTGAGTTCTATAAACGTATTGGCAGTAATCCCGTACGCACTTCCGGCATCTTCAGTAACACGTTAAAAAAAGCCGTTTTGCATTGCACCGGTTCCTGCCCATTCTCGGAAATCGCTCTTGAAAGCGATACGAAAGGCAAGAAAGTTCTAGTAATATACAGTTAGCCAAGCCAGAACTATTTTTGCTTTGCCTCCCCGACTAATAACATGGTCGGGGATTTTTTTATTTACAAAAACCGCCCGAAGGCGGTTTTTATCATGAGCGGGTAGCGGGAATCGAACCCGCATCTTAAGCTTGGAAGGCTAACATAATAACCATTATACTATACCCGCATGATTTCACGTCGCATAATTAGGCAAGAGCTGTGCCAACATAATATCCAATTCTGCTGCAGATGTAAAGACTATCCCATTCATTCCTATGGCCTGTGCCGCCGAAACATTATCAGGGGTATCATCAATGAATAAACACTCCTGAGGAGCGCTGCCGAGCTTAGTAAGAATCATCTGATACGCCTTGGGATCAGGTTTGGAAACACCCTCTTCATAGGAAAATGACACCTGGTCGAAGAGCTCGATAAAACGAAACTTTTCCTGGCAATATTCAATCCATTCGCGAGCATGTGTTGAGAGCAGTCCTAGTTTAAAACCCTGCTGACGCAGACGCAAAATAATCTTTCGCGTGCCCGCCACTTCGCTGAAATTATCACGAATATATTTTTTGAGGTCTCCCACAGCCACCAGTTGTGGATATACCGCCAGCACCGCTGCAATATATTCATCTTCCCGTATCTTGCCGTGGATGAAGTCGACAATAGCCGACACGAGCAAGGGATGAGAAAGGCCGTAATACGAAAAAACCGCCTGCTCGGGCGTCGTTACATTATTTATCCCATACTCATCCGCTAGACGGCGACCGGAGTCCCGGATAGCATTCAGCAAAACTTCGCCGAGATCAAAAATTACCGTTGTAATCATACAAAATGTCGGGGCGCTGGGAATTGAACCCAGTCAACATGGTCCCAAACCATGCGTACTACCGGTATACGACGCCCCGATACAATAAATTAACTAATTAATTATTTAACTATTTAATTAATTAACTGATCGTGTGCCTTGAGTCAGAATCGAACTGACGACACGAAGCTCTTCAGGCTTCTGCTCTACCACTGAGCTACCAAGGCTTGCTCCGCCTAATAGTTCTGCGAGGCGGAAACTTTGTTGCGGGGGTCGGATTCGAACCGACGACCTCCAGGTTATGGGCCTGGCGAGCTGCCAACTGCTCTACCCCGCGATGTAAAGTAATAAATTAAATAATTAATTAATTAACTAGTTAATTAGTTAACTTATTAATTTTTATTTATACTGTGGGCATACATGGACTCGAACCATGGACCTCGACATTATCAGTGTCGCGCTCTAGCCAACTGAGCTATATGCCCTGATGAATCAACCAATTAACTAATTAAATAATTAACAAGTTAATGAATTAACTAATTATTTCATTCGTTAATTTATTAATTTTTTAATTAATTCAAGCTTATTATACCAAAAAAGGATTAGCTAAAACAATCTTTTGGCCAATCCTTCGTCGACAAATAGGCCCATAAACTATTTGGTAGTTTCAGACGGAGCGCCCGGCGCGGCTTACGCCAACGCCGGACTTCCATCCGTGACTGTATGAATTTTTGTATTAACAGGCGCTAAATTCTGAGGTGCTTTCCTATTTGCGCTGAGCGCAACATCGGAAAGCCGACTGTCAAAGTCGCCGAAGCGACTCAACATTATTCTCCCTAGAAAGGAGGTGATCCATCCACAGCTTCCGCTACGGATGCCTTGTTA
>CAZFYY010000016.1:0-10563 GCA_964523425.1 uncultured Gammaproteobacteria bacterium
GGTCCGCTGGAATGACTAGTTGGGCGTTTTGGCGACCGATTGGAGAATTGGAAATGCAAAACATACTGATGAAGTTTGACCCTGCGACCGGCGAAGAAAGGCCGTACCCGAGCCATGCGGCGCAATGGCGCGAATGGCACGGAGGAACGGCATGGCTTTTCGATCCTTGGACGGGGCGGCGCCGCGATGCGCGAGACGTAGGTAGCGACGTACACGGTCTGCTGATTGTACCCGCCGGAACGCTCGGCATGGACATGGGCGGTGGTTGCTCGGAGAAAGACAATGTCGCGTGCGCTTGATGTGGTGACGCTGACCGGCGAGGAATACGACGACCTCATGGAATGCAAAGAGATGGTCACCTCACTACTAGCCCAGTTGAGCGCCGCGAAAGACCGAATTGCCGAATTGACGCCAGTTGCTGGAATGGACTGGCGGGAAACGATGCAGCGCGTGCTGACACGCATGGAGGAAACAGACCGCTGGCCTGCGATATGCGACGAGGCGCGGGCCGTCCTGTCGCTGGCGAATGATGCCACCAGGGAGCCTGCCGCCTACCTGTGGGGCGGCTGCCTCTGGCGCACGGACGAAATGGGGCGCGGCAGACCTGGGGCAGTCGAACTGTATCGAGCGCAAACGCCGCTGACCGATGCCGACATTACCGCATTGCTTCCGATATGGCAGCAGGGATCATGGACGCTGCCAGACTACGGCAGATGGGTAGCGCGGGCCGTCGAGCGGGCGCACGGGATCAAGACATCGCACAACCTATGCCTATCCTGCGGGCACAGCATCGATGCCCACGACAGGCAATACGGCTGCGCAGAAGACGGGTGCGATTGTGAGACGCCCAACGCAGAAATAACCTGACCACAGGGGCAGCAGATGAAGCATGAAAACGAGACGGCGCAGCCTGCCCCTGTGGGTCAGGTTGAGCGAGGGGTTAGGCCTGGTGCCGAAGCGCTGCACACGGCCGTGTGCCAAGCGGTGGCGCTGCTGAACCGCGCGCCAGAGGTTGCGCGATGCGCTGAAGGCCGCGAAGCGCGCGACCTGCTGCGCCAGGCGCTGGTGGCCTACGCAGATGCGTACATGGATGAGCCGGCGACAGAGCGCGAGCGCGCAAGCGTGGCCGCCAAGCACCAGCGAAAGCCGCGCGTGAGTACTGCCGCTGAACTGAGGCAGCAGGCCAAGAGCGACACAAGCTGCGTGGGTGCGTTTGCCCGTGCGCGGCCAGGGAAGGCCTAACTACATTTAGACCCCCTGCTCAGGATTCCGACATGGCCAATTTCGACTCCGCATTTGACAAGATGATCCGCAACGAAGGCGGGTTCAAACTCACCAACATCGCGGGAGATCGTGGCGGGCAGACCTACGCCGGCATCGCCCGCAATGCCCACCCAGACTGGTCGGGCTGGCGCTACGTTGATGCCAATGACCTGACTCAGGTCGAGCTGACCCAGAGCGTGCGTGACTTCTACCGCCGCGAATTCTGGAACCGCATCGGCGGAGACGCCATCACTCATCAGACCATTGCCGAGACCCTGTTCGACTTTGCCGTCAATGCCGGCAGCGGCACGGCTGCCAAGCTGGCGCAGATCGTGGTGGGGGCGGTGCCGGATGGCGGCATCGGTCCCAGGACGCTGGCCGCACTCAACGGCTGTGACCCCGAGCTGTTCGCCCTCAAGTACGCGCTGGCCAAGGTGTCGAGGTATGCGGAAATCTGCAACCGAGACCGGACGCAGAGCAAATTCCTGCTGGGCTGGATCAACCGCACGCTGAAGGAGCTGACATGAACCTGCTGGGCATCGGCGAAATCATCGGCGGGGTCGGCAAGATCGCCGATGACCTGATCACCACTGACAAGGAGCGGCTGACACTGGCGATCGAGGAGAAGAAGATCGAAGCCGGGCTGATCCAGTCTCAGATCGAGGTCAACAAGGCCGAGGCGCAGCACGCCAGCGTCTTCGTCGCCGGCTGGCGGCCGTTCATCGGCTGGGTAGGCGGCTTCGGCATGGCCTACCAGTTTCTGCTCTACCCACTGCTGACCTGGACCTGGCCGATCCTGATGGCCAAACAGGTACTGCCGGCCGGCACCGCCATCCCGCCAGTGCTCGATGGCGATGTGCTGTTCGCCATGGTCAGCGGGATGCTCGGCCTGGCCGGGATGCGCAGCTTCGACAAGATGAAGGGGACCGACCTGAAGGCGGTGGGGCACTAATCATCCTGTTTGCGAGGAGTCTCATCACCGCGCCCGCAGGCCGGGCGATACAAGGAGTACCGCGTGCCGGTGAGCGCGCAAAACATCGACCAGCTCTGCGCCCTGGCGATCGGCAACGCCGAAGAGATCGAGCGGCTCCTGGCGGTGGTGACGCACATCGGCAAGAAGGGCGGCATGGGCTATGGCCGGGTCGGCCGCTGGAGCGTATGCAGCGCCGAACACACACAGGATGATGTGCTGGCCGAGCGAATCATCCCGGATGGATGCCCGCACGCCGAACGCGCAACCGACCGACCACTGGCCCACGGCCGTGGCTGGACCCCGCCCTACTGGTACAGCCCGTGGTGGGCGGATTGCCTGATGCCGTGATGGAGGATCGGGTGGAGGAATTTTTTTCTGGGGCGTGAAAAAATCGCTCGAAATGCGATGATCAAGTGATTATTATGACTCCCATGGCAGCACGCCATGACACCAACGGAGAACGACATGTATCACGAAATCACCATCATCCCCTCAAACGCCGGCTTCGGCGAATATCAAACCTCCCCGATCAACGGCGAGGGCTGGGAGGACGAATACGCGCTGGAAACGGAAATGCGCGGCAACGCCGAGCTGTACGAGCTGGGCGTCGATGAGCTTCCAGAAGGGGTGGAGGATATTCGCGGCAGAATCCACGACGAGTCTGGAAGGGTATTTGCGGTTGTGAGCGACTTTGGCACCCAATACGTCGGGATTGTTGAGGTATGACCCCCGCAACCTTCCGCGCCCTGGTGGCGCGGACCAAGCTGGAGCAGCGGGCCAAGGAGGCGGCCCGCCTGCACCTGGTCGAAGGGCTGCGACTCAAGGAGGCCGGCATGGAGGCCGGCTATCCAGAGTCGAGCGCGGCGCAGCTCGCCAGCCGTGCCGTGCAGCGCATCCGTGCGCTGGCGGCGGCTGATCCGGTTTGCCCGGTCTGCGGTAAAGAGAAATGAAAGCATCCGTCTCATTCAACCTCCCGCCGGCGCGGGCCATCGAGTTTTTCCGCGCTAAGGGGTTGTCGCCCAGTTTCGCCTGGCAGGACATGCTCCATGCCGAGCATGATGCGGCCTACACGGTGGCGAAGATGCTCGATGTCGATCTGCTGCGTGATGTGCGCGATGCGGTGGATGCCGCGCTCAGCAGCGGGCAGACGTTCGCCGATTTCCGCAGGGGGCTCGAACCGCTGCTGATGGAGCGGGGGTGGTGGGGCAAGGCGGACATGCTCGACCCGCTCACCGGAGAGGTCAAGCCGGTGCAGCTCGGCAGCGTCCGTCGGCTCGAAACGATCTACCGGATCAACCTGCGCACCGCCTACGCCGCCGGGCATTGGAGCTCGATCATCGAGCATCAGACCGAGGCGCCCTACCTGCTCTACGATGCGGTGCTGGACGGCAAGACAAGGCCCGCCCATGCCGCCTGGGATGGCATCGTGCTGCGGGTAGACGACCCATGGTGGAAAACGCACCGCCCGCCCAATGGGTGGGATTGCCGTTGTGGGGTGCTCCAGCTCACCCAGAAGCAACTGGAGCGGATGGGCAAAAGCGGCCCTGACATAGCGCCAAGGCAGGGCGATTACGAGTGGGTCAACCCACGCACTGGAGAGGTGCTGAAGGTGCCCTATGGCATCGATCCAGGATGGGCCTATACGCCTGGCGCCAGCCGTGCCAAGGCGCTGGGCGAGCAATTGGCAGAGCGAGCGCGGGCCTGGCCGGAGCTCGGGGCGCCCGCCGTTGCGGCGGCGGAGAGGGCAACGCGGCCGAATCTCGGCGAGATGCTGAGCATTGGCAAAACGCTGCTCGGGGCGCTGGCGGCCGGCGATGCGCCGGGCACGCTGTCGGCCCTGAATTTGCGGCGGGCGCTGCGTGAATCGCCCGACATCGAGCGCGGCCGGGCGGCCAAGGTGCAGGGGCGGGCCAGTTCGGCCGGTGCCGTGCTGGTGCGGGAGGCATCGAGCCGCTATCCGGCATCATGGGTGCAGGCCGCCGACGAATTCGGGCCGCTGTATGTGCGCAAGAGCGCGAAGCGCGGCTGGCAGTACAGCGCGCTCAGCGCCACCAAGCGGCTACAGCTCCCTGGCTTCGGGGTGGTCGATGCCCCGGCCGGCGCCGGGTTCATCGTGGCCAGAAATGTCGATGTCGCGGTGCATGAATTCGCGCACCGACTCCAGCACGCGATCCCTGAGCTCGATGATTACTTCCAGCAGTTGCATGTTCGCCGCACAGAGGGGGATGCGCTGCGCAAGCTGAAGATCTACGATGAGCGATACGGCGCGCATGAAGTGGCGCAGGAAGATGGCTACGTCAACCCCTATACCGGCAGAGTCTATGCCAGGGAGGAGGTCGAGTATGCCGGGCGGGCCGGCGCGCTTGAGGTGATGACGATGGCCTATCAGTATCTGTTCGGAGAATCGGTCGAGGCGCTGCAAAAGGCGCTCGATGGCGACGCGGAGCTGATTGCGCTGGCAGTGGCGCTGTTGCACAAATTCATCCCGTGAGGGCGAGCGATGAAGCATGAATTCGAATTGTGGAAGCCGAACGGCAGCGCGCTGGACGGCCGGGTGATCTGGGATGATGAAGCAGGCACGCTGAGCGGAGATCGGGCCGAGCTGCTGCACCGCTACATCAAGGCGGCCATTGCCGATGGCCATGTGATCGGCGCGCCGATGCCGACCAGTTACGACATCACCGATCCGCTGCACGATGCGGCGCAACTGGGCGCGGTGATCGGCACTGCCTGGATGATCCCGCCGCTGCTGGTCGCTGCCATGATCAAGGTGACCGGACCCGAAGAAGTGATCAACGCGCCAGTGCTGTACTGACGCGCGCGTGAGAGGCTCTGAGAGCCTTTGCGTGACCGACCCGCTACCCATGGGCCTGCGCGTTTTTTTAAACGCGATTGAACGGAGTTAAACGGGTTTTACAGGGGGTCTTGCTACCGGTTTGACGTCTGGAGACGGGCTGGGCTCAAAACACTGAACGACTTCACCCGCCGACAGGCGCCGCATCCAGCAATGTGGCGCCATGACAAAGCCAACGCCAATCCACATCTTCCGGGCCGGTCGCCACACTGACAGCGGCGGCCACGCCATCGATTTCAGCACCGACGACGTGCGGCGCACCGCCACGGCCTACGACCCTGCGCTGCACGAGGCGCCGCTGGTCATTGGCCATCCGCGCAGCGACGCGCCGGCCTACGGCTGGGTGCAAAAACTCAACTACAGCGACGGTGACCTGAGCGCAGTGCCGCATCAGCTCGCGCCGGAGTTCGTCGAGTGGGTGCGTGCTGGGCGGCTGAAGAAGGTCTCGGCCAGCTTCTACCAGCCCGAAGATGAGCGAAACCCAGCCCCGGGTACCTATTACCTGCGGCATGTCGGCTTCCTGGGCGCGCAGCCCCCTGCACTGAAAGGTCTTCGACCAGTCGACCTCAGCGATGGCGACCGTTGCATCAACATCGAATTCGCAGATCTGCCTGCCGCCGCATTCGGCGAGGCTGACGGCTCAATGGTGCGCGACATTTTCCGCCGGTTACGCGAGTGGCTGATCGGCAGCGTGGGGCAGGAGGTGGCTGACCAGGTGGTGCCGAACTGGGCCGTTGATCTGGTCGATGTGCCGGAAGATGCCGAGGTGCCGCAAGAGGCGGTCCACGGCCAGAATTTTTCTGAAACCCAGACAGAGGGGAGCGCAATGCCCGAACACAACGAGGCCGAAGTGGCAGACCGGATCAAGGTTCTCGAAGAGCGCGAGCGTGCGCTGCAAGCTCGCGAAGCCCAATTCGCCGAGAGCGTGCGGATGGTGCGCCAGTCCGGCCGCGAGAAAGCCGTCGATGCGCTGGTCGATGCCGGCAAGATCATCCCGGCCGACAAGGCTGGGGTGATGCTGCTCTTCGGCGAGCTGGACGGCGCCACGCTCGATTTTGCCGAGGGCAAGCAGCCCGCGTGCGACTGGTTGCTCGGCTACCTCGGCAGGCAGCCGGTGCGAATCGACTACTCCGAGCGGTCTGCCCCGCGAGGTGAAAACCTCGACGCAACCGCGCCGACGGCCGGAATGCCGCGCGGGGCGACCTATTCGCCGGAACGGATCGAGCTGCATCGCAAGGCGCTGGCCTATGCCGAGAAGCACGAAGTCGACTACCTGGCTGCCGTTCTGGCAGTCGAAAAACATCAGTGAGGGGCAAGGCAAATGGCGAGCATCAATACGCTGACGGCATCGATCAAGTCGAGCGGGGCGATCACTGAAAACCGCTTCATCACTGCGGCAGGGGCGCAGACCGGAGCCAACGGCAATGCCCTGGGCGTGGCGAAGTATTCGGTCGCGGCCGCCGGCCAGGTGGTGCCGACTCTTACGCTCGGCATTATCGATGTCGAGGCTGGCGGCGCGATTTCTGCCGGGCAGCCGGTGGCGTCGGATTCGAGCGGCCGCGCGGTCTTTCGCGATGGCACCACCTACACCGTGACGCTGGGGCGTGCCCTGAATGCTGTGACGGCGGCTGGGCAGTTTGTCCAGGTCCACCTGATCCCGAATTGATCACAGGAGATAGAAATGCCAAGTCCTTCGCAAATCCGGGTCATCGATCCGATTCTGAGCCGGGTGGCTCAGGGTTACCGCAACGCAGAATTGGTGGGTTACAGCCTGTTCCCTTCAGTGCCGGTCATGGCATCTGGCGGGCAGATCATCGAATTCGGCAAGGACGACTTCGTGCTTGAGAGCACGCAGCGCGCGCCCGGCGGCAATGTGATCACAATCGAATACGGCCATCTCGGCAAGCCTTATGCGCTTGAGGCGCACAGCGCCGAGGGGTTGGTGCCGATGGAGTACAAGCGTGATGCCATGGCTGTGCCTGGAATCGATCTCGGGGCGCGTGCCGTGCGGCGCACGCTGGCCAAGATGCTGCTTGGCCTCGAAAAGCAGCAGGCCGATCTGGCGCGCACCGCCGCGAATTATCCGTCGACGAACAAAGTCAATATCTCGGCCACGCCATGGACCGACAAGACCAATGGCAACCCCACCGCAGACATCGAGACCGCGAAAAATGCCATTCGCAGCCAGGTTGGAGTGATGCCGACCACGGTGGTGCTGTCAGCCAAGGCATTCGCGGCAGCGCGGGCGCATCCACTGCTGCTCGATCGATTCAAGTACACGGGGCGCGACTCGATCACGGCAGAAATGCTCGCTGCGATCTGGGATGTGCAGAGCGTCAAAGTGGGCGGTGCAGTGATCTCGACTGCGGGCACGCTGAGCGATGTGTGGGGCGTCGATGTCGTCGTGGCGTATGTGCCGACCACTGTCGATGGCATGGAAATGCCGTCCTATGGCTACACCTATGAAATGGAGGGGAATCCGGTCGTGGAAGAAGCCTATTACTTCCAGCCCAGAAAAAGCTGGATGTACCCGGTCACGCATGAGCGTGTTCCGGTGCTCTCCGGGATCAACTCCGGCTACCTCATCCAGAACGCAGCGTGATCGACATGGCGCACTATCAGGTCAATTGGCCGGTCAAGATGCCCGACGGCTCGATCGTGGGTGATGGGGTGGTCGAGCTGGATGAGGCGCGAGCAGCCGGTGCCGTTGCGGCCGGCGCGCTCACGCCGCTTGAGTCATCGTCAGGGTCTGAGCAGGAGCGCGAGCTGGAAGAGGTGGTCATGGCCATCGAGGCGCTCTCTCCTGATGACCCCGGCAACTGGACTGCGGATGGCCGCCCGGCACTGCCGGTGCTGTCCGAGGCGCTCGGCCGCCGCATCAGCGCTGCGCTGCGTGATGCCGCATGGCTGCTGCACAACACGCCCGATGAGATGGCCTGACCGTGGCCTACGTCACCCAGGCAGAGCTGGTGCTGCGCTTCGGCCAGACCGAGCTGGCGCAGTTGACCGATCGCGATGGCACTGCTGGCGCCATCGTCTCCTCGGTGCTCGACAGCGCCATCGCCGACGCCGGGGCGATCATCGACGCGCATCTGGAGCCGGCCGGCTACACGGTGCCGATCTCGCCAATCCCGGCGGTGATCGTGCGCATCGCGGCCGATCTGGCGCGCTACTTTCTCTATGCGCTGGGCGGTGTGGAGGACAAGGACGCCCCCTGGGTCAAGCGCTACAACGATGCAGTGCGGCTGCTCGAAAAGATCATGTCCGGCGATGTGTTGCTGGGGGTCGGGGTTACGGGGACGGCAGGGACGCCGGATTTCCGCGCGCCAGAGCGGATCTTCTCGCGGGATGACATCGAGGGCTTCTGATGAGCGACCGGCTTTCCATCGAGATCAACGACGCGCAGGTGCTGCAACTGCTCGAAACGCTCGTTGATCGGCTTGAAAATCCGGTCCCGGCACTGCGCTCGATCGGCCGCGCCTGGCTGACCAACGTGCAGTTGGGCTTCCGTGCAGGCACAGATCCTTATGGGCGGAAATGGAAGGATGTGCTGCGCGGCGGGCAACCGCTGCGCAATACCGGGCTGCTGAGTCGATCTTTCATCTCGCGGGTTGATGATGATGGTCTGGCGGTCGGCACGAACAAGAAGTACGCGCCGGCGCATCAGTTCGGCGCGACCATCCACGCCAAGAGCCATCCCTTCCTGCGCTTCAGGATCGGCGATCGCTGGGCAAGCAAGCAGTCGGTGACCATTGATGCCCGCAAGATGCTGCCCGATGAAGGGTTGCCCGATGATTGGGTCGAGGATGCCCTTGATGCAGTCGCCAAACATCTGTTGAAAGGCAGCGAGCGATGAGCAATCACCTGCGGGCAGAAGCGCTGCTGATCCAGCGGTTGCGTGCCCTGGCGTTGGTACCGGCCCAGAACGTACTGGGGGCGGCCGAACTCGATGCGCAGGATGTCGCGCGGCAGCCGGTGCCGGCGCTGCATGTGATCCATTGGGATGATGCGCCGATCAGCGGCGCTGGCGAACTGCCGGTGCAGATGGTCGAGCAGCAGTGGCTGGTGGTGGTCTGCGTGCGCAATGTGCGCGATCGCACCGGCGATGCTGCCCGCGCTGACTCTGGCGTGCTGATCGACGCCGTGCTGCGCGGGCTGATCGGCCATCGGCTGGCCAATGATCTGGCGCCGCTGAAGCTGATTCGCGGGCCGCGCCGAACGTATGAGGGGGGCTTTCTCTACTTCCCCCTGTTGTTTTCAACACTTTTATCGGCAGGAGACTGAAATGGCTGACGCAGAACAGATCGAGAAGATCGAGGTGAGGCTCCTCAAAGAGTTGACACACGGCGGCGAAGTCTGCCCCCCCGGCCAAAAGCTGCTGCTGCGCTCCGACCAGGTGGCGCGCCTGCTCGACATGGGCGAAGCCGAGGTCGTTGCTGAAAGCAAAGTCAAACGCGCAGTAAAAGAGGTTTAACCGATGCTCAAGCCCTCAGTCACCGAGAATTTTGTGGTCCCGGCCGGCTACGTCTATTTCGACCGCGAAGACACCGCCGGGGCACTGACCGGCGAGCGCTACATCGGGCAGACGCCTGGCTTCACGGTCACGGTGGCATCGCCTGATGCCATCGATCTCTACAGCTCCGACGGCCAGATTGCCGAGCTGCTGAGCCGCACCATCACCAAGGTGACCCGCAGCGCCAAAATGACCTGCCAGAACGTCAACGCCGACAACGTCGCGGCCTTCCTGATCGGCAGTGTCGGCACCGGGTCGACTTCGGCCGGCACGGTGCTCAACGAGCCGATTACCGTCAAGAAGGGTCTGTGGTATCAGCTCGGCGTCTCGGACACCGACCCGGCCGGCGTGCGCGATGTCACCTCGGTGGTGATCACCAATGTGGCCGGCACCACCACCTATGTGGCCGGCACTGACTATCTGATCGATCTGGAGCTGGCCCGCTTCCAGGTGGTGAGCGCTGGCGCCATCACCGACGGGCAGATCGTCCATGTCGACTACACCAAGCAGGCGCGCAGTTGGGAGCGCATCGTCAGCGCGGCCACTGGGGCAGTGTTCGGCGCAGTGCGCGTGGTCTCGGACAATACCACTGGGCTCGGTCGCGACTGGTACTTTCCCCGCGTGCAGTTGGCGCCGGATGGCGAGCTGGCGCTGAAGAGCCGCGATGCCTATCAGGAGATCGGCTGGAGCATGGAGTTACAGCAGAGGCAGGTCGGCAGCGTCAAGCGGGCGCAGGTCTATGTCGATGGTCGGCAGTTCGTCTGAGGGGGTTGAGCAATGGACGACCTCGACATCCTGCTGCCCGATCAGACGGTGACGATCGACGGACAGCCGGTCACGGTGCGCGAGCTGCGTTTCGCCGAAACGCTGCGCATCGGCCCGGTCATGGCGCCGATCATCGACATGCTCATCGATGCCGACATCGACGGCGAAGAGGTGATGCGGCCCGAACTGTTCGAG
>CAZFYY010000016.1:10573-23114 GCA_964523425.1 uncultured Gammaproteobacteria bacterium
GTTCGAGGCCGCGCTCTGTGCCCACGCAGATGCCTGGATCAGCTTCATTGCGCTGGCGTGCCGGCGCTCGCCCGAGTGGGTCGAAACGCTCTCCGACACCGACGGCCGCCTGCTGCAAATGGCGGCCGTGGAGCGCAACCGCAGTTTTTTCGTGCAGCGCCTGCTGCTGGCAGTGGAGCTGCGCAAGCGGGCGGCAGCCTCATCGACGGGCTCCACACCCTCGCCGGATGGTACGGCACCGACCCGGCCCAGCTCGCCGAGCGACTCACCATCCGCCAGATCGAGCGCTTCCACGCCGCAGAGCGCAGGCGCAGCAATCATCAGCGGGCCGACCTGATCGATTCGATCCGCCTGGGCTTCAACGCCAGATCGATTGACCGGCTGCTGCGCGCGCTGCGTGAAGAGGGGCATCAATGAGCAATAACCGCGACCTCGAATTGGCACTGCGCCTGCGCGCCGATGTGCGCGATGCGCTCGCGCAGATGAAGCGGGCAGAGCGCGGGGTCGACGACCTTGGCAGAGGCGGCGAACGGGCCGGCAAGCAGATGGCCGGCCTCTCCTCTGCATTTTCGTCGTTGCGCAACCTGCTGATCGGGGTCGGGCTGGCTGCCGGCACCAGGGCATTCGTCCAGCAGGCAGACAGTGCGGCAAATCTGGCCGGCCGCCTGCGGCTGGTGACCAACTCCCAGGCTGAGTTCGCCGATGCGATGCGCGACACCTATGCGGTGGCACAGCGGTCTTCGGCGCAATGGGGAAGCATCTCCGGGCTTTACGCATCGCTGGCGCAAACGACCTCTTTGGCCCACCGAGAAGTCGTCGCACTCGCTGATGCCGTGAGCAAGGCGTTTGTCATTTCGCAAGCATCTCCCGAAGATACCGCGAACGGCATACGACAATTGCAGCAGGCGATTGCCGGCGGGGTTGTCCGCGCAGAGGAGTTCAACAGCGTCGTCGATACCGGGCCGCGCATCGTCCAGGCGCTGGCCGACCATTTCGGCATCGCTTTCGGAGAGGTGCGCGGATACATCAACGCAGGGAAAGTCTCTTCGCAAGACCTGATCAATGCGCTGCTTGAGGCGGCGCCGGCCATGGACAAGGAGTTCGCGAAACTGCCTCTGACTGTGCAGCGCGCCATGCAGCAGGTCGACAACGCGCTGCTGAAACTGATCGGCGGCGCTGACGGGGCCACCGGCGCATCGTCCGGGCTGGCCAAGGAGATTCAGGAGCTGGCGCGCACGCTCGAATCGCCCGAGGTGTCGCGCGGGCTGACGACATTTCTTGGGGGGGTGGTCGGGCTCACTGGCGCAACCGCAACCGCAATCAGCAAGATCGCCGAATTCACCCGGACCACGGCCGAAGCCTTTGCCGAACGTGCCGTGGGCTCAACCGATCCGGTCGAGCGCATTTATGAGCAGATTCGCACGCTCGAAACACAGCGCGAGAATCGGCAGAAGCAACTGCTGACGCAGTCATCCGATGGGGCGTTCGGCTTCATCGAGCGCACATTGGGCACGCCGCCTGACAAGCTGATCGCCGACATCAAATCGATCAACGCTCAGATCGATGAACTTAAAAAGAAGGCTGATACGTTGAGCGACATCCGACCGGCTGCGCCTGCTGCGCCGGGTCAAAAGCCGGCCGAGAAGCCGAAGTTGCTCGACACGAAAACCAACGACGAAGAGCAGAAAAAAGCCGCTGAGTCCGCCCGCGACAGCCTGCTGAAGCTCTCTGCGCAGCTCGGTGATCAGGTCGGCACTTTCGGTGCTGGCGAGCAGGCGGCGCTCCAGTACCGCCTGACGCTCGGCAGTCTGGCCGACGAGGTCAAGCGGCTCGGGCCTGAAGGCGCAAAGCTGCGCGAGCAGATCCTTGCACAGGCCGGCGCGCTCGACCGTTTGCAGGATGCGGCGAAAAAAGAGGCCGAGGTGCAGCGCCAGCGCGAGCAGGCGGCCGACGAAGCCGCCAGAAAAGCCCGCGAGATCGAGCAGGAGGGTGTGTCGCTCAAGCTGTCGCTGCGCACGGCGCAGGAGCAGTACAACGACGAGATCGAGCGCTATGGGCAACTGCTGAAAGCGGGCGCCATCGATCAGGAGACATTCAACCGCGCCGTTGACGCCTCGAAAGACCGGCTGAAAAAGGCCGCAGAACAGGCCAACGACTCCAACAAAATGATGGAGAATTTTGCCGAAAGTGCAGCGCAGAACATCCAGAGCGCGTTTGCCGATTTCCTTTTCGACCCATTCGATGGTGGCGTCAAGGGCATGGTCAGCAGCTTCGCCGATGCGTTGCGGCGCATGGCTGCCGAGGCGCTTGCTGCGCAAATTCTCGGCAGCTTCACCAAGCCGGGGGCTGATGGCAAAGCCTCTGTCCTCGGCTCACTCTTCGCCAGCGTGCTCCACTCAGGCGGCGATGCCGGCCGACCGGGCGGGGCAACGCGCGCGGTATCGCCGCTGCTGTTCGTGGGCGCAGAGCGCTTCCACGATGGCCGCCTGCCCGACCTCAAGAGCAACGAGCTGCCGGCGATCATCACCCGTGACGAAGCGGTGCTGACGGCGAATCAGCAGGATTCGATCAACAAGCGGCTGGCCAATTCCGGCAGTGCCGGCGGCGCCGTGGCGATCGAGATCGGCATGACCGAAGGGCTGTTTGCGCAGATGATCGACGGCCCGGCCGGATCGCGGGCGCTGATCCGCTTTGCCCGACGCAATCGGGCGGCCTTCAAGGAGGCGCTCGGCTGATGGCCTATCAGATCGGCACGGCCAACGGCCACACCGGGCTGCTCGATGCGGTGCGCCGCTTCCTGACGGGTTATGCCACGCTCGGCACGCCGGCATTCAGCGGCACTGGCCCCGGCACCATCACCGGCGTCGACACCACCACGGCCGGCATCACCGAAACCTGGACGATCGCCTGCACCAACGCCACCACTCCCGGCGCCGAACTCTGGTCGGTGACCGGATCGGTCTCGGGCGCACAGGCCGGGGCCACCACTGGCGTGGCCTACAGCATCAGCAAGCTGGCATTCACCATCACCGGCAGCGGCTATGCGGTGGGGGCGCAGTTCACCATTGCCAGCACGCGCGGCCAGCTCGCCACGCTGGGGCAGGCGTGGGCGCAAAACCGCTGGACCACTGCGGGAGATTACGAGTTGTGGCTGCAAGGCCCCGGACTGGCCGGCACCGATGAAATCTTCATGGGGCTGCGCAGCTATCAAAATGTGGGGTCGGACTATTACAACCTGGCACTGGCTGGCGCCACCGGGTTCGTGACTGGCAACACCTGGGCCAGCCAGCCAGGCCACAGCGGCGACCGTGGCGTGGCGCTGTGGAATGGCAGCATCCCCTACTGGATTCGCGCCAACGGCCGCTGCGCGGTAGTCGCGGCCAAGGTGGCGACGGTCTATGCATCCTTTTATTTCGGCAAGTACCTGCCCTACCAGAGCCCCGGCCAGTACCCCTACCCGGTGGCGGTGTCGGCGATGCTGGGCAGCGCCTCGGCGACGCGCTACTCAGACACCTCTGCCAGCCATTCGATGGGCTTCAAGGGCAGCAGGAGCCAACTGGTGCAGCGCTGGATCGATGGCAGTTGGATCACGCCGGACTGCCGACCGTGGGTGGGCGGAACGCCGGCCTGGCGTGACAGCGGCGGGGAGTACCCCTTGCAGCCAATCATCCTTTACAGCAACAGCGGAATTTACGGAGAACTCGACGGGGTCTATCACTGCCCGGTCTTCGGCGGCAATGCCGTCGAGGACATCATCACCATCGGTGGGGTGCAGCATGTGCTGATTCAGGATCTGTTCCGCACCGGCGCCGCTGACATGATCGCCATCCGCCTGGACTGACCAATGAGCTATCAAACCGGCACCGCCACCGACGCAGCCAACCTCAAGAGCCTGATCGAGACCTTTGCCCAGTCCAATGGCTGGACGCTGTCAAGCGGCGTACTGTCATGCAGCTTCGGGGCAGTCAAACTCACCACAGAGCTGCTCAGCGGCAGCACCTGGCAACGGCTGCGGGTCTCTGGCGCCGACAATGTCGGCTTCACCACCAATGTCTGCTCCATCCCTCCGGCTATCGGACTTTATGCCGGGAGTTGGCCGGTCACCTACCATCTATTTGCTCATGCGACCCCGGTCCCGGTTCTGTTCTGCATCATTCAATACGGCAGCGGGATGCATCAGCATCTGTCGTTCGGGGGGATGGTCAAATACGGCGCCTGGGGCGGCGGGCTCTGGGTCTCTGGCTCCATCGGCCAGCCCTATGATGATGATCTCAACAAGCCATTCCGCGTGACGCAGGACAATTCTGCATGGTGGAACCCATTCTCACATGCGGGGTCGATGTTCTGGAATTCGGGATGGGAGAGTCCATCCCGTACCGGCAGCACGTTGCGCTGCGATCTCGATGGATCATCCGTGCCATGGACGGCGGCTGGCAATGTGATTGGCACCTTCGATCCACTGCACAAACGGATGCCGGCCTCCTGGAACAACCAGGTGCAGCTCCTGCCCTATAACATCGCAGTGCCAAGGCCCAGTGGGTATTCTTCGCTGGTTGGGCAGATCCCGCACATCCGCGTCACCCGTAACACCTACCTCGAACCCGGGGATGTGATCACCGAGGGCGCAGACCGCTGGAAGGTTTTCCCGTGGGTCAAGCGTGATGCCGCAAATCCGGCCGGCGGGCAGGGACACAGTGGCACGGTGGCGGTCGCACTCTTCTACGACGGCCCATGACCAGTTACGCAGGGTTCATCCCGGAGAGCGCGCGTGGCATCAGCGATACCACCTATCTGGTCGATACGCTGGTGCAGTTCGATGACGCGCAGATGTACTACTGGCCGCCAACTGCGGCCGTCTCGGCGGGCGGGGCATTCAGCGGCAGCTTCGCCAGCGCGTTGCCGGTCGAGCGGGCCAGCAGCAGCCTGAGTGGCGCCCGCGCCGCCGCCTACAGCGATGACTTCTACTACCGCGTGCGGGTGGTGCCGCCGCTGCTCGATCTGCAAAACATCTCGGCCGACATCACCGCGCAGTTCGAGGTCTGGAATGCGCAGATGACTGCGCGCACGCTGACCGATCTGCTGGTCAGCGGTGGCGCCGGGCTCGCTGTGGACACGCCCGCACCGCCGCTGCTGTTCGGCGGGCTCGAATCGCACATCTATACCCTGTCGGTCGCGCTCGATGGCCCGGCGTTGATCGACGCCCGCTTCGACTACCGCTTCGGCGCCGAATCCGCCCTGCTGACGGTGATCGGCAGTCGCCTGCTGGTGATGGGATTCGCGCCCGACTGGGCCAGCGGCATCGAGGAGCGGCTGGAGTACCTCACTGCGGTTGCCCGCGCCCGTGACGGCAGCGAGTCGCGCACCCAGTTGCGCAGCCTGCCCCGGCGAAGCTGGCGCTATCGCATCCTGGCAGTGGGCGATGAGGCCCGCGAGCTGGAGGAGCTGCTGTGGCACTGGCAGGGACAGGCATTCGGCGTGCCGGTCTGGCGTGACCCGGTGCGCATCGATGCGGCTGCCGCGCTCGGCGCGCTGCTGATCGCCTGCACCACCGCGCAGCGCGAATTCGTGGTCGGTGGCTATGCCCTGCTCTGGCGCGGACCCCTTGAAAATGAGGTGGTGAAGATCGATGCAGTCTCCGCTGGCGGCATTGATCTGACCGATGGCCTGAAGGCCACCTGGCCGGCCGGCACGCTGCTCTATCCGCTGCGGATTGCCCGCGTCGCCCAGCAGGTTGATCTGGAGCGCCCCGCCGCCGACGTGGTGACCGCCACGCTCGAATTCGAGCTTTCCGAACCCTCGGCGCCGGTGGCAGCCGGCACTGCGGCCCAGACCTACGGCGGCGCCGAACTGTGGCTGCGCGAGCCGAACCGTGCAGCGCCGGTTGCGGTTGGCTACCGCCGCGAGCGGTTGCGGCTCGACGGCAAAACCGGCCTCTGGCGCGAAGTGGCCCGTGAGCCGCGCCCGGCGATTTCCCGCCAGCATCAATGGGTCGGGGTCGGCCGCAGCGATGCCCGCGCCCTGCTCGCCTTTGTGGCGCGCATGGCCGGCCGCAGCGGCGCCTTCGTCGCGCCCACCTGGCAGATCGACCTGCAACTGGCCAGCGCCATCGCTGCGCTCGACACCCATGTGGCCGTGCGGTCCGACCAGTACAACGCCCGCCTCGATGGCGCTGTCGGCCGCAACACCATCGCCCTGCTGCATCGGCCGACCGGCGCATGGATCATCCGCACCATCATCAGTGCCAATGCCGATGGGCTCGGCCAGCAACTGCTGGAGCTGAACAGCGCCGTGGGGCAGAGCGGCCCAGTGGGAGACTGGCGCCTTTACTGGCTCGAAAAGCTGCGGTTCGACCGCGATGAACTGCTCTTCACCTGGCGCACCCCCGAGGTGGTCACCTTCGATGCACCGCTGCTGAGGGTCGATGCATGAGCCTGATCCAGGAGCTTTACCGGTTTTCGTCATCGGCAGGACTGGTGTTCCGCCATGCCAGCGGCGACCTCGACCTGACGCACGATGGCTTCAGTTATCCGCGCCTTGAGGGGCTCTCGCGCGCCGGCTACGAACTCGGCGCCGACATCACCCGCTCGGATCTGACCGTCACCGTGCCGGTCGACAGCGCGCTGGCGCGGCACGCACGCGGTGGACTGCTCGATGAGCGCATCGACCTGACACTGTTCCGCCGCGTCGATGCGCTCACGCTGGTGGCCTGGCAGGGCACCGTCACCGACTTGCGCTGGGCCGGGCTGGCGCTCGAGCTGTCGGCCACCCCAGCATCGAAAGCCCAGCGAGGCGTGGCCCGCCATCTGCGCTACGGCCGCAGTTGCCGCTGGACGCTCTATCGCCCTGGCTGCAACGTCGACCGCTCGGCGCATCGTCTCACCACCACCGTCTCGGCAGTATCCGGCCGCACCCTCACCGTGCCTGCTGCCGCCGGCTATGCGGATGGCCATTTCGTCGCAGGCTACGTCGAGTTCAACGGCGTGCGCCGCCATCTGCGCAAGCATGTCGGCAGCAGCATCGAAATGGTCGCGCCATTGGCTGAGCTTGCCGCCGGCGCCACCGTCGACCTGTACCGGGGCTGCGACCACACGCTGACCACCTGCCATTCCGACTTTGCCAACTCGGCAAACTTCGGCGGCTGGCCCTGGACGCCGACCACCGACCCGCATGGCAAGGGGCTCAAATGATCTGGGAAACCATCGCGCTCTGGGTTGCAAGTTACGTGATCGGCGAGCTGCTGCGCGATGGGCCGGAGATCAAGAATGCCCAAGCCAGCGGCCTCGATGCCATCAACGTGCCGACGGCAGATGCCCAACGCATGATCCCGATCGTCTTCGGCCGCGCGCTGGTCAAGGATCCCAACCTGATCTGGTACGGCGACAGCCGGCCCGTGCCGATCGTCCAGCGGATCAAGACCGGGCTGTTTTCAAGCCAGAAGCAGACGGTCGGCTACAGCTACTACCTCGGCTGGCATTACGTGCTCTGCCTCAGCCCGGCGACTGCCCCGGCCGCGCTGCGCGAACTGCGCGTCGATGGCGAGCTGGTGCTCGGCAGCATCGGCGCTGCCGGCGCCTACACGCTCAACTCGCCCAACCTGTTCGGCGGATATAAAGCTGGCGGCGGTCTCACCGGCACCCTGCGCGTGCTCGACGGCAACGGCGCGCAGACCGTGCCCAGCTACTTGCAGCAAGTGCTCGGCACGCCTCAGCCTGCCCACCGTGGCGTGCTCTCGGCAGTGGCTGAGCAATGCTACATCGGCGAAACCCTGCGGCTGCCCAACACCGAGTGGATGGTGGAGCGCTACCCAAACCCGCTTTCGAACGGCCTTTATCTGTCGATAAACGGCGATTCAAACCCGGTTCTGGTGCTGCTTGAAGCCCAGTTGAGCAATGATTACGGACGCGGCCGCTCGCTCGGCGTCATCGACACCGCCTCGTTTTCCAGTGCGGCGGCCACCGTGCATGGCGAAGGGCTCGGCTTCTCGCTGCGCTGGACTCCCGGCGACGTGTATGACCTCGAAAAACTGCTGCTCGACCACATCAGCGGCCTGCTCTACGACGACCCGCAGACCGGAAAGCTCACCATCAAGCTGATCCGCGACACCGAAAACCCGGCCACCGCCACCCTGCTCGATGAGTCGAACATCATCGATCTGACCGACTACGTCGAGCCGACCTTGCAGCAGCTCGTGGCCGAGCTATCGGTCACCTGGACCGACCGCGAAACCGGCCAGCCCCAGCAGACCACGCTGCACAACAGCGGGCTCGAAGAGGCGCAGCTCGGCTGGAGCAATGGCGCCATGGAGCGCAACTACCCCGGCTGCGGCCGCAGCGATGTCGCCAGCAAGCTGGCCGAGCGCGACTTCGGCATCTTCTCCAACAGCCTCTCCCGCGCCGAAGTGCTGGTTGCGCTCACCGTGGGCATGGCGCTGCGCCCCGGCCAACTGGTGCGCCTGAGCTGGGCCGATTACGGCCTGGTCGAAGTGCCGATGCGCGTCCAATCGCCCGCCTACGGCGAGCTGACCGAAGGCTTCGTCCGCATCAAGCTGATCGCCGATGTCTTCCGTTCCGGGTCGCCCGCCTACGCCACGCAGCCCGCCCTCTGGAGCCCTGCCGTGCCAGCGCCGACCGCCGTCTCCCAGTACGTGGCGGAGGCCATCACCTACCGGCAGATCATCGCCGACACCCTCACCATGCCCGGCAGCACACAGACCGGAATCGCCCTCATCGCCGCCGCGCCGACCGGCAACAGCCTCGACTTCGACCTCTACGGCAACGATGGCTCCAGCTGGAGCCTCTACGAGCAGCAGGTGCCATTCGCGCCGCGCCTGCTCACCACGGCAGCCGTCACCCCCGGCCAAACCGTGATCGCTGTCTCCGGCCTCACCCTGGCCGCCGCTGCGGCCGCAGAGATTGGCGGGCTGGTATGGCTCGACGGCGAACAGTGCCGCCTCACCGCCCTCGATGCCGTGGCCGGCACCGTGACCCTCGCACGCGGCTGCATCGACACAGTCGCCCGTGCGCACAGCTCGGGCGCCGTCCTCTACCTGGTCGCGGCAGGCATTGGCGGCGTGCTTCCGCTCACCGCTGGCGTCAACGGGCAGGCCCGCCTGCTCACCCGCGCCACCAGTGGCGCACTCCCCCTCGGCAGCGCGCCTACCGTCACCGTGCCAACTGTCGACGCCCGCCACCTGAGACCCTATCCGCCCGGTAAACTGCGCATCAACGGCAGCGCCTACCCGGCATCGATCAGCGGCGCCCTCAGCATCACCTGGGCGCACCGCGACCGTATCGCACAAAGCGGCGAACTGCGCGACGAATCCGCCACCGACATCGGCCCCGAAACAGGCGTCACCTACACCCTTAAACTCTACGGCGACGGCGGCACCCTGCGCCGCACCGAAACCGGCCTGACCGCCAACAGCTACACCTGGACCACCGAAGCCGCCGACAGCGGCGGCAGCCTCAACAGCCAACTGCGCATTGTGATTGAAACTTTTCGCAGCGGGCTCGAAAGCCACACCAAGCATGATTTTTCACTGAGCAGAGTTTGAGGAGCAGAGCAAATGATCATCCATGGGTTGGACGCAGACAAAAAAGAAAAGCCCGGCAGGGTCGACGCCAGCGGCGGTGTCATCATCGGCACCGCCCAACTGTCCACCATCATCGGCACCATCGGCGGCATTCCCTACCCGGAATTCCTCCTCGACGCTGGAGCGAGCAATACGCTGCTCGGTCTGCGCGTGATGATCAACCCGCTCGATCTGATCGATGCAGGTGAGTCGCTCCTCGGCAAGACCGCCGACACCCGCCTGATCAACGTTGGATCGAACCTGCCATTCAAGATCAGTTGCGACAGCAACATCACCTCGGTTGCGCTGCTGGCAGTGGGCACGGCCACCGGCACACTGGCAACCACGCCGGCCAATACCCTGTTCGCGGTTTCCCCGACCGAGGCCACGCAGTCGAACATCGACACCGCCATGCGATTGCTGCAATTCAACCCGGCCCTCAGCAGCAAGACCCTGACGCTGTCAATGTTGCCAACCTACACATCCGGCCGATACACAACCCTGCGCGTGGAGGTCTCAAGTGATCAATAACGTCATCGGCAATCGCCAACTGCGCCAGGCAGTCAAGGCGCATTTCCAGCGCAACGATATGTTCGCCATGTACTACACGCTGCACCAGGGCGCTGCGGTGGGCACATCGACGGTGAACATCCCATGCGCCTACGGCATCGGCCCGACTCTCCAATCTTCAACGATCTCTGGCGGTGTGATCTCCCCGAACGCAGACACCGCACAATGGACAGCAAAGAATGGATATTGGAGCGGGAATCAGACGGACAGAGTGCTCTTGGGGAACTACCAGACTGAATTGGAATGGGACACTAAACTGGCAGTAAGAGACGGCGCAGTGTTGATATGCTGCCAAGTTGAGAAGATTGCAAACCCTGCTTCGGCGAATGCGATCTGGGCGCTTGGGTATTCTGGGACTGCCGGGTATCAGTCGCATTTCCAACTCAGATACAACGTCGGCAATTCGATGCAAATATACGCGAAGAATGATGCGCAGGTAGAAGTATCAAATTCAACCTTGGACTTTGACCTTATCACACCAACCATCGTCAATCACTTTGCATTGCTGGATAACAGGGCGTCAGGCAAACAGCTCATGAGTTGGTGGGGAGAAACGACCGGAACAAGAATCCTGACTGCGGCTGGATCAGTTACGGCAGTCGATCCCTCTGCATTCTTCAGTTGCCGCACTGTTGCATCTGGGGGAGAAGCTGACCCTTTAAGATTGAAGTTTGCGGTCGGAGCAAAATACATAGCAAGGAATACTGAAGCGGCTAACAATCCTTCCATCAATGCAATTCGCAGAGTCAGAATCTTCAACTTCAAGCAGAATCTACCATCCAACCTCACAGAAATCATGCAAGGGTTGAATCAGCATAACCTGCTGGATTGCCCTGAACTCCTGACGATCTGATCGAAGGAGATTCAGATGGTAGTAAAACTCGGCTGGGCGACTCAGACATCCATAAAGATTCTGGTTGCCTCACTCATCTCTGGGACCATATCAGCCAGCATCTCCCCTTCTGGCTCTGTAGATATTACGCAATACACCGATCGGCATGGAGGAGGGAACTTCATCGGGGTTGGGTATGTAACCTTCTCAGGGCTATCTGCCGGGACTCGCTACACCTACACGATAACCTCTGGAAATGAAGCCCCAATCTCCGGGAGTTTCACAACTGCGCCGGCGGATTATCGATGCTCCTTCATCGTCTCAACCTGTGATTCAGATGAGCGCAGAACAACTCACAGACCCTTTACAATCATCAAGGCTCTGGCGCAGAAGTATGCCGCACAAGGCGTCCCCTTCGCCCAACTCCATGTCGATGACATCAACTATGTTGACGGGCTAAAGGTGAACCCGACGGGGTGGCCTACGCAGACTTATGTATGCCAATCGGAAGCCCAAAGTAAATACTACGCCAGAGCATGGGCGGCAACCTTCGGACTCTTCCCAAGCTATACAAAATGGAGTGGAGACGCGGACAGACTCTGGTGTAACCAGAATGTTCCGTGGCATGGCACTGTTGGGGATCATGGGTTTGCGTCTAACTTCAGGCGTGGGCCTTCCATTGTTGGTGGAACCGATTATTGGGTAGATGCCATTGCAGCAGATGGCAAGAGTTGGACGGAAGCCCAAGTAGAAGCGGCAGCACTCCCAGAAGTTCAAGCATGGGTTTCTGCGATTGGCGCAGGGGCATATAGAGCTGGAGAACTCTATTCAAGCACATCGTATGGACCTGCAAAGATATTCTTCTCCGATGTCCAACTGCATTCAACTGCATGGAGTGGGACCCCAGACCCTGGCCCAATGTTCGGTTCCCAGCAAATTGCAGACATGATGTCAGCGTTGGATGTTTCGACTCATCCGCTGAAAATACTAGCTATCGAAACCTCTGTTTCAAAGTACGGGCAATCGTGGCAAGAGAGATACCCCACAGAGGCCAATGCGTGGCACGCAGATTTGATTACCCGAGCAAACCTGAACGGAACATCCGGGCATTTCTTCGTGGTTCGCGGTGATACCCATGTCCGGCAGGTGGTTTCCTTTACTTATTTCTGGGAGTTTGTGGCTGGTGTATTACAGGATTCGCAATCGGTCTTGAAGTATTCAACAGCTAGGAATAATGCGGCTTTATTGCAATTTGGAGGAAAGCTGCGCTGGTCAGACGGATGCATCGCCACTACTGGGGATAACCCAATCGCCGGATTCTGGCTGTTCGACGCCTTCTCAGACCACATTGAGTCGCGCTACATCGACGGCGCCAACGGCAACATCCTGTACGGCCCCGTCCAACTCGTCTACGCCCAAACCGGCAACCAGTGGCAGAAGATGATCAGCCCGAAAACGACCTGAATTTCCCAAATCTCCTGTCCGAATTTCTCAAATCTCCTGTCGCGTTACTGGCCGCCGGCCATCAGCAGCGCAAGCGTCAGGCAGCCGAAGGCCATCAGGCGCCA
>CAZFYY010000017.1:0-21911 GCA_964523425.1 uncultured Gammaproteobacteria bacterium
AATGAGATTAAGGATTTGATTATCAAGGGTCAGATTCTCTGTGAAAAAGATTTCACCGACAAGCTGCGCAAGCTCGGCAGCATCAAGTTGCTGATCCTTTCCGGACTTTTTATCAATGATAAGCAGGCGCCGGTTGATATGCTCATTGTCGGCAACTTCAATAAAGACAAGGTCGCCAAGCTTGTCAAAGAGCTCGAAGAAGAGCTGGTAAATGAAGTGAATTATTCCGTTTTGACGGAAGAAGAGTTTTATTATCGCCGTCAGGTGACCGACGTCTTTCTCTATAGCGTTTTGGAAGGCAAGAAGATTGTCGTTATTGCCGAAGAAGGACTGAATATTGCCTAGCTCCGTTTCTGTTCTGGTATAAAAAATCTCCGCCTCTGCGGGGATTTTTTTGTCATATATATTTGGCGGTTTATTTAGCGACGGGCGATAAGCTTGATTCCCAGTAGTAGGCGCAAGGGGAGTAGACGGCCGAGCCGCACGCCGAGATTGAAGGGCAGGGCGGCCAGGCAGCTTTCCAGAGCGCGCAGCGGCCAGAGGGGAATTTCAACAAATAATCCGCGGCTGCCGATAAGCGCCCGAAAATGCCGGAAGCCGGCCTGGCGGAAAACGCTGACCAATTGCCCGTGATCATATTCGCGCAGATGAAAACCGGTGGCGCTTGGGGTGAAATATTTGGAAATATCATGCGGACCGGACCAGTGGTTGGGCGTAATGCAGATATAGCGTCCGCCGGGCTTGAGGGCTCGATAAATATTAGACAGCTGTTCGGCCGCATCGTCCGGATGCAAATGTTCCATGAGCTGATTGGAGAAAGCCAGGTCGATACTGCCTTCCGGCACCGGAATAGAGAGGCCGTCGGAAATGGAAAGGGTGAAGTTTTTCGGAAAGATATTATCGGCCGTCACTTCAACTGAGACGTCGACGGCGTAGACCTGGGCAACGCGCTTGGCCGCTTCCAGGGCGAGGACGCAATTGCCCGCACCGATTTCCAGATAGGTGGTCTGCGGGCGCAGGTAGGGGCGCAGCATGTTTAAAGTATCGGCGATGGCCAGCTGAGACAGGATGCGTTGATTAGGTAACAGATAGGGGATGGCGGCGTATATTTCATCATAGACCTGCCCATAGAGTTTCTGCCGTTCGGCGGCCGTGGCCTGTCGCAGGCTGTCGGCGAGCTTTTTTTCCAAGTCAAAATGACGTTTTTTTTCGGTAAGGGTGGGTTGGTACGGCTTCATAAAGCAGGGAAAATGAGGTAGTCTTACAGTATGGCTCTTATTGTAGCCCATCGGGGTGGAAAAGCAATCCTGACCCCTGCTCTTGACATTTATTTTATTATGTGATATAATTTAATATTAACCTCTAAAAAGGCTAAAGCAAACTATGGAATTTAAAGAATTTTTATCTATCGTTAGCCAAAAGAAGAAGACTCTCTGGGGCTTTGTCGCCCTCTTCCTCGTGCTGGGCGCGCTGTTTGTCGCTATTCAGAAATTTCAGTATAGCTCAAAGTCCCAGGTCTTGGTCGTTCAGGAAAACAACCGGACGCTTGATGCCTACGCGGCGTCTCGTTCTAATGAATACCTGTCTGGTATTTTGGCGAGCGTTATTTCCTCGAATTCCTTTTATACGAAGGTGACGGAGACAAATTTCGGCATCGAAACGGCCTATTTCGGAGATAATCCGCGTAGTCAGATGGAAACCTGGACGAAGACCGTCAAGGCCCGCAGCGTTAACGACTCAGGTATCATTTCGATTGTCGTGTATCATCCGGATCGTGTTCAGGCGGAAAAGATTTTGCGCGCCGTAAACTACGTGCTCATGACCCAGCACGCCTCGTACCACGGTGCCGGCGATACGGTGAAGGTTCGACTTATCGACCAGCCGGTTACCTCGACGCTGCCAGTTAAGCCTAATATTCCGCTGGTTGGCGGCGGGGCCATCGTTATCGGTGTCCTGGTTGGCTTGGTTTATATTTATCTCAATGCTCCACATGATCCAACGGCCATTCCTTCCTACGGCTTTCGTGAATTGCCGCCTGGCATTCCGTCCCGCGCTTTCCGCGATCTTGAAGCGCCCTATGCCGCCCCGGTACCTCGTCCCGAACCGCCTCGGCAGCCGCCGTATCAGAGCGGTCCGGTTCGCGGCCAGCTTCCGGAGCAGGCTTTGTCTAATCTCGATCCGGCTCATCCGATTCCCTATCATGACCGGCCCGAACCAGTTACCCATTACGGCCAGTATGCTAAAGTTCCGCTCCAGCCTGAGCTATATGACGAAGGCGGCGGCTATTTTGAAGGGGATATAGAGCCGGGAACCCTCAAGGGAAATATGAAGAACCTGCTCTCCTAACGTAATCTGCAAATTTGCCATGAATCTTGACTCTTGTCTTGATTCATGGTAAGATTCTGGATTACCATTCCAGCCAGTTTATTAAAAAATATTATTAATTTAATCATAGGCGGCCTCCGGGCTGCCACCTTAAAGGAGAAAAAATTGAAACTAACATTCATGTTGTTCTTGGTAGTCTTTCTTTCAGTTTCTTCGTTCAACTTAGTTGTTGCGCAAGTAACAAACGTAACGGAAGAAGAAATTATAAAAAAAAGAAAACACATACAGGACTCAATTGACAAGGCAAACCAGCCTCTCATCATCAAAGAAGACAAAGATGCAGAAACAAAGAATGATGATAGGGTTGGCGAAAAGCGTAAATCAAAGTATTACAGCAATGATACGAAAAAGCTTTGGCCAAGTCTGTTGAACCCAGCGCCATTTCCAATTGCTCAGTTTTCTGCGCAAGTGACCGGGATTTTCCTGAACACAAACGGAATGTATGGCTCAGGGTTCATGACACGGCTCATTGGAAGGACGCGCCCACTGCGCAGTCTAAACGATGTCTCGACCGGACCAATGGCTGAACTTGGCCAGGTAATAACCCACACCGAAGTTGTGTCACCAACAAAGGATACAAGCGATTATGTTGGCACGACAAATATTGCCGGTTTGGCATATTCGATCGCCAGCTATAACGTAGATGCCTACGGTTCGGAAATTTTTGTTTTCGACATGGGTGTCAGACGGGTTATTGCCGAAGGAGAAAACAAGCTGGTGAAAACCAAGCAGGTCTCCTGGCTGTTAACAGCTAATGCCTATTACGAAAGCCAGTCATCTGAAGTTTTTGGTTCGTTGGTTGGAGTTAATGTTGGGGCACATTATTCGGCGGATGCGACTATATCTGGAGCGAATGATACCGCGGCGTTAAAACTCGAAACGTATGATTTAGGGATGGTATATGGAAATATTATCTTCACCGGACTTTCTTTGCCCGTACCATTCGGCAATAAGTCGGGGTTAGATAAATATCCACTGGCCTATGCCTTAGATTTCGGAGTAGGCGGTTCGTATGGGCTGCAGAAGAAAGCTATGACCTACAATTTTTCTGTCGGTCTTAGAATTCATAAGCGCGCCTTAACCATCGCCAACTTAGAAGCGAAGGTATATACTACGCCAAAAGAAGCAAGTGTCTGGCGTAATTATACGGAAGTAAACCTTACATTTTACCCGCTCAATATATACTACGCATTTAAGTAAATGCGTAGTGAAGTACCAACCCCAAGAACAATTCAATTTTTAGAAAAATAAAAATCAAAAAGGAGCTTTAAATGTCTACAGAAAGACCAGAATTACCGCAAGGCCAATCAGGCAGCGGTGGAAATATGACGAACTACAATGCGCCAACTCCGAACGATCTGAACAATCAGAGCAATCCGAATAATCCGCAAGGATCATCGAGAGTGTCACCGGGCTGGTATGTTGCAGGTGTTGCAATGCTACTCATATTTCTCTATTTCGCCTTTTTTAACAAAAAAGACGATGTTAAGTTAGAAACAGTAAAAAGCACTATTGAACAGTCAGACGCTCCGACTTCTACTAAAGAGAATCAGAATGATTCAAAAGGTAAAAGCGGCAGCGGACAAAGCAACAGAGAAAACAACAGCACTTCAAACACGAAACTTGCTGAAAATGAAGTGATGTATGGCGGTAAGGTTCGCGTGTACGAGCCAAAAGGCATTTACGATAACGGCTGCGATGGGGGAAACTTCGTTGTTCCGAATTATCAGGTTCTTGAAAAAGGATCTAATTATGCAGGTGTTTTCTGTGCCGTAAAGTTAGATGATTCTACGGCCACCTTAGCAGTCGATGAAAAGATCGCTTCCACGGTCATCATGACGTTGTTTGGTGACAAATTTAAGGGCGATTATCTTGCCAGCCATCTTTTAGGCAGGACATTAGCCGATGATTTCTCTAGTCATCATGAAATTCGCCGCGAAGACGGATATTTATGTTTCGATGTGAGGTATAGCTTCGCTATTTGTCCGGGATATTTGGACTGGTGTTATTTAATTGTTAATCCTACGAAGTTAAAACGCCTCGACCAGAAGTATTATCCCGCAACATTTAAGGGTAATTCTCTTTTACCGCAAATGGAAGATCATCAGCGTTTGGGACCATGTGATATGGATGCCCAAAAAGATAAGCCACAAACGGTATCTAGTTCTTTGAAGTAAATATATTCCGCACCCCCCTAGAAACATAGGTGGGTGCGATTTTTTATCTTCCGCTGTCTTACCTTGACAAAATCTAGTAAATGATATATACTGGAATATCACTGCAATCTTAAAAATTTCATAAATAAAAGAAGAAAATGAAAAAAACAATGTATATCGCCATCTTCATGGCATTACTAATCTTTACCGCATTTGCGCCTAAAAGCGTCTCTGCGCAAGTTATAAACGATATTTGTATCGCCACTCCGGATGGGGTAATTATCGTTGAAGCTGACCAGCCAATCATCTGGGGAGCAAAACTGGAAAATATTCTGGTGGCTGATGACCAAAATAATTGGGTATACTCCGATTATAAAAAGGAATTGGTATACAATGAAGCCAATAATAAGAGTTACTACGTAATCTATACGGGTCACTCGTATGGCGATAATGCTCTTTTTTGTGTCCAATACTTTAATGGTATGGAAAACGGACAACATGTCGAAAAATATTTACCTCATGATTTTATCGTGAAGGGTAAGATGGCCAGCAATGGACCATTATTTACGCCGAACTGGAACGGCACCAGTTTTAATTTCAGCTTTCCGACGCAAGTTTTTTCTTTCGTCAGGAAGTAATACAGTCTTCGACTAGTATCTAGTCAAAGGGAGCCACAAAGCTCCCTTTTTTATATCCTCAATCCTTGACTTTTTTATTTTGTTGTGTTATAATCTAGGCATGATTACCCGTTACGGACAACGCTTTTTTTTGCCTATTATTGCGACAATTCTTATTGGAGCGGCGGCGCTTTACCTGCTTTTAATTGTGCCGGGGGTCGTTTCCGGAACAATCGCGCTACTTGCTCTCGTGGCGCTTATCGCCTGGAAACCGCGCTGGGGGCTGTACGCCATGTGTCTGGCCATGCCAGTCATCGGCTGGGAGTTTAGCATCCTTGGTCTCTATTTTACGCTCATCGACCTCGTCGCCCTGGCGATGGTTCTTGGCCTTGGCGTGCGCTATGTCGTCACCCGGCTCTTTGGTAAGCGGCCGCAGGTATTACGGCTGCCGCTGGCCGGACTGTTTGCCGCCTTCTTCGCATCAATTCTTTTATCTAATCTTTTCAGCGGCGATCCCTTGCCGGCCCTGTGGTATGCCGCTCGCGTCATTGTCATGTTCTACGCGGCCTATGTCGTCGTGCCGGCCAGCCTGCTTGATCGTCCAAAATTCTTGCGCATCGCCGTGAGCTGCGTGGCGGTTTCCGGGTTGATTGTGGCCGGCTCCTCGGTTGTGACGCTTATCGGCCAATATCTTGACGCTGATTTCTTCCGCGTGCGCGGCGTTCGCATCTTCGGTATCTATCCCTTCGGCGTCAATCATAACCTGGTTGCCGAATATCTGATCATGACCAACTTTTTCTTACTGGCGCTGCGCTATTGGTTCCGCTCGCCGGCGGCACGCCGCTTCCTCAATTTATCTTTCATTATCCTGACAGTTGTCGCGCTAGCTACGTTTTCGCGGGCGGCCTGGATCGCGACGTTCTTGCAGCTGCTCGCTTTCTTCGTCTTGCGTAAAACCGATAAGCTGAAGCTGGCCATGAGCAGTATCGCTCTTGTTCTTTTGCTCATGCCCTTGGCTTTTAAGATGGTGCAGTTGCAGGAAAATAATTTCTCGGCCACGGCCAGCCGTTTGCAGCTTACCAAGATTGCCTGGCAGTCGTATCTTGACCGTCCGGTGCTTGGGTTTGGTACGGGAAACTTTATGAAGCTGGTCGGAGACAATATCCGCTTTACGGCGCAGTACGGCGATCCGATGGACTCGCACGGTATCCTTCAGAAGGTAATGGCGGAACAGGGGACGCTTGGTCTCATCGTCTTTTTGCTTATTGCCGCGGCGATTTTCCGAAGGCTGTTTTCGCTCTATGACCGCTCGGCTGAGTTTCAGGAGCTACTCTTACCGTTGACGGTTGGCTGCCTTGGAACATTCATTTTTCAATTTTTCAATACGTCGTATTACAAGGGGAAGCTGTGGCTGCCGATTGGCATTGCCTTGGCCGCGGCTGCCCTGATGCAGAATCCTGACAAAAAACATCTCCTTTATGTCCAGCCCAAGAATTAACATACTCCATATCATTCCTTCACTCGCTGTCGGCGGCGCCGAGCGGCTGGTGGCCGATCTTTTACCGGCCTTGGACCCGCAGCGCTACGAGGCATCTCTGTTGGTATTTTTCCGGACGCCGGCCGATGACGGCTCGCAGATTCAACAGCTGCGTTCGCGCGGCATTAGGGTTTTTGAAGCGTATGCCGACAAAGGAAGGCTGCCGGGATTTCTCGGCGGCGCCTGGCGGGCTCTGTCCGCTATCTGGAATATCTCCCGGATCATTCGCCGCGAGCGGATCGATCTCGTGCATTGCCATCTCTTCGGCGATTGCTATGGTCGCCCGGCGGCGATGCTCGCCGGCGTCCCGGCTATTTCCACTGAACATAATGTTAATGTAACCGAACCTTTTGTAATCTTTTTTATTAAGCGGTTAACTGCCTGGTATCTGGCAATGACTGTAGCTGTCTCGGAGGCCGTACGTCGTGATATGACTGTCCGTTACCGTCTGCGGCCGAAGCGCGCCTGCGTTATTCACAACAGCGTCGACCTCTCCCGCTTTCCGCTCGCAGAGAAGCAAGCAGAGGGGAGTAGCTTTCGTTTTGGCGCTGTCGGCCGCCTCGACCGCCAAAAAGGTTTTGATGTTCTTATCCGCGCCATGAAAAAAGTGACGGCGGAATTTCCTGAGGCGCGTTGTATTATTGCCGGCGAAGGCGTTGAGCGAGCAAGACTGGAAGCTTTGATTGCTGAATTGGGACTGCAGAATTCTGTTGCCTTGCCTGGTATTGAGCGGAACGTGCCGGCCCTCCTTTCTGCGGTCGATTGTTTTGTGATGCCCTCCCGCTGGGAAGGTTTCGGTATCGCCGCGCTGGAAGCGGGTGCCGCTGCCTGTCCAGTGGTCGCTTCGCGCGTTGACGGTCTGCCGGAAATTATTGAGGATGGCAGGAGCGGAATGCTAGTCACGCCGGATGATGATACTGCCTTGGCCGAAGCTATGCTTGCCATGCTACGATTAGAGAGAACTGCCCGACGCGCTTTCGGCCACGCTCTGCGTGAACGCGTTGTTCGTGATTTTTCGCTCGAGGTCATGGCCAGCCGCTACGCTGAGTTGTACTCCCGTCTTATTTCTCATTCTTAGTATGCCGTCTCAACCCTCCTTACGTGTTATCCACATTCTGCCACGCCTTACCCGCGGCGGCGCTGAGACGATGGTGCTTGATTTAATAAAGCAGGCTTCGCCGGCTATTGAACCGCTGCTTGTTTCCCTTAAGCCGCTCGACGCGGGCGGTGAGGAGATGGCGGCCAGTCTCGGGCCGGTTCGCCTCCATGTTATCGGTCAGCGTCACCTGGGTGATTTGCTGGCTCTCTGGCGACTTTACCGGCTTTTGAAAAAAGAACAACCTTCGATTATTCATACGCATCTTTTCGGCGCTGATTTATACGGCGGATTAGCCGCTCGTCTGGCCGGTCTGTCGCAGATTTTGTCGACAGAACACAGTACCGGTCTGCCTTCCGGTCTGCGCCTGGCCTTGAAACGTCGTCTCTTCGGCTGGTCGCGCGCGGCTGTAGCCGTGTCGGAAGCAGTCCGTCAGGCGCTGATTGCTCGTGGTTTTTCATCTTCTAAATTGCGTCTGATTCATAACGGCGTCGCCGCTGAACGTTTTGCCCGCCCCGAGACGGCGTCTTCGGACATATTCCGCATCGGCGCAATCGGCCGTCTCGCACCGGAAAAAAATTTGGCGAGGCTTATTGAGGCGGTTGCCATTCTGGCGGAGCAGGGCGAGGTTCATTGCTCGATTGCCGGTGAAGGGCCGCTGCGCGCTTCTTTGGAAAAATTAATTACGGAGAAAGGACTGGTTGGACGCGTTGACCTTGTCGGACGAATTAACGATGTCCCTTCTTTTTTGTCAAAGCTTGATGCTTTTGTTCTGCCGTCCCTGTGGGAAGGTATGCCTTTGGCTTTGCTTGAGGCTGGTGCGGCTGGATTGCCCTGCGTGGCATCTGATATTCCCGGCGTACAGGAAGTTGTCAGCGACGGAGAGACTGGGCTGCTCATTGATCCGCAGTCGAGCGCGGCTATCGCCCAGAGTCTGGAAAGGCTGCGCCGCTCCCCGGAAGATCGCCATCGCCTCGGTAAGGCCTTGCGTCAGCATGTAACCTCGTTCTTTAGCGTTTCGCTGATGGCAGAGGCCTATGAAAAGCTTTATCGCGAAATGCTTAATCCAGCACTATGAGAATTCTTCAGGTAAACAAATTTCATTATCCTCGCGGCGGGGCCGATAAATATTTTCTAGATATCTCAGCGGCACTGCGCGAGCAGGGACACGCCGTGGCGGTCTTTGCGATGAATCACCCAAAAAATTTGCCGTCCGACTGGTCGTCTTATTTTGTCTCGCGGCTCAGCTTTAACGAAGGGGGATTATGGCAGAAACTTATCGCGCCGGGCCGGCTTCTTTATAGCTTTGAAGCGAAGCGCAAGTTCGGTCGCTTGCTCGACGATTTCCGACCCGACATTATTCATGTCCATAATATCTATAGTCAAATCTCTCCCTCGATTCTTGATGCTGCCGCCCGACGCGGAATTCCTGTCGTCATGCACCTGCATGATTATAATGTTCTGTCGCCTAACTACGCTCTTTTTAATAAGGGTCAGATTTATGAACGCTGTCTCGGCGGACATTATTTCCGCTGCGTCGTCGACCGCTGCCATAAGAATTCCTATGCCAAGAGCCTGCTCGCGGCCGCCACGCTTTTTTTCCATAATCGTATCCTCAATATTTATCGGCGTCGTGTCCGGGCCTTTATTGCTCCGAGCCGTTTTATGGCGCAGAAGATGAAAGACAACGGTTTCGCTAAGAGCGATATCCGCGTTTTAAGAAATTTCATTGACGACGGACTGCTTGCTGAACCGCTCGTAAAACCGAAAGACTATCTGTTATATTTCGGACGTATCTCCGAAGAAAAGGGGATTGTGCATTTTATTACTGCCCTTAGTCTGTTACCGGATCAAGCAGCGCTCATCGTCGGCGACGGCCCGCAGAAGGCGGAATGCCAGGCATTGGCGAAACGATTAGGCTTAGAAGACCGCCTTCGTTTCCAGTCGCCTGTTTATGGTTCTGAATTAACTGCTATAATTAAAGAAGCCTCAGTCGTTGTGCTCCCTTCGATCTGGTACGAAAACATGCCGCTGGCCTTGCTTGAGGCCATGGCGTTAGGCAAGAACGTTGTCGCATCCCGGATGGGCGGCATGCCGGAAGTTATTACCGATGAAGCGACCGGCTGGCTCTGTCCGGCGGCTAATCCGACTGCGCTGGCCACCGTCTTGCAACGCGCCTTAGCCGAGCCGCTTGATCCGGAACGCATTCGCGCCAGCGTCGCTGATTATGCCCTGTCACGTCATTGCGCTGCGTTAACTGATATCTATGCTGAAATTCTCTCGTAATATTCGCTGGCTATTTTTAGCACTCCCGCTTATTGCCCTCTGGCCAAGCGGGCCGCTGGCCGCTGCTCAGGACACGTATCCCAAGCTGGCAAACTATTATTTAAAATATTATGATCTCGTCACCCAAGACGAGCTGACTCAGGCTAAGAAATGGGATCTACTTATCCTGCCGAATGAAATAAGTATGAAATTTCCGGAATTCATTCGCGCCTTTAAGGCGGCCGGTCCGGAAAAAACTGTTATTGCCTATAATACTCCGGGCATGGTTCTGCACTTGCCGCATACGCTGTATAAAAAAGTTGACGACGCTAATCTCTGGTTGCGCGGCGGGGCGGGGGAAAAATTGGAAGTTTGGAATAACCTTTTTACAGTCAACGCTACTTCCTCGGCCTGGCAAAATATGTTTGTCGCCTCGGTCGGCGATACCTACCGCCAGGCTCCCTGGGACGGATCGTTTTATGATACCTTCGAGTCGACTATCGATCGCTACAGCACGGACGGCATCGACATTGACGGCGACGGCCGGGTTGACCCGCCGGCGACGGTTAATACCCGCTGGCGACAAGCGCTTATTTCCATTTTACAGAAAACGCGTGATGCTTATCCGGATAAGGCTATCGTTATGAATGGCACGTCCGATTCGTATTACCAGCCCAATGTAAACGGCCGGATGTTCGAGTCGTTTCCGGCCTGGTGGGAGGGCGGACCGAGCTACTGGCAGTCTTCGATGTATAATTATCTGCGCCGTCTGCCGCCGCTTAATAAGCAGCCGAATTATTATGTCATAAACTCCAACACAAACGGCCAGCAGGGGATGGACGCGTATCAGAAGATGCGCTTCGGACTGACGAGCACGCTCTTGGGCGACGGTTATTATTCTTTTTCCTACGGACTGACTCACGAACAGTTGTGGTGGTATGACGAGTATGATGTCAAACTGGGCCGGGCTGATTCCAGTTATTTTAATCTGCTTAAGCCGCAAAGCGATTATATTGAGCCGGGGCTCTGGCGGCGTGATTTCGAGAACGGCATCTCGCTTGTCAACTCGACGGATAAGACTCAGCTCTACGTTTTTAACCGGGAGCAGTTTGAAAAAATTCACGGCACGCAGGACCGCCTGGTTAACGACGGGACAACGGTTAACTACGTTAAGCTTGCGCCGAGTGACGGCATTATTTTGCGGCGCGTTAAGCAGGATATCGTTGCCTCCTCTTTTTCTAATGGCGATCTCGTTCGTTCTTTTGATATTACCGGCAGCCAGTTGCGCAACGGGTTCTTTGCCTATCGTCCGGATGTCAACGCCGGCGTGAATGTCATTATCGATGATCTCGACGCCGATGGCCGCCGCGAAAAGTTGTATGAGAAAAGTGGCAAGCTGCTTGTCGCCAGTCCAGGACGGGCAACGGTGACTATTGCCCCATTTGGCGCAAAATTTGCCGGCCACTTATCGTTTGCCACGGCTGATTTTGATCGCGATGGCAACCGGGAGATTGTCGTGGCGCCGGCTTCGGGTGGCGGTCCGCAGGTGCTTATTTTTAATCGTAGCGGTAAATTATTGTCACCAGGTTTTTTTGCGTTTGATAAAAATTTCCGCGGCGGCGTCAAGCTGTCAGCCGGAGATGTAAATAACGATGGACGTGATGATATTGTGGCGGCACCGGTTTCGTCTCTCGCGCCGCAGATACGGATTTTTAGCGACAAAGGCCGACTGACCGGTTCGTTCCTAGCGTACGCCCAGTCGTATCGCGGCGGGGTGAATACCGCTGTCGGCGATATCGATGGCGACGGCAAGAATGAGCTTGTCACGGGAGCGGCGGCGGGCGGGCCTCACGTGCGAATCTTTACATCCGGCGGCCAGTTGCGCGGCCAGTTCATGGCCTTTGATCCTTCGGGCCGAACCGGCGTTCGTGTCATGATAAGCGACGTGGACGGCGATGGCAAAAACGAAATTCTGGCCGGCACGGCTAATTTCTAAACTAACGGTAGTTTGCTATACTATTACTATATGAAAAAGACAACCGCGAATAGCCCGCTTCAGTCGCTGCGTCCGATTGAGCAAAGATGGGAACGGTGGCTGCGCCCCTTGCGCGACCGTCATAATCGCCATTACCGTGATAGTTATTTCCAGCTGTGGGCCGATTTGCTTCTACTTGGCATACTTGTCGGTCTGGTGGTTATTGTCATTTGGCTGTCATTCTGGCGCTCGGCGCCGGTGTTTATGGTTTCTCTCCGGCCTGAATCATCCCGCATGCTCAGCGGCCAAGAAGAAACGTTTATTATTGAATATCAAAATTTGGAAGACGGTCCGGTGACGGCTGCTCAAATCGCGCTTGATTTGCCGCGGCGTTTTACGGTTACCCAGGCTGAGCCAGCCGGGCAGTTTGACTCCGCCACGCGCAGCTTCACTCTCGGTACTCTCAAGTCGGGGGAAAAAGGTGAATTAAAATTGAAGGGCATTGTCGAGGGACCGCTGGGGGAGCGCCAGGCGATTGGTTTTGCGATGTCCTATTATTATAAGCAGGTGCGTAAGCAGAGTCTTGATGCTATTGCTTTTCATATTGACGGTTCTGCTTTGCAGGCCGAACTTGATGCTCCGGACAGAGCTTATCAGGGGGCAGGTTTCCGGACTGTCCTTCATCTAATTAATACCAGCAGCCGGGCGATCGATGATATCAGCTTGTTTGTACCAGGAACTGAATGGACAGTTTCTCTTGATGGTCAGCCGGCCTCACGCGACGCGTTCGGCTTAGGAAAACTGGAGGCTGGCCAGAGCCGCGACATTGACCTTATCGCCGTGTCTGATGAACAAGGCGATCGTGAATTGGCCGTTGAGCTGAGCGTCGGGAAGGGGGAGGAGAGTATCATGCAGGCTCGCGCCGTTCGGCGAGTGTCGGTGGCCGCTCCTAGTCTTCGTTTGAGCGGTTCCTTTGCGCCGACGGTTGTGGCGGCTGTCGCTTCTCGCTCGACTGTTTCTCTATCTCTGCGTAATCTGGAAGAGGCTGCCCTGGAAGATGTAACGATTACAATTCTTCCGGCCGGTAAACGCGTTTCGGTTAGTCGCCTTGTTTCGGCGACTTCCGATATCATCGCGCGCGGCAATTCCCTGAGCTTTGGAAATTTGCAGGCTTCCGAGACCCGCGAAGTGCGAGCTGACATCGAGCTCGAGCGCGAAAGTATCGAGCCTAATGATCAGGTGTCGCTCAGCGCAGCGGTCGGTTATCGCTATAAGGGCGAGACCTACGACTATGTTATGCCGCTCGGCGTTATTCGCTTTGCCAGCAATTTAACAATGGAGTCCGGCGCGTATTACTACGGTCCGCAGGGCGATCAGCTCGGTGTCGGTCCGCTGCCGCCCAAAGTTGATATCCCGACAACCTACTGGGTGATTTGGCAGATTAATAATTTAGGCAATGACGTCAGCGACTTAAGCATTCAGGCAGAATTGCCGGCGACGGTCGTCTGGGCTGATCAGCAAAGCTTAACGGCCGGTGACTTGAGCTATTCGCCTGTCACGCGTCGCGTTATTTGGAAGCCAGGGACGGCCGGACGCACCGGCGGTAATTACCGTGTCAGTTTCGCCGTAACAATCCAGCCTCGAACCAAGGATATTGGCACAATTCCGATACTCCTTAGGTCAATAGTACTGAGCGGCAAAGACGCTTTTACCGGAAGTCCTCTCGAGCGCGTTCTGCCTGATTTAAGCGCTAATCTCACAAAGGATGCCCGGGCCTCGGGTAAGGGGACTGTTGAGCCGAATTGATATATTTATCTAATATTAGCTAAAATAAGAGCCATTTCGGCTCTTGTTTTATTTTTGGGCCGGTGATATATTTAGAAATTACAGAAATAAATCCTAGGCTATTGACAGAATTATTTTTATGTGTAATAATTTAATATTACAGAAAAAGTAAAAAGCCTATGAACATCGCCTTTGTTGGACAAAAAGGAATACCTTCGGTTAGCGGTGGCGTGGAAAAACACGTCGAGGAGCTGGCTGTCCAATTAGCGGCCGCCGGCCATGATGTTTCTGTGTATTCCCGCGCCAGCTATGACGACGGAGCAATCAGTTCCTACCGCGGCGTTTCAATTATTCGCCTCCCGAGTATCGCCACAAAGAACCTCGATGCTATTACGAGTACGTTTCTCGCCTGCCTTGATCTGCTGCGCCGCAACGTCGATATTATCCATTTTCATTCGATTGGCCCGTCCTCGCTTATCCCGCTGATGCGTTTGCTGAAACCGTCCGCTAAGATAATTGCCACCATTCACAGCCAGGACTACTGCCAGCACAAGTGGGGCTGGTTTGCCCGCACCTATCTTAAGCTCGGCGAACGAATCGCTTCGAAACTGGCTCATCGCACCATCGTTATTTCTCATTCGCTTGATTCTTATGTCCGCCGCCGCTATGACGCGGAGCCGACCTATATCCCGAACGGCGTTTCCGAAAGCGTCTTCCTGGAGCCGTCGCTTATTACGAGCGAGTTTGGCTTGAAGAAGAACAGCTATATCCTGGCCGTCTCCCGTCTTATTCCGAATAAGGGACTGCATCACCTCGTCGCCGCCTATAACGGCCTCGAGACCGATAAGAAGCTCGTCATCGTCGGCGACAGCGCCTTCACGGATGAGTATGCCCAGCTGATTATGAGTATGGCTGAGAGCAACCCGAATATCATCTTTACCGGTCGCCGTAGCGGTGCTATTCTGTCCGAGTTGTTTACCAACGCCGCATTCTTCGTCCATCCCTCAGAGCTCGAAGGACTATCCATCGCTATTCTCGAAGCGCTGGCGCACGGCAAAGCTGTCCTGGCCAGTGACATTCCGGAAAACATTGAAGCGCTCAAGGGAGCCGGCTTCCTTTTCAAGAACAAAGATAAGCGTGATCTGCGCGAACAGCTAGCCGCTCTTTTAGCTGATCCAGCTTCCTGCGCGGAGGTTGGCCGCCGCGGACAGCAGCGCGTCGTTACCGAACACGCCTGGCCGGCGATTGCTCTTTCGACCGAGCAGCTCTACCGCGAAGTGCTTGCTCAGGGCAGCGCCCGCCGCAGCGCCTGGGAATTGATGGCTGCCCGCTTCGCCACCTTCCTTTAAGCCTATTCTGCGTCGCGCAGCATTGCGCGCCGCGACAATGGACTTAAATAAGAAGTTCAGATTCTTTCAAAATTAAATTAATCAAGGAGAAAAAAAGCATGAAACTTAAAAATTTCATCATGTTGTTCGTCGGTTTGGTGTTTGTAGCCAATTTGGTTGGTTGCGGTGACACCAGTCCGGTTAATCCAAATGCAGTAACTACGCCGCAGTACAGACCAATTATGTCACGGGTAGTTAATAATGTATGGACTGAAATACAGGATAACCAAGTACTCACGTTACGAAGAGGCTTTGCCTCTGTATTCTCAATGGCTGGTTCGCGTGCCCCATCAGGAAACTTAGCGCGACAGTTATGGACTGTATATGATGGCAGTTCGTATTTCAGTATCGAAGATTCCGTTTTGAGATACAATTTTCCCATCATTACAACTACAGCATACGTGAGTCTGAAGTGTTTTGGCTCAACGAACACAAATACAAGTGATACCGCCAGTATTAGAAGATACTTTACTATTCAGGATTCTATCCCTGGTGGTGGTACCGGCGGTCTTGATCTATCTTTGTACAGTTCGGCAATTATGCCGTCTGGTCAGAGGGCTTATACTGAAAACTTTCCACCGGAAAGAATGTCGAATGGAATGATCAGCGACCCCAACATGCGTACCTATGAAGGTCTGTGGGTTCCAATGATCTCGTCCAGCCTTGTCAATGGTTATTGGCAAGGAATCATGTATGCATACGACAATGAGGTAAAGCATGTTAATTATGGCTCGCCTTCGACAGGGGCGTGGAGCTTATCAACTGCTTTTACTAACAACAATAATGTTAGTGTGCCGCGATCGATATATAATACAGGCCAAGTAGGTAATTTCTACAGCCTGCGTTTCTGGCAAGGAAATCAGTATACAGTCACAACGACGTTTACGCCTATCCGCTACGGTTTCGGTGACACGGTGATGGGCTTTGCTTTTCACCATGATTCGATGTTCGTCTACACACGCATCGCGTCGGTTGAAAATCCTAATCCGCAGTCGTCTCCCTGGTTGCAAGACAACTTGTTCAATGGACAAGCAGTGTCTCGACCTGTAGGTTCAAGCGGCTGGGGTGTAAAAAGTTATCACATAAGCTTATTGTCTGCCCCTCCGGGCGGCATTATCGCACTGCTTTTCGGCATCGGTGATAAAACAGTAGCTTTAAATAGAATTCAGAATACTGCGTTTTGGAATTATAACTACGGAAAGCTTTGCTTCCAAGTTGTCCTTCCGCGACCAGGCGTTCCCGGCTCTATCATCGCCATCTCGGCTGATGAATGGGGTAAGGAAAAATATGTTCAATTCAAAGAAGACGGCTCATCCCGTGTTTTATCTTTAGAGGATGCATTAAAAATCCTCAATAAGGAAAAACCTGATTGGAAATCCACTCAGGTGAAATAAGAGGTTAGCAATAAGTAATATAGAGTTAAGCCTCGCGACATCATATATCATATGATGAAGCGAGGTTTTTTTATACCCTTATCTATAGTATACTGACGGATATGTCATTTTCCCCCTTTACCTGGCCCAACGGCTTCTTCTGGCGGCTGCTTATGCCCCGGATGGCCGCTTCACGCTGCCGCCGCTTTGACCTCTTCATGGCAGCTGTCCGACCCGTCCCGGATGACCGTTTGCTTGATGCCGGCGTGGGAGAGGGCCTGGAAACGGCCGTAAACTTTCTGGAAGATTTATATCCCTATCCGACAAATATTACGGCCCTGGCGCTTGAAGACGTTCCGAGCTTCCGTGCCCGACATCCAAAAATTAAGCTGGTCCAGGGTGATGCCCGGAACTTGCCCTTTGCCGACAATAGTTTTGAGATATATTTTTCTAATGCCGTACTCGAACATGTTGGCAACCGCGCCGAACAGCAGCGTTTCATCCATGAAGCCTGCCGCGTTGCCCGCCGCGTGTTTATTTCGACGCCGTACCGATGGTTTCCCGTCGACTTTCATACGCTTATTCCGCTGGCGCACTATTTGCCGCGGCCGGCGGTGCGCGGTATCTATCGTTTGTTCGGCAAGGATCATTATGCCGAAGAAAAGAATCTGCGCTTACTGGGCAAGGGGGACATTGAAAAGATGCTGCCGCCCGGCGTCACTATTCGCTGGTATCCGCAACGGATTTTCGGCATAATTTCCAACCTTAATTTTCTGATTGAACGTGCCTGATATGATATTGTCAATTTCCAGCGCCGAACCGCGTTTTCTTGAGCTCGTCCTCAGCGACGGAGGGGTGGCAGTGTTCCGCCGGCAGATTCCGGCTGAGCGCCGTCAGGCCGAGCTGCTCTTGCCTCAGATTGAAAAGCTGTTGCAGACATCTTCACTGCACCTGTCTGATATCACTGCGGTCCGGGTTGTAACGGAAGGCGCCGGCTTTTCTTCACTCCGAATTGGCGTGGCGACCGCCAATGCGCTGGCTTTTGCCTTAGGCGTACCAGTAATACCTGCTCACGGAAAGGCTCTGAAGAAGAAGGGGATACTGGTCGCCGCACCGGCCTATTCTCGGCCGCCTTCAATTGGTAAAAAGGAGTAACTGTAACGCTTCGCTTGAATATTCGTATATCGCCGCCTGTGCATAAGCAGGCGGCGTTTTTTATTCCAGAATTTATTTTATCTAACCATAGGCAAAATATTTGTGCCTTGGGTCCGTGCGTTGACTTTGGGCAAAAAATGGTGTATAATTACAGCATTGAGGGGAAAAGTGGGGAATTGTGGATAACGTGTTCACAAACTCACGCCTCAGGCAATGCCTTATGTTCATCGGAGAATACAATCACGCCATCGACGAGAAGGGACGGGTAGCCGTTCCGGCCAAATTCCGCCAGTTGTTGCGCGGCGGAGCGGTGGTGACGCGCGGTCTCGACGCCTGCTTGGTTGTCTATCCGAAGAAAGAGTGGAATGCCTTGGCTGCGAAAATTGCCGCCCTGCCCATCAACAAAGCAAATGACCGCGGTCTCGCTCGTTTCATCTTGGCTGGCGCCATGGAAGTCGATTTCGACTCCCAGGGACGCATCACGCTGCCGGAATATCTCCGCGCCTTCGGTAAGCTGAGCAAGAAAGCCGTCATGGCCGGTCTCTATAACCGTCTGGAAATCTGGAATGAAGAAGCCTGGTCGAAGTTCAAGGCGGAAACGGAAAAACAAAGCAATCAGATTGCCGAAGCGCTCGGCGATATCAGTTAATTTCGGGATCTAGCTTTTAAGAAGTCTTGAAGGCTGAAATTCGAAATTCGACAACCGGAATGTACGAACACACGCCAGTGCTGCTTACGGAAGTTCTCGAGTACCTTGATCCGCGTCCCGGCGACCGTATCATTGACGCAACTCTCGGCGGGGGAGGCTATGCCTTCGCCATTGCCGAACGAGTCGGTCCGCAGGGAAAGGTTCTTGGTCTCGACATGGACGAGCTGGCGATTAACAATGCCAAATTAAAAATTGCCGATCGGCATATCGGCAACGTAGAAATAAGACATGCAAATTTTAAGGACATGGCCGCATTGGCTGCGGAAGAATTTGGGACGGAGCCTAACGTCGCTGGCGTTGTTTTCGATCTCGGTCTTTCTTCGGCTCAACTGGCTGACCGACGCCGCGGATTTAGTTTTCAGGAACATGCGCCGCTGAACATGGCCTTCGGCTCGCTCATACCGGACACAAAGACCTATTATCTGGTCAATGAAACGCCGGCAGACGAGCTGGCCGATATGATCAGCCGCTTCGGTGAAGAGCGTTTCGCTCGGCCGATTGCCAAGGCAATCGTTGCCGCCCGCCGCGAAAAGCCCATCACCGAAACGGCCGAACTAGTCGCTGCCATTAAGCATGGCATGCCGCCAGCCAACCGCTTCGGTTCAAAGATTCATTTCGCTACCCGTACTTTTCAGGCCTTACGTATTGCCACGAATGGAGAGCTTGATAATTTGTCACTGGCGCTTGCTGCCCTTAAGGGTGTGCTCAAGCCCGGCGGTAAAGTAGTTATCGTTTCTTTCCATAGTCTCGAGGATCGTATCGCCAAACACTTCCTGCGTACCGAAGCTAAGCAATGTCTCTGTCCGCCTGAGTTTCCTGTTTGTCGCTGCGGTCATGAAGCCTGGCTCAAGGTATTGACCAAGAAAGCGGTAACAGCCACGGAAGAAGAGTTAGCGGCTAATCCGCGCTCGCGCAGTGCCAAGCTTCGCGCCGCTCAGCGTTTAACTGAAAATGTGGGAGCTACTCCCGCTTAAAATAAAAACCGTTATGAATCCTACATCAGCTCAGCCTGCCTTCCGTCTCAATCTTCGTCGCCTCAATGCCTGCCTCTGTCTGGCGCTAATCGGTGGCGCGGCGGCCTATTTCATAACGGTTAATGACCTGTCTACTAAGGGTTTCCTCTTTAAGGAACTGAAGCAAAAAAATAATTCGCTGATTGCTGAACGCCAGGATTTGGAAAGCCGGGTGACGACGCTGGCCTCCTATCAGAATCTTAACCCGCGCATTGCCGCCGCCCGACTGGTCGCTTCGAAGGATGTGGCCTATGTCTCCTGGGGCAGCCAGGCTGTGGCGCAAAAATAACGTGTTTAATTTCCGCGTATGATGATGGATAGTCGCCGACACGCGGTACGCAAAACTCAGGTGCCGGCCAATCATGCTGATAAGCGACCTGCCTACGTGGCATCGGTCGTTTTTTTGGTACTCGGCGCTCTTGTCTTGAAATTGGCGTATCTGCAAATCGGAAAGCACGAGGAATATGCTTCAGCCGCTTCGCAGCAGCATAATGTTGAACAGGCAATTAAACCGGAACGTGGCAAGATTTTCATTCAAGATAATATCGCCTCCGCTTCGGCTGAGTTGTATCCCATCGCCATCAATAAAAATTTTGCTTCCTTCTTTGCTATTCCTAAAGATATTACTGATCCAGCTGTGACGGCTGAGAAAATATTCGTTTTTTTCAAGGAGGCGGCGGTTCGGGCTGATATCGAGGCGCGCCTGGCCCGTGAGAGAACTGATCGGCTCAATCAAAATCTGGAGCAGCTCGCATCCGTACCGGACGAAGAGAAAGCGGTTAAAGAAGCGGAAGTTCGCCGCGAGCATGAAGCTACCATGAAAGATCCGGTGTATCTTGATTTTGAACAGGAAAAGCGAGACCGGCTCTTTGAAGAGCAGAAAAAAATCGAGATTGAAAAGTATACTGCCTTACTCGGCGATGCCAATGACCAGTATGAGCCGATTGAGAAAAAACTCGACGAGGAGCGCTTGAAAGAGTTTTATATTTTTGCCTCGGAACGCAGCGATCTCACGCCGGCTGATTTAATTATCAAGGATGGCAAGGTTGTTCTGGCTAGCGATAACAGCGAGTTTAAGGTGCCGGGCTTTAGCTTTACGATGACAAGTTTCCGTTATTACCCGGAGGGCCGGCTGGGTGCTAACGTACTTGGGTTTGCCAGTTACGAAAACGACGAAGAGCGCGGCCATTATGGCTTGGAAGGTTTCTTCGATGAAGATTTATATGGCGCTTCGGGCTCGGTCAAGTCGGAACGCGGTGCCGGCGGATTACTCATCGTTAATGATCGGCAGCTGACCCAATCCTCAAACGGCAAGAGTCTAGTTCTGACAATCGACCGCTCGGCTCAGTTTACGGCTTGCCGGATGCTCGATGCGGCGGTGGCGAAACATGGTGCCGAGGGCGGCAGCGTCATTATTGTTGATCCTAAAACTGGAGCAATCTTAGCAATGTGTTCGGCACCCGACTTTGACCCTAACGACTACCGGGCGGCTAGCGATTTAAGTGTCTATAATAATCCGGCCATCTTTGACGAGTACGAGCCAGGATCGGTATTTAAAGCCATCACGATGGCCGCGGCGCTGGATCAGGGAAAAGTAACTCCGCAGACAACGTATCAGGATAATGGGCAGATTATGATTAAGGGCTGGCCGAAGCCGATTAGAAACTCAGACTTCTTCACGCACGGCGGGCATGGCAAAACTGACATGGTAACGGTTCTCGAGCAATCGCTCAATACCGGCGCCATCTTTGCGATGGAGCAGATCGGCGTTAAGACATTTGCTGATTATGTACAGAAGTTCGGGTTCGGCGAAAATACCGGCATTGAGCTGGAAGGGGAGAGCAACGGTAACATAAAAAGCATTACCGGTTTTCGGGTAAAGGAAATTTCCGCGGCGACAGCTGCTTTCGGCCAGGGTTTAACCGTGACACCGCTACAGATGGCAATGTCATACGCCGCGCTCGCGAACGGCGGACAGCTCCTCAAACCCTATATTGTCAAAGAGATTATCGCGGCGGACGGCACCCGTTCCGTAACGCAACCTTCGCCGCCGCGTCGTGTCATCTCCGAACGCAGCGCCGGGCTTATTACGGGCATGCTCGTGGAAGTGGTGGAAAACGGCCACTCAAAAAGCATACAAATTCCCGGTTATTATATAGCCGGCAAAACGGGCACAGCCCAGGTGGCCGGTAAGAACGGTTCTTATAGCGGCCAGTATATTCATTCCTTTGCCGGCTACGCACCAGCCAACGATCCGAAGTTTGTTATTCTGACCAAGATTGACAAGCCTAAGGATGCGCTTTATGCTGAGTCGACCGCCGTCCCTCTCGCCCACGACATTACCCAGTTTTTGCTCAACCAATGGCAGGTCAAGAAAGATCGCCCGATTGAACCCCTTAAGAAAAAATAAGCCGGCCGTATGATTAAGAGATTATTACAACAAGCGTTGGCTAAGGC
>CAZFYY010000018.1:0-20775 GCA_964523425.1 uncultured Gammaproteobacteria bacterium
TTATACGGCCTTTATGTTAAAAAGCATAAAGGCCATTTTTTTTTGCATTTTTACGTTTTTGTCCTATACTAAAGCGGTATGAAAATGACCATAGAACACAAGGCCGCAGTCCGTGCGTTGCTAGCTGATAACGTACTGGCGGTCGTCGCGACCAACTCAAGTAGCGGCTTTCCGCAGTCAGCCGTCGTTGCGCTGTCGGAAACAGAAGGACTGGAGCTTATTTTCGCGACGTTTGACGACACTCGCAAATTCGCCAACCTCGCCGCTGACCAGCGAATCTCTTTAGTGGTCGGTTGGAATAATGAGAATAAGCGAACGCTTCAGATAGAAGGTATTGCCCGACTGGCGGAAGGGGATGAGCAGTAGCGGGCGGCGGATATTCATTGCGCCAAGAGCGTTGCTTCCCGCCGTTTCCGGGACGACTCCCGTCAGCATTATTTTATCGTTCGTCCGGTCTGGCTGCGCTATTCTGACTATATGGCTCAACCCAAAGATATCTGGGAATATAATTTTTAGGAAACTGTGCTATACTTATCATGCTAATATTTAATCATAATTTATGACGAATGAACCTCGTTCCGCTAACAAGTCTCTGCTGTATGCTGTTGGCGTAGTGGTAGTGCTTTTGCTTGTTGCCGGCGCTATGATGCTGTTTAATAAAAAGGATAATGACAACGGTTATCGCGAGACGGCAGGTATCGACGATTCAGCCCTTGACCGCGATGAAGACCCTCTTGGCATCAACGGTTCGGCCACGGTCGTGACGCCGGCGGCAACTCCGTCTGCCACTCCTTCGGCAACTCCTTCTACTACGCCGGAAGCCGCTTCCTTTACGATGGCGGATATCGCTGCTCATAGGGATTCGATGAGCTGCTATGTTGCGGTCGGCGGCAATGCCTTTGATCTGACGCCTTGGATTGCCCAGCACCCGGGCGGCAAAGATGCCATTCTTGGCTTGTGCGGTACCGACGGCACGACGGCTTTTACTCGTCAGCACGGCTCCAATGCTAAGGCGCAGGCCGCTTTGGCTTCATTTAAGATCGGAGTTATTAAGTAGGATTTCCAGTTTGCGTGAGAGCGAAGAGGGAAGCAGTCCGGATCAAGCATCCGGGCTGTTTTTCTATATTATGTTTAATATAAGCCATAATTAACGTCATTATCCCGATGTTATTGACAAAATATATAAAATATGATATAATTATAAATTGCCTCAAAAGGCAACTTTATACGTAACCATGCATTATCATGAAAAAAATCTTTCTTAGTGTCACTGCTTTCGTTCTGGCTTTGACTTTTGGCGTGAGCTCGGCGGCTGCTGCCAGCTCAGTTTCAACTCCGACGGCTGATATGGTTGTTCCGAGTATTTCCGAAATCGCGCCGTTTCCAGGTGATGGTCAAAAAGTGAAACTGCCAGTAATCACGCCGATCATCACGCCCATTATTACTCCAATAAAACAAGAAGACCCGAAGCCGCTTCCAACCCCATTGCCGACGCCAATCGGTCATCCGGCTGATGATCAGCGTTTGCCTCCGGTTTCCGGTGGCGGTTCCAACGGAGGCTCTACAGGAGGCTCGGGCGGCGGTTACACCACTGTCATTGTCTCTCCTACTTCACCTACTGCTATTCGCCCGATAGTTGTAAAGGCGGCAACGGTCAAGAAGACGGTCACTGCGCCTAAGCTCGTAAAGGCGCCATATCGTGATGGAACCTTGCTGCGTAGTTCGGATTGGAAGGTGTATGTTGTTAAGAAAAACAAGATTCAACATCTACGGACCGCTAAAGATTTGAGAAAGTATCGCGGCAAGAAAATTATTAATTTGCCTACCGCTAAAGTTGCCACTTTCCTAAAAGCGTAGGCGATTTTGCAACAAGCCCCGGGTTACCCGGGGCTTTTGTTTTTCTGAAAGAATCACCGATTTTTTTCCTTGGGTCTTATTGGGTAATTCTGGTATAATATAGGGGTTATGCCCTCGATTTTATTTGGGAAATTTTTGCTATTTTTTGGCGCGATATGTATTGCGGGCACAATTCTTTTGGTGCCCAATTTTTTTGCGCAGGCCGCCTGGGATGGGCACTACTATGATGCGGGTGAAACCTTGAATCCGGAGTGTACCCCAACGGATGTGGAGTGTGATGTAAACCCCGTGACCGACGCCGCGCATGGCGGAACCGGCCTGACTTCCTATAGCGCCGGTGATTTGTTGTATGCTAATTCGGCCTCAACTTTTGGAAAGCTTGCGCTCGGCGTTGATGGCAAAGTTTTGAAGGTTGTTGCCGGCGTTCTGGCCTGGGCGGATGATACTGTTGGCACGGCCTTTACGGCAGACGGTAACGGTATCGAGCTGTCTGGTCCCACCTTCTCTTTGGAGCTGGACGGCGCATCTCTGGCTAAATCCGCTGACGGCTTGCGCCTCTCCGCGACCTATGCTGGGCAAAATACGATTTCAACAGTGGGAACAATTACGGCCGGCGTCTGGAACGGCACGGCCATCGCTGATGCGTTTTTGACGAAGAGTGGCGATTGGACGGGAACTTTTGACGGACTTGAAGGTATAGCGTATACGGTACTCGGCGGACGGGCCGGCGGACAGACGCTAAACGGCGGTACCGGTTCGGGTGAAAACCTGACATTGCAATCAACGGCCAACGCGACAAAAGGCAAGATACTTTTTGGCGCTTCTTCAGCGTATGACGAGGATACGCTTCGTCTGGGTATTGGAACAGCTAGTCCTGTTTCTTCCCTTCAGGTTGCTTCGGCTGTTCCGGCGACGGCCAACAATGGTTTAGTGTCGCTCGGTTCAGGGCCGTTTGACGGCGCCACATCTGGGTTCTTTACTGGTTCGGCGGCCGGTACCGCATTGGCCATTAATACTGCCTCGGGCTACGCTGGCGATCTAATCAATGTTCAGATTGCTGGCAGTACAAGATTAAACCAGGCGGCTAACGGTCGAATGACGATAACTGGCACTGTCGGCGGTACCGGTGTTCTGTACCTGGCAAATCCCTCGGGCGGATTTGCTTTTGGCGTCGATTCATCCGGCGGTTTCGCTCAATCCCAAACGGCTTCGAAGGGTATGGCTTTTTACAATAACGCCGGTACGACCTATTTGAAAGTTGGCGGTTCAGGCGGTATTACCGGAGCGTCCGATACGCTCTCCGGCAGCGATGCCACGTCCTTGCTCAGCTTGTCTCAGAGCTGGAATACGTCTGGTACGCCAACGGCGCTTAAGTTGAATATTTCCAATACGGCGTCGAATGCTTCCTCCCTTCTGATGGACTTACAGCTTGACTCAGTCAGCCAATTCAAGGTGACTAAAGCGGGTGCGGCCACGTTTGTCGGTTCGGTTACTTCCGGTGGCCTGGCAAGTAATTCTATGTCGGCTAACAACACGGGTATTGTCATGAAATTGCGCGGCGGCGCTAGTACCGCTGCTATCACCGGCGTATCGATCGATCCATTAGCTTCCTCGACTATAACTTCGGGAAATCACAATACTTTGGATATATCGGCCAATTCAATTTTTGCACCGACTTCCGGCAGCGGGACCTTTAGCGCTTTTGCGATCAGCTCAGAAATAAACCAGACTGGTTCCGCCAGCGGAATTTCGCGCGGTCTCTATATCAATCCGACGATGACGGCGGCGGCTGATTTTCGTGCGTTGGAAATTTCCAACAATTCTCAGACTGCTATTTATCAGTCCGGAGTGAATGCTAAAAATTATTTTGCCGGCAAAGTTGGCATCGGCGTTATTACGCCGACTGAAACGTTTCAGATTACGGACTCGCGGACGACGCCGAACTCAACTGGCATGTATCTTCAAAAGAATGGCGCGGTGGCAGCCGGTGTCAGTTACGGTCTTAACGTTGATACGTCCGCGGCCAGCCTTACGAATGTCGGGGCTTATATTTCAGCACGGGGAGCAACCAATAACCGTGCTATCTGGGTGCCTTCGAATAATACTGCCGGTACTACAAACTATGGGCTTTATATCGAAGGTGCGGCCCAGAATTATTTTGCTGGCAACGTCGGGGTCGGCACGATTACACCAACTAATAAGTTTGACGTTACTGGCGGCTCGCTCAGCTCTACTCAGCGGGCGATTTCGGCGACAGGTACGCTTAGTAGTACTGCTGCTCGTCAGGCCGGCATCCAGGGCGCTTTCACGACCTCGGCTGGCAACACAAACGAGAACGACGGTCTCTTCATACAGCTCTTGCCGGGCAATGTCTCATCGGCTTTCAATATCGCCGGCATGTTCGCCAATACGGTGGCCGGTGTCGGTACAAGCGTCATTGGTGCGACGGCAAACTATGGCGTATATGGAGACGTGAACGCTACGACAGTCGGAACTAATATCGGCAGTTACGGACAGTCTGCGGGAGGAAATATCAGCATCGGTGCAAGCGGAAATTCCATAGCAGCTAAAGATTCAGCAGTGAATATCGGCGTTTTGGGCCTTGGTAGAAATAGCGGTGTTTCTGGCATCCAGCTTGGCGGCTACTTCGGACTTTCCAGTTCCGCGCCTTCATTCACCAGCGCAGCGTTGATGGCAGATAATGGTGCAACAACGTCGCCGATTTTAGTCGCGCGTGACAACGGATCTGAAGTTTTCCGCATTGATGACGGCGGGAAGGTCGGCATTGGTATTGTTCCGACGCAATCTTTGGAAACGACTGGCAGCATTATCGGCGGTCAGGGCTTTTCGATGGGTAAAGGTCTAACGAATACTTCTCTTGGATTTGGCTTTGGACGCAACTTTAGCACCGGCGGTATTTTTGACTCAGGACGCTATAGTTTCCAGTTTACCCGTCCGGGCAACGGTGATCGTCTTGATCTAGAAATTTATGATGGGGCCGGAACATTAGTTACCCGCAATACCACTGCTTCGGACGGAGGGGTTGGTATTGGTACGATTACTCCGAGCAATTATAGGCTCAAAGTCATGGGTACGCGCCAGGCCGCCAGCGGCGACCTGGCTGTCGTCGATTTTGAAAACGCCGGTACCAGTTCAGCCGACGTCTTGACGCTTAAGCAGACCGGCGAAGCCGGTTCGGCTGAATCACAGTTTATAACATTTTATACGAATGCCGGTCTCATCGGCAGTATTGCCAGTAATGGTTCTGGTGTCACTTCATATAACACGACGTCCGACCGCCGTCTTAAAGATAATATTGAAGATACCGAATATGGTATTGATGATGTTTTGAAAATTCCGGTACGGGAATACACCATGCGCCAGGATCCCAAGGCTCTCAAGCAAACCGGTTTTATAGCCCAGGAATTGGCGGCCATTTATCCTGATGCCGTTTCAGCCAGCGGGGACGATGGTATAAGCCCGCTTAACGGCAAAACCCCCTGGAGCATTGATTATGGTCGTCTCACGCCGCTGCTTGTAAAATCAATCCAGGATCAGCAGGGATTGCTCGGCGAGATTGCCGATAAGGATGCTTTGGATGTGGCGTTGTCGGACGTCAATAACGAACAAAATCTGAGTGCCTGGGAATATATTTCTCAGAAAATTCAGGAAGACTGGCGACCACTGCTCAATTTCGCCGCTCTGCGCGTCACGGCAATTCGCGGTTACTTTGATGAAATTTTTGCGAAAAAAACCCATACGGAACAATTATGTGTCGGCGTACCCGGCAACGAGACCTGTCTGACGAAACCTCAGCTTGATGCTCTGCTATCCGGTCAATCTTCGGCGCCGGCCGCTTCCCAGTCTTCGGTTAATGCGGAAGACGGCGAAACGCCTGGCGGTCAAAATGGCAACGAGGCTGAGCCTCCGGCCATTGAGCCCTCGCCGCCCGTCGAAGAAATTGTTCCGTAATCGAGGTTCTCATTAATTCTCAAACGCAATAGCATATATGAAAAAATTAAACTTTAATAAGATTGTTCTAATAGTGCTGGCAATTCTGGCTCTAGCAGGTATTGCCGCGGCTATCTTTTATTATCGAGAGTATCGTTTGCTCAAAACAAATCCACAGGTAGCGTCTGAAGAGGAGGTACAGTCTCTGGTTGCCGAAATCGGCAAAGTCATGCGCTTGCCGGGCGATGAAACGCCTTCATTGGCAACGGTGCTCGACAAGGAAAAAATTAAGGACCAGCCATTTTTTGCCAATGCGGAGAATGGCGACAAGCTCTTAGCCTATACCAAGGCTATGAAGGCGATTTTGTACCGCCCGAGCGAGAAAAAAATTATCGAGGTCGCCCCGCTTAATCTGGACCAGCCCGATGCGGCTGCTGTCAGCGGATTGAAGATCGCGTATTATAACGGCTCAGGCGTCCCGGGTCGATCAGCCGAGGCGGAAAAGAAAATAAAGGCAGATCATGCCGATTACGTCACGATCGACCTCAAAGATGCTGGTTCGCAGGATTATGCCAAAACAGTTGTCGTTGATATTTCCGGCACGCATGCGGCTGAAGCCGAAGCAATTGCTAAGTCCCTCGGAGCCACTGTTTCTCCACTGCCTGAAGGTGAAGCCAAACCGGCGGCTGATATTCTAGTTATCTCCGGTAAACAATAATCGATGAAGCGAGTTCTTCTCTTTTTGGCGGCTCTGGTAACGGTAGGTTGTGCCTTGCCGGCCCAGGCCTCGCCGACTTCCGGCACGGTCCAGGGGTCTGCGTACGCCTGGGGAGAAAACATTGGCTGGATTAATCTCTCGCCGTCTGGCGGCGGTTTGTTTGTGACCGATAATGCCATGCATGGCTATGCCTGGAGCAAGCAATACGGCTGGATAAATTTTAATCCGGTGGCTTCCGACCATGGCGTTACAAATACTCCACAAGGCGTCCTGGGCGGTTCGGCTTGGATTGCCGGCCGCGGCTGGCTTTCTATGTCCGGGGTGACGATTGACGGGTCGGGACGTTTTCGCGGTATTGCCGGCAGAGAGGGCACAGCGGTCGGACGCGTGTCGTTCGATTGTGCCTCGTGCACGGTGTTTACCGATTGGCGTCCGGTTGGTTCGCGGCCCGTCAGCAATCCGTTGCCGCCGTCACCAGTAACCCCTCCAACCTCAGTAATTCCGCCATTGCCGCCGACACCGACTCTGCCGCCGGAAATACCTGAGCCTGAGCCGGTTGAGCCGGTGAGTGAAACAGAAGTCCAGCCGCCGCGCACTCCCGTTCGTCCGGCCACGATTAAACGCGCTTCAGATCAATCGCTCGAGGCTATCAATAAGCCGCTGACTATCGGCCCAAGCGAAAGCGGCTCAGTAACCCATGATTTAGTCATTGGCTCGGCGCGCCTTGATATATTTTCCGGAACAGCCGAATCGGATATAACTATCGATATTGTTCCGGCAATTATTGACTTGCATGGATATGATTCCTCCGTTCGCCCGCTGGCTGATTATTTTTTTGATATTAGCGCCACGCTCGCGAATGGTGACGCTGTCTATGCGTTTGCGGCGCCGGTAAAAGTAACTCTGCCCTTAACGGATGGGCTTGCCCCGGGTGCGGCCGTATATTGGTATGAAGCGTCAACGGGGGATTGGGTTCGTCAGTCGCCAGTATCTTTAAGCGCTGATCGGGCGGTTTTTTACACAAATACAGCGGGGCGCTTTGCTGTTCTTCAGGCTCCCGATAGTCCGGAAAGAATCAGTCTTTTACCTACGCCACTCAGTGCGCGCGAGACAGCTCCCTTGGTTGTGGCCGGCGTCAGTCTGATTGCGGCTGCCTATCTGGCATCGTTGTCCTGGTCTTCGCCTAAGCGCCTTACACGTCATCATTGATATATGGCTCAATCGGAAATATGGGAGCGTGAATATCGCCACCCGCAACTTCTTACTCGAAAACCAGAACCGCAGACGGATTTGAAAGATTTTTTGCGTTTCCTGCGGAAACACGAAGGAGTGACCCTGGAAGGTTTGCGTGTCCTTGATTTAGGGTCAGGCACGGGGCGAAACGGGAATTATATTGCTAAGCTGGGAAATTCTACGGTTGGCCTGGAAATTTCTGAAACAGCCGTTGCTCTGGCTCGACAGCGTGCTGCCGAGATGGGAGTCACGGCCGAATATCGGCTGGCCAGTTTTGGCGAGACCTATCCTTTTGCTGACGAGAGTTTCGATGTCGCGATTGATGTAACTTCATCCAATTCTTTGAACGAAAAAGAACGGGAAATATATGTATCTGAAACGCGCCGGGTGCTTAAAAAGGGCGGTTATCTATTTGTGAAAGCTCTGTGCAAGGATGGCGATAAAAATGCCAAGAATCTTCTCAAATTGTATCCTGGCCCCGAAGTTGACACATACATTAATCCCGATCTCGGACTAACCGAGCGTGTCTTTACCCGGCAAGACTTTATTGACAAATACGGAAAATCATTTAAGATATTAAGATTGCAGCCTAAGGCCAATTACACCCGATTTAATGGGCAGCCTTACAAACGCCATTTTTGGTTGGCGTATCTGCGTAAAGAGGAAATCGATGAGTAGTCAAACATCAGCTTCGACAGCCCAGCTCCGTGATATTTTACGGACATTTTGGCAGGGGATGAAGGGACGGCGCACCGCCCTTTATTTTTTGTTGCTAGAAACGCTAGCCGGCAATACTTTGCAAGTAATTACGCCGCTCTATTATAAGCGCTTTTTTGATATCATCGGGGCTGATGGTAGCCGTGCGGAACGCCTGCCTCAGCTAGTAAAGATTTTGCTTGTCATTCTAGCTCTTAACGCCATCGTTTGGGTCATGTTCCGTGTTGGTTCGTATGTCCTAAACCGCTTTGAGTCAGGCGTTATCGCCCGTCTCAAGCAGATTTCCTTTGAGTATCTCATCCAGCATTCTTTTTCTTTTTTCTCTAATACCTTTACCGGTTCGCTCGTTCAAAGAGTGAACCGTTTCGCCCGCGCCTTTGAACGTCTGACGGATACTCTTATTTTTAATTTCCTGCCGCTCGTCGTAAATATCGTCGGCGTGATTATTGTCGTCTATCTGCAGAAGCCGCTCATGGCCTATATTCTGTTTGGCTGGGTGCTTGTGACCGTCCTGACTAATTATTTCTTTTCGGTCTGGAAGTATAAATATGACTTGCGTTCCGCCGCGGCTGATTCGGCCACAACCGCTTTGCTGGCCGACATCATCGGCAATCAGAATGCCGTGGCGACCTTTGCTGCTGCCCGGCGCGAAGAAGCCTCTTTTAAGCGTACGAGCAACGAGCAGGCTCGTTTTATGCGGATTTCCTGGGATCTGTCAGCGTCGATGGACGCAGTTCAGGCCTTGTTCATTATCTTGCTCGAGTTCTTCGTCTTTTATTATGCCTTGAAGTATTGGGCAAGCGATTTGATTACCATTGGTACCTTCGTGTTGATTCAGGTATATATTCTGGGTTTGGCTGGTAAGCTTTGGAACTTCAGTCGCATTGTTCGTACCGTCTATGAAGGTTTGGCTGATTCCGAAGAGATGGTTAGCATTCTGGTGACGCCGCACGAAATTACCGATAAGCAAAACGCGAGCGTTCTCAAAGTGACGGGCGGCGCGGTAAGATTTGAAGATGTTTCCTTCGGTTTTAACGCCGATCGGGTGGTGCTTGATAAGGTCTCACTCGCCATAAAAGGAGGCGAGAAGGTGGCGGTTATCGGGCCATCCGGCGCCGGCAAGTCAACGCTTGTTAAGCTGCTCTTGCGCCTCTATGATCTTGAAGAAGGACGTATCGTTATCGACGGTCAGGACATCCGCGATGTCACGCAGGATAGTTTGCGTTCAGCCATTAGTCTTGTTCCGCAGGATCCGATTCTTTTTCATCGTACGCTGCTGGAAAATATCCGCTACGGCCGCCCGCAGGCGAGCGATGAGGAGGTTATTGCGGCGGCTCGGCTGGCGCATTGTGATGAGTTTATTGAATCGCTGCCGCTGCGCTATGATACCTTTGTCGGTGAACGCGGAATTAAGCTTTCGGGCGGCGAACGTCAGCGCGTTGCCATCGCCCGCGCCATGCTGAAGAATGCGCCGATTTTGATATTAGATGAAGCGACGTCTAGTCTCGATTCGCATTCGGAAATGCTTATTCGCGATGCGCTTGACGTGCTTATGAAGGGGAAGACGACTATTGTTATCGCGCACCGGCTCTCGACTATCCGTAAAATGGACCGGATTATTGTTGTTAAAGACGGTAGTATTGCCGAGGAGGGAACCCATGATGAACTATTGGCCCAGGAGAAAAGTATCTATAAGCATTTATGGGAATTACAGGCGGGCGGCTTTATTGCCGAATAAGCATCTATGCATGCCTAAGCGAAGAATGTTGAAGTACACAAAAAACCAGGCAGAGCCTGGTTTTTTGCTGGGGTTATGAGCTTATTGGATTGTAAGGATTATTTGGTTGTCTCGGGCGAGACGCGTTTGTTCATTTCAAAGCCTCTTGGCCCATGATGGCCATTATGCCCTTTGTCCATTCCGGGACCCATTGGGCGGCTACCGAACATCATATATCCCTCAGGGATTTTGTTGTCCGTTGCCCACTTTTTCAAGGAAGCCATTTGTTCTTTCATGGCTGCCAAGCGCTGGGCGGGGGTTTGGTCCTTAGCGCTTTCGCGAGCGGTTTTTAATTCCGCCTGCTTGGCGATAATAAGGTCGGCTTGCGCTTGCGTAAGCTTTTTCTCGCTAACCGCGGTAGCTAAGCGTTCGCGGAAGTTTTTTGCCTGCTGTGCTTCCATTTCGGTCCTTTGCGCAGCCATTGCTTGGTCAACGACGGCTTGGACTTCGACGGAATTCAGGTTAAACTTAGTGGCGATCGCGGTCGCTATTCCATCCAATGGCTTGGGATGGTCAGTACGAGTCGCGCCTAACGCGATATTAGCTCCGCCGACAAGGACGATGCCAAGGACGGGAAGGATGGCGAATGAAATGATCTTTTTATTCATAGGCATGGCGTTAGTTGTGTATAAACGAGAGCCCGACCTTTTGGAGAGAGAAAAGATGCTCTCACTTAGTATTACAAGCGTCTGGCCAATTTATTTCACAGTTATTAGAATACCCGTTTTAGACGCTGATCTTCGCGCGGAGGCGTCATCGGGCGTACGCCGCGCTGTCCGCTCAGGCATTTAATACCGTGCGCCTCGACGATATCGCCATGGCGCTCCCCGAGAACGACAATGAAATCGCGCAGTTCGGGAATCTTCGGCGGCATTTTAGTATAGGGAGTAATGAGCACCATAAGTAGCTCTTTGTCTTGGTCGTATATCGTATAGCCAGTGTTGTTTTTCTCGACGATAATACCGGTAACGATCTTTCCTGGATTACGGCCCCCGTATTGACGATAGACGCCGCCGGCGAGCGGGAGGCGGTATTCGATGGCTTCGCCCATTAATCCGGAGTGAAGGGGAGTGAGAGCAATGAGAAACCCGCCGAGACCGGCAACGAGAATGATGCCGACAGCCGAGTAAAGGAGCGGTCGGGCATAGGTAAAGGCATAGCGCTTAACGAGATACGCCAGGAGGGCAAGGAAAATAAGCGTAATTACCAAGAGCAGCCAAGGCATGGAAACAAGGAATTCGCGCCACCCTTCGCTGCCGAAACCAGTAACGAACCAGCTGCCGTTCTGGCGCAGAGCGAAGACGATGAAGCTGGAGAGATAGACGAGGGTCAGTCCGGCGAGCGCCGTGCCGAGCGTCCAGAGGCTAACGGTCAAGACAAATTGCCATTTCGGGCGCATGCTCACTTCGCCGGACTCGATGGCTTCGAGGACGCTGTCGCTGAGTGAGGTTTTGCGCGGTTGTTCAGTGGTCATAAAGAGGGGGTTGATTCATTGAGGCGGCGGAGCTGGTCGCGGCCTCGTTTCAGACGGATGCCGACGGTTGAGGAGGGGATATGCATGATATCGGCAATCTGCTGGTAGTCCATGTTTTCGAAATGATAGAGGATGAGCGGTTCGCGGTATTTCGGATCGAGTTTGCCAAGCAAATGATCGAGGGCCTGACGTAATTGTTTTTCTTCTAGGTCATTTTGCGGGGTGCTTTCAGTAGCGGGGTGAGGGAAGAGGGTGTCGGGGTCGAAGAAGGAAACCGGTTCGCGGCCTTTTTTCTTTATCAGATTAATGAGTTCATTGTGCGCGATGCGGTATATCCAGGGAGAGAAGCGGCGGTCTGTATCGAAGCTCTTGATATTGCGGTAGGCCTTTATAAAAATATCTTGAACGGCGTCCTGAGCATCTTCATAGCCGAAAACAAACCTTTTGGCGTAGCGGAGCATTTTCGGCTCATACCGTTCCACTAAGGTCTTAAATGCTTTTATATCCCCATTTTGCACCTGTCTGGCGATCGTTTCGTCAGGTAATTCTTCCATACGGTAGAGTGGTTGCTTATATAATACAACAATTTTAGGGATTTATTACATCACCAGTGGTTTTGTTTGATATACTGTATCAATGACAATCGAACGTAACTATCAGGCGTTACAAGAAGCGGTTTTTTTACGTCGCCCCGGCCTGGGTGAGGTCTTGCGTAGGCACGGTCATGAATCTGTGGCGCGGTATGCGGAAACGCTGCGGATTAATGAACAAAGTACGCCTGATTCCCGGAAGGAGGAATTCATAGGCGAAGTCGCACAGGCGGCAAAAGGATATTTTGGGGAAGCGACCGGAGCAAGCGTCGCCCGCCAGTTGCGACATTATTACTACGTTTCGACGACTGATCATTTAGGTATTCTCAATCACCCCTTTTTTATCAACGGAGATATTATGTCAGCCCTTCCGTATGTGGGCGGCCGTGATACGAATCATGAGAATACGATAGTTTTGGCCTGTGGCAATATTTCTTTGAATAATTCCTCCTGGCCACGCAGTCTATTTTGTCATCTGCCGAACAGCCTGGGGGCTGAAGAGGTACGGTTTAATTTTTTTTCGGCCTCAGACCATCTTTCGCCGGTATTCCGTTTTCGGGCGATTAATAGAGAAGATGTCGGAAAATTTCGGCAAAAGATTACAACGGGCTGCAGGCAGCAGAAATACTCTGGAGCTATCGCCACGAAGCTCGAATCTGTTCTGACGGACGTGTACGATCAGCCCCAGATTTTAGAACGAACATATTTTTCCGAACAGTTAGCTCTGACCAACTCGTTGCTCTGGCAGAGATTCTTTTCGGCCAGCGAGACGGCGCTGCCGCACCTGATATATCTCCAACAAGAAGATATCGTCTTGAACCTCTTAAAAAAGTATCATTTGACGAGCCCTACGGAATTGCACGCTTTTATATTTGACGCCGATATATCCCGGCGTATCGTGAAGCTCTTTGCTGGTATTCCCGGCGCTTTTTCAACCGCCGAGCACAAGGGAACCTATCTTTTTTGGTATTTTCCGTCTCATTCACGAGTTCGCATTCCACTGCAGCGAGAAGGCGATGATTTGGTGTCGTTCGACGGCGCGCATCGCATCCCCTTAATCCCGGAAAAAATCAAGGCACTCATTGAAAGCCGGGAGTTGATTCCGAGTATGATGCTCTGTCTGGTTACGCTGGCTGGCTACTACGGAGTAAAATGTCTCGGCGGGTTCAGTCAGGTTGATTATCTGGGCAAGATTATGAGGGCCTATAAAGAATTATTCGGCCTCGCTTCCCAGGAGCAAGATAAGGCTTTTAGCCAAGGCTTTTGCGGCGAGTTAATTCTTGGAACTGTCGTTTCAGATAAAAAATTAGTGCCGGCGACCGGGCTCGATTTTATATTATGTAATGATACGACATCATTTAGAGAATTCTGCGATAATGCTCAGCGAATAACCCTACGGGAGGCTGTTAATCTGATGATGCCTGAGTTTTATCGCATCCTCTATCGGGAAGGGGAGAGGAGAAGCGACATCATGGCCATTGACCATGAAACGATATCTTCACTGCTTGGATTGGACGGCCGGCTCGTCCCCAGTCTTCGCCTGACGGCTTAGAAAAATTCCAACACATATCTCTTGACGTGATCATTAACTTGATATATACTTGATATGTGAATTATTATTCAAGTAAATAGAATATATGAAGCTATCATCTTCACTTTCCTTTTTTGTCGCTCTGGCCAAGCTCCAGGCGACCATGTCGCGTCGGCTTGATGCCAGTCTTAACGGTATTAGTTTTAATGAGTTCATTATCCTATATCATTTAAGCAATGCGCCGGAGCTTAAAATGCGCCGCGGCGAGTTGGCCGAACGGATTGGCTTTACCGCTTCCGGCATAACTCGGCTGCTTCTGCCCATGGAAAAAATCGGCTTGGTCAGCCGTCAGACTGATGAGCGCGATGGCCGGGTCAGCTTTGTCGCCTTAGCCCCGGGCGGAAAAATGAAGCTGGAAGAGGGTCTGGAACGGGCGGAAATCATCATGGAAGATATGGTCCCAGCCGCTGCTGTGAAAAAGATCGAGAGTCTGGCTCAGATTGTCAGCGAGCTGACAGCGCGGGCCTAATCGCTGGCCTTCGTCGCCCAGGAATTTTCTGTTAGTTGACACATATCACAAAAAGTGATATAGTCCTTTATCGTTCCTTGATAGCTTGGTTTATTTGATTGCTTTGGTTTCAGAAGGGCTGAAGCTGGAGCAATCAAATAAACTTAAAAAGGAGAAAAGGTGGCTAATAGACACTCGACTATTCCGCAGGGCTGGCTCACTCGTCCAGCGATGTTCAGCAAAGCCGGTATAAAAAACGGCGTGGGCAAGCGGCTTATCGACGAGCTCATTCCGCAGGTGGATCCTTCGTGGTATTCCCAAAAGGGTTTTAACCTGTATCTGGGACCGCACTTCATCGAACTATTTTGCAAAAAGGCAGCTGAGGAACTCGCTATGCCGGATGATACAATCTGGTCTACGGCGATAGAATTCAGGGCGTATGTTCCTAAGCCGATTACTTTTAAGCAGTTAAGTTCAACCGATTTTAATGATTTGCTGCGTCGATATGACCTGCGCGGAAGAAGAAATGATCTTTTCTGTATCGTACATGGTAAAGAGTACCTGCATAAAGATCTCATTCCTATCATTAAAACAATTTTGCACGACGAGACTCCTCTAGAAAAGTTTGAGGCAATCGAGCCGCATCCGTGCGAAACGGCCGGACGCAAGCCTCGACTGTGCGATTATGAAGCCACTATGCGTTAAGCCTCCTCTTTCTCCCTCCTATTATCCCCCTTACGGATAGAATAAATCCTTCTACACGTATGGGGGATTTATTTTTTTATTCTAACGAGACCTTTGGCAGTCAGTACTTATGCTCTTGCTGCATTTTGCAAAAAGTACGATAATTAAGGTACTTATTATTAAGCTTTTTGCATATGCAAAAATATATCGCTGAAGCGATCGGTACCTTTGCCCTGACGCTCATCGTCGGGCTCTCATTGGCGGGAACCTTTCCGGTCTCCACGCCGGTTTTGGCTGGATTGACGCTTTTACTTTTTGTCTATTCGGTCGGACATTTGTCAGGGGCGAATCTTAATCCGGCTATTACGATTGGCGCTTGGTCAATCGGCAAAATTAAGCTTGAGGACGCTATTGGCTATCTCATTGCCCAGTGCTTCGGTGCGGCGCTTGCCTTGGCGCTTATCTCAGCTACCATCGGCCTGCCGACCATAACTGTTTCGAGCGATTGGATGATTGGCGTCGCCGAACTGATTGGTGCCTTCTTCTTCGCCTTTGGCGTTGCTGCCGTAATTTACGGCAAGGGCTCACATCATCTTTCTGGCGTCGTGGTTGGTGGCTCGCTGCTGTTCGGTATCGCATTGGCTGCTCTGATGGGTTCGACGGGCCTTTTGAACCCGGCGGTGGCTCTCGGTATCGGCTCGTTTAATCTTATGTATGTCTTCGGTCCAATTTTTGGTGCTGTCCTGGGCATGCAGGCCTATAAGTATCTTATTGACTAAGATTCCCCTGCCAGCCGGCGTTCTGCCGGCTGGTTTTTTTATGGCTCAGAGCTTGCTATAGTCAATCCATACATGAGTCTTTGGTATACAGTATGTCACTTCCTTTAGAGACGTTTCTTCTTCCCGGTGGTCAGACGGTTGTTTTTGAACTACGCCGCAGCCTTCGTAGCCGTCGTCTTCGTCTGGCGGTCTATCCGGGCGGACGCTTAGTGGTCAGTGCGCCTTATCTGGCGAGCCGGCGGCGGATTGAGGCGGCCTTGTTCGAAAAAGCCGCCTGGATCAGCGAGAAGGTTGCGCTCATGAAAAAGACTGCCCCGAGCGCCTTGCGCGGCGGGAAGCGCGCTGATTTTTTGCGTCATAAAGCAGCTGCCTTGGAGCTGGTGACGGAGCGCTTGATCCACTACAACCAGACCTACGGTTTCCGCTATGGTAAAATAACTATTCGCGATCAGAAAACGCGCTGGGGCAGTTGTTCACGGCGTGGTGATTTGAGTTTTAATTATCGCTTGGTGCGTATGCCACGGCGGCTGGCTGATTACGTAATTGTTCATGAATTATGCCACAGAGGCCGTTTTGACCATTCGCCCGCTTTTTGGCGCTTAGTCGCCCGAACTATACCAGATTATGCTGATTGCCGGGCTGAACTGAAACGAGCTGGCCGCGGGCTTGGCTAGTAGGGCTTTGGCTCCTTTGCTATACTTACCGCACGATACTATTAATACTAATTCTATGCGCGATATTCTTAATCAACCTATAGAAAAGGCAGAAATAGCTGATTTTGACGCTGATTCAGCCCTGGCCTTGGCTAAAAACCCCGCTGAGCTCTTTAAAATGGAGAATCTTACTCGTCTCGAATCCTTCTTGGCCAAGAACGCCTTTAGCTTGTCTTCGGAAGTTATCGCTCAATTAACCGAATCGCTCGCTAATGAAGATGTGGGCTTTGCCTCGGTTCAGATGGAAAATTTCGGGGAAATCCGTTCGAGTCTGGAAAACATCAGCACGTATCTTGATTCCGTCAGCGTGGCGGCTCGCTTAGGCAGCCGTCTGGGCGCTAAGGTGCTGCAGGCCGAAATCAACAAGGCCATAGAAAAAAATAATTTCCAGAACTTGGCGGTAATTCAGCAGGCCTGGGGGGCCTTGGGTCTCCCGAGTATTTTTGGACGTTCGCTACTGCAATATATAATGAATCAGCCGCCGGCCGACAAATTGCATCTTTTGGAACGCAGCGAAATTATGAGCTTGATATCAAAAGATGAGCCAGCGGTTGGGCGCATGGCCGCGACTCTCTGCATGACATTGAAAACGAGCGAGGAGGCTTCAACGGAAGTATTAACGAGTATTCCCGGACAAGCGCAGGCGGCTTAAAAGTTTGCCTCCCTCGGTGACCGATGCTACAGTATCTGGTATCTATTATTAATTATATACTTACCTATGATCACCAAAGATCAGTTTCTCGGCTCTCTCGAGCATGAATTCATGACGATTCGGCATCTTGCCTCAAAAATTACCGACGGGCAGCTTTCATATCGACCGACGCCGGGACAGCGCAGCCTCTTGGAATTGCTTCAGTATATGAGCTTTCTTTTTTCTACGACGGCCGAGGTTTTAATGAGTGGCGATATGTCGATCTATCAGTCGCGCAGCGAGGCGGCGGCCCTTTTGACATATGCTGATTTTGATGCGGCCATGGAGGCTCAGATGAAGCATATTCGCAATCTTGTCGAACCGCTCAGCGAAGAACAGTTAGCCGAGGAAGTTAAGATGTGGGTTACGCAAAGCCGCGCCATGCATTTCTTGAATGGACTCTTGAAGTGGTCGGCAGCGTACAAGATGCAGCTCTTCTTATATCTCAAAGCATCCGGATCAACCGAGCTTAATACGTCTAATTTGTGGGCAGGAGTTGATGCTCAGCCCCGGGCCGACGCCCAGGCCTAGGAGTTATGTATACGGTCTATATCATCCGTTGCGGCGATAAGACCTTGTATACAGGTATTACAACTGATCTAGCGCGACGTCTGGCGGAACACAAGGCCGGTACGGCCAGTCATTACACCCGGTCGCATCGAGTGCAAAAAGTAGTTTATTCCGAACCTTCCCCTGACCGTTCCAGCGCCCTTAAGAGAGAATATGAAATTAAACAATGGCCGCGCAAGCGCAAATTAGCGCTGATCGCCGGTCGTCTTACTCATTAATCATATAATATGGAAGAAGTTATCATTACCCAGACTAAAGCAGAGGAAACGCCAGAAGGCATTGAGATTGTGGAAATTATTGAAAAAACCGAGGTGCCTACACGCCGTTCGGTTGTTCTTAGTTTTGAACCTAAGCGCATTTTGCTTATCGTTACAATAATCCTGGCCTTAGCTGCCTTATACTTTGGTAAGGGCTTGTTGGTAGCGGCGGTTGTTAATAATAAGCCAATTGGCCGCGCCGAAGTTATCAAGAGTTTAGAAAAGCGTTCCGGTAAAGCAGCGTTGACGGCTATCATTAATAACCGTCTGATTGATGATGCCGCCGCCGCTCAGGGCATCACTGTTAGCAATGATGAGGTTCAGGCAGAAGTCGCTAAGATAGAAACAGGACTGAAGGGGCAGGGGATGTCGCTTGAGGCCGCTCTTGAGGGCGAGGGGATGAGCCGGGCTGACCTCGAAGAACAAATTCTTTCCCGGAAGAAAGTCGAGAAGCTGCTCGGTGACCGTATTAGCGTGAGCGATGCGGATGTAGAAAATTCAATTAAGGAAAATAAGCTCACTCTAGAAAAGGGTAAGGAAGCTGAGCAGAAAGCGCAAATTAAAGAACAATTGGCCGGCCTTAAGCTTAGCAGCGAAGCCCCTAAGCTTCTGGAAGAACTGACTGCCAAGGCCAACATTCGTCACTTCGTCAATTACTAATACGGCGATGGCTGTTTCGCCTATTGGACGCCTGGCGCTGGCGGCCCACAAAAAACTCAAAGGGAAGATTTCGATTATTCCTAAGGCCGCCTTGCGCACTCGTCAGGATCTGAATACCTATTATACGCCCGGCGTGGCAGCTGTCTCGACATATCTGGCAGCTCATCCGGCTCAGACTGCGGCGTATACGATGAAGGGAAATACGGTGGCTGTGATTTCGGATGGCTCAGCTGTTTTAGGACTGGGCAATATTGGTCCGGAAGGCGCCCTGCCGGTTATGGAAGGAAAGGCGATGATTTTTCGCGCGATGGCTGGTATTGATGCTTTTCCTATCGTTTTGGCCACTCAGGACACCGAGAAGATTATTGAAACAATTATCGCTATTTCGCCGGGACTGGGCGGTATCAATCTTGAAGATATTGCCGCGCCGCGCTGCTTTGAGATAGAATGGCGGCTACGTCAACAGCTCTCCATTCCGGTATTTCATGATGATCAGCATGGAACTGCTATGGTGGTGTTGGCGGGACTCATCAATGCCCTTAAAGTTGTCCGTAAAAATCTTCTCGCGGCCCGCATCGTTATTTCCGGTGTTGGCGCGGCCGGTCAGGCGATTGCGGAATTATTACTGAAGGCCGGAGCAGTTAATATTATTTTGGTTGATAGCCGCGGCATTGTCAGTCGGGAACGACAGGATCTAGATGAGCATAAGAAGCGCCTGCTCAAGCTGACTAATCCGGCCCATGTATATGGCGGACTTTCCGAGGCTCTTCTCGGCGCCGATGTTTTCATTGGAGTTTCTAAGGCCGGATTGTTAGAGCCGTCACAGGTTCGGAGTATGGCTCCGGCAGCAGTAATTTTTGCGTTAGCCAATCCAATTCCGGAGATTATGCCCCAGTTAGCGAAGCGTGCCGGCGCGGCTGTTATTGCGACCGGGCGTTCAGATTTTCCTAATCAGCTCAATAATTCGCTCGGTTTCCCGGGAATTTTTCGCGGCGCGCTTGATAACGGCGTACGGGAAATTACGGACGCGATGCTTATTCGCGCAGCCCGTAATATGGCCGGCTTAATTGCCCGCCCGACGGCTGAAAAGATTATTCCCGATATGTTCGATAAACGGGTCGTGCCGGCCGTCGCTAAAGCAATTCGCTAAAATATGTGTGGAATTTTTGGCTATACGGGCAGCAAGCAGGCCTTGCCTATTCTGATTGATGGCTTGGGTGCTTTGGAATATCGCGGCTATGATTCTGCCGGGTTGTTTATCGCTGGCAGCGGCGTCATTAAGGCGGCCGGCGCGCTGGATAATTTGCGGGCGCGACTGAGCGGCGAGCGGCCGGGAAGGAGCGGCATCGCCCATTTACGCTGGGCGACCCATGGCGAACCGACGGAAATCAACGCGCATCCGCATGGCGACGGTGAAGGACGGATATGGGTAGTTCATAATGGGATTATTGAAAATCACCAAGCTCTGCGCGAGCAGTTGCGATCGGCCGGCTGTGTTTTTCTTTCGGAAACCGACAGCGAAGTTATCGCCCATCTTATCGCTCAGAAGTACCGGGAGCTTGCTAATTTTGAAAAAGCGGTCTTGGCAGCGCTGAATGAGATACGCGGTACATATGGACTAGCTATTTCTTGTATTGATCAGCCTGACATGATTATCGCCGCTCGCATGGGTGCGCCGGTAGTTATTGGTTTGGGAAATGGCGAAAATTTTATTGCCTCCGATCCTTCGCCTATCATGCGCCATACCAAGGAGGTTATATATTTGCAGGACGGGGAATTGGCGACATTAACGCCGGATCGCTATACGATTTACCGGCTTGATAGCGCGGCGGTTAGCCGGGCGGCGGAAACCATCGATTGGGATATCGAACAGGCCCAGAAAGGCGGCTATGAGCATTTTATGCTCAAAGAGATTATGGAAGGGCCGGAAGTGGTGCGCAATACCCTGCGCGGCCGTTTGATAATCGAAGAAGGATTAGCCAAGCTCGGCGGCCTGGAATCCGTCGCGGACCGTTTGCGTGACATGAAAAGAATAATAATTGTCGGCTGCGGGACGGCGTACTAC
>CAZFYY010000019.1:0-11121 GCA_964523425.1 uncultured Gammaproteobacteria bacterium
ACGCCGGATGGTTGCCTAGTATGAAAAAATGGGTCATGGAATCACCCTAGCATAGATTCAATTTGCTCACAATTGCATCTTCTGAGAGGCACACTATCTTTAAATGGTATATAAAGTCAGGTTTGGAACAAGTTTATCTCTCCAGCCATTTTTATAATTTTCTTTACCAATCCTTTACCTTTTCTTTACTTATTCTTGACTATGCATCCTATATACTATTATCAGTTCTTTAAAATAAACCAAAAGGAGAATAAATGAAAAAGATCTTTCTCGTTCTTTTAATTACCATTTTCTCATCGTATCTTTTTGTAAGTGCTGACCTTGCGGCAGAAAACTCTAGTAGTTATGGCCTGTATGGAACAATCAAATACCCTTCAGCCATAGTCTCGAGCGCAGTTGTTGTGGTCTATAAGACCAATATCTGGGGGACATACGTATACCATGGCCAAACCACGGCAAGCTCTTGCGGGTATTATACCTACGATACTGGAGGAATTGGCCAGTTCAGGGTAGTTGTTAGTGGGACGTACTCGCTTAGATACGAAACCTGTGGTTCGGTATTTGCGACAGACCCTGTCGCTGGTGATAATTATGGCTCAATCACCATTTCAACACCACAACGACAACTCAATATCATGACATATTGAGGCATTTTATAAGCCGTGAAAAATTTCACGGCTTTTTTTGCTCTCGTTAAATGCTCTTGGTATACTAATCATAATTAGTATTAAGCAAACATCTATGAAAAAATATCTCTGGACCCTTTGCCTAACCGCCATCGCCGTACTCCTAACCTCGGTCTTTGAAGTCTTCTTTTTCGGTGGTTGGCTGATGCTAGGCTTCTCCGTCCTAGCTGGTGTGACCGCAGCCTGGAGCGGACCAGAAGAACGTCTCGGACGTCTCTTTGTTTCCGCCATAGCTTCAGGGCTCATCTACGGCTTCATTATCATGCTCTGGCATGAAATATGGCTAGCCTCCGTCTCAGCAAAACCATTTGATTTTACTGAACTCGCTACCTATGGCCTCATTCTTGGCTTCTGTTTTTTATTAGGTCAACTAGTCGGCTTAGCTGTGCGAGGTGCATACTCCATAAAAACAAAGCTTGTACAATAAAAATTCCCCGTTTCGGTTAACGGGGAATTGTTCTTAATCTTTTTCAGTATCAACTGCTCCACCTATTTGATAATCCTGAAATGGCACAGTATCACAAGACTGTCGTTTGACGGCATAAGGATCTTCGCTCAGAAGATAGCTGAACTGCCTAATTTCGTCTTCCAGTATCAAAAATTTAAGTAATTTAACATACCTCGGACTGTCACCAGAGTTGATATCAGCTATAAGACTTTCTTTCGCTTCACTAACTGCTTTTTCGCGTAAACTTTTAGCCTCATCTTTCTCTAGTTCTTCATAAGGTTTAACAAAAAGATTTTGATACCAGGCCCGGAGGGCAATTTCTTCTTGTTTCACTGTATAGCAACACCGCAATGTTTCCTCAAGATTCTCATCGCTGGAAACTGAAGAAAACCAAGCTTCGGCAATAACCGGGAATTGTTTGCAGATGTCGCGATTTGTTAAATTTGACAGCACTGACCTAAAAAAATTTGTGTACTCCCAGAATTTTGCCTTCCGCGCGTTCATAAACTCAGCATGCTTTTCTATTGCTAGCGTGACCTCCTTGTAAGAAAACCTACACAGCGTACAGACCGACATGCATTCGTCTTCATTGGAAATCTTTGGAATAAGATAGGAACGCACACCGTCAAAATATCTCGGATAAATTTCTACCATTAAGTGGAACAACTGGTATACCTCCGAAAAAGTGGCTGCCTCGAACACTTTTGGCTGGTTCATGATAAGAGCCAGTAAGAGACTGTTACTGGCAAAGAAATTATCTTTAATCTTTAGGTAAGCGGCGTCACGCCGTTCCTGATGGTAGTTTGGCTCATCGATAGCCATATATACTCCTTTTTATTGTTTTTAAATATACTACTTGTTCATACGATAAGCGTTCGCCTCGCCCCTGTCAATCTTGACAAACCGTCCCGGAAAGCATATAATAGCCGCAGACAATCTAATTGCCTTTCCCATATCCGCCTCGGCCTTCTCGGCCCAAACGGATACCATAACTTAATTGATTATGGTACAGGTATTCACTTCACCCTCCAGGTGTCCGTACGCTTTGTCGAAAGCGGGCGGCGAATACCGGGAGTTTTTTTATTAATATCCCTTATGTCCAAAAGCAAATCTTCAGAGGTGCCCCATTACGAGCTCCTCTGCCTGTTCTCGAACAAGTTCAGCGAAACCGAAGTCGAACCGATTAAGGAACGCGTCGGCAAACTCATCAACGACTACGGCGGCACGATCACGTCGCAGGAATACTGGGGCAAGCGCAAGCTCGCCTATCAGGTTGACGGCTTTCGCCATGGTTACTATCACCTCATCGAGTTCAACATCGACGGCCCGAAGCTGATCGAAGTCTCGAACCGCCTGCGCCTGTCGAACGACATCCTGCGCCATCAGATCGTCAAGAAGCACTTGAAGACCGCGGCTGAACTGAAGAAGGAAGCTGAAGTCGCCGTTAAGATCGCCGCCCGCAAGAAAGCCGAGGCTCCGGCCGCGGAAGAAAGCGCCGACGATAACCGCGCCGAACTTAAGGACCTCGACCAGAAGCTCGATAAGATCATCGACGCGAGCAACTTGCTCTAAGTCGGCAGCGGAACCCTCCGCAACACTTTTTACGTTACTCATTTATTAAGCCGCTTCCTTTTCCGGCGGCCACAACAATATGAACCTGAATAAAGCGATGATCATCGGCAACATCACCCGTGACCCGGACGTACGCCAGACCGCCAATGGCTCAACCGTCGCCTCGTTTTCCGTCGCGACCAATTTCTTCTGGAACGACCCGCAGGGCCAGCGCCAGGAGCGCGTCGAATTCCACAACATTGTCGCCTGGCGCAAGCTGGCCGAAATCTGCGGCCAGTACCTGCGCAAGGGCTCAAAGGTCTACGTCGAAGGACGCCTACAGACCCGCGATTGGATCGACAAGGCCTCCGGCCAGAAGCGCTATACGACGGAAATCGTCGCCGAAAACATGATCATGCTCGACCGCCAGTCCGGCGGCGGCCAGGGCGGCTCCCGCCCGAGCGGCAATAGCCAGGCGCAGGGTCAGGACTACGGCCAGCCTTTCGGCAACCAGGACAACTCCCAGGACCGTCCAAGCGAACCGGTCATCAGCTACGACAACGACAACGGCTTTGCTCCGCAGGCCTCGTCTGATGACGAAATCAAGGTCGAGAACATTCCGTTCTAAGCCTTCCATTAACTAAGAACACCCTCTATGTCAGAAGCATCTATCAAGCAAGTCAAGCAGTGCTACTTCAAGAGCAACAACATCAAAGAAATCGACTATAAGGACATCGAGCTCCTGAAAAAGTTTATCAACTCCTATGGCCAGATTTTGCCGAGCCGCCGCACCGGCGTCTCCGCCAAGTACCAGCGCAAGTTGGCCGAAGCCGTGAAGCGCGCCCGCATTATGGCCCTGCTCCATTTCCCAAACCAGCGCCGCTAAGCGCCGGGTAAGTACGCCCCTATGCTAAGCCTCACGGAAATCAAAGTCGGCAGCCTCATCACCATCGACGGACAGCCGTATATGGTAGTGAAGTCCGAACACCACAAAGTCGCCCGCGGCGGTGCAACGCTCAAGACTAAGCTCAAGAACCTTCTTACGGGAAATATGGTCGAGCGCACCTACCAGGGCAATGACAAGGCTGAAGAAGCCGACGTCGTTAAGCGCAAAGCCAATTATCTCTATAAGGACGAGTCGGCTGCCTATTTCATGGACATCGAAAACTATGACCAGTTCAGCCTCCAGCTTGATCAGTTGGCCGGCAAGGAACGCTTTATGAAAGACGGCCTCGAAGTGCTGGTTATGTACTACGAAGGCCAGCCGATGTCGATCGAATTGCCGATCAAAGTAGAGCTCGAAGTCACGAGCGCACCGCCCGGCGTGCGCGGCAACTCAGCCGGCAATGTCATGAAGACGGCTGAACTCGAGACCGGCGCAACCATCTCCGTCCCGATGTTCATCGAGACCGGCGATATAATCCGCATCAATACCGGTACTGAAGAATACGTCGAACGAGCGTAAATAACCATTTCTACCGCAAAAACAGCTCCGAAAGGGGCTGTTTTTTGTATTCATTGACAAAAAAACATAAAAATGCTATTATTTAATATTCTTTCAAATTTAAATTACCAAAAAAAGGAGAGTTCTATGGCCGCTTTAGCGCCAATACCGAATATTCCCAATGAATACGGAACAAAAATTGCCGTGGGGCCAACCATCTATACGATTACCGACCTCCCCTGGAAAGTCTTTACTTCCGTTGAAATCAGGAGACACTTTGGGCAAGAGATTATCCAAACCAGCCATGAAAAAAATGGCTGCGTCAACGACTCAAGTTTTCGCATTGAAGTAACTCCCGGCCACGAAGCGGAAGTCCTTCAATATATTAAAGAAAAATTAACTGAATCAAAATAAAATAAAATAATCATGTTAGATAAAAAAGCTGTAAAGCTCGATAACATAACAGAGCTCTCTTTCGATAATTTCGAGAACTTCCATGAAGCATGCACTCTAGCTATCGAAAAAGCCTGTACCCAGGATGAAGGGCAAGAAATTTACTTCAAGTTCAACTCCTCCGTCTTGATTCTAGATAAGAACTCAACAAAAAATGGGTGTCATTTCTTATTCGATATGAAGCGCGAAGCCTGGAATCAGGATGATGAAACTACTAAACGTGAAAGTTATCAAGAAACCCGTTTAGCTTTTTCAGAAATGCCGAAAAGAAAGGCTCATCTACGCAAGCTCGGCAGTGCCATGCATACGTGGAACTTCTTGGATACGTCAGAAGTATTCAACCGTGTTCATGATTTTGCGCAATGCTTAAATGGATGCTATGGACAAGCGCCGGAAAAGATCAGAAGAGACTTTATAAAGGGTTTGCAAGCAAAGGGCTATTCGGCTGAATGGTATAAGAATCAATGCCATGTCAGTACGACGAACTGTCAAAAGCTCTTGCTTCTAATCAGCTTTATGATGAAAAGAATTATAAATGACGAGTACGTTGATATTCACTTTATAGAACACGATACAATTGTCAGCAATTAGGATTTTCGAAATTTAGAGCTAAACGGCCCCAGATATCTGGAGCCGTTTTTTTGTTACTTGAGAATCTGCCAACTATTTATTATCCTCAATATCCTTGGCCTTAGCCGCCGTCATGATTTTCTTGCGGATTTCCATCATCATCTTGCGGTCGGCTTTCAGCGTCGTCTTAGCATTCTCGCGGCCGACGCCGAGCTTAACTTCGCCGAAGGAATATGAATTGCCAGACTTAGTCACGATGCCATATTCCACGCCGGCATCGATCAAATCGCCGGACAAGGAAATGCCCTCGTTATACATGATATCGAATTCGCAAGTGCGGAATGGAGCGGCGACCTTGTTCTTAACGATCTTGCACTTCACGCGATTACCAATAATGCGCTCGCCCTGCTTAATCTGGGCGCTGCGGCGCACTTCGACGCGCAGGGAGGCATAGAATTTCAAGGCCGTACCGCCAGTCGTCGTTTCCGGATTGCCGAAGAAGACGCCAATCTTCATGCGGATCTGGTTAATAAAGATAACGACCGTCTTGGTCTTCGAGACGACGCCGGTCAGCTTTCGCAGCGCCTGGCTCATCAGACGGGCCTGCAAGCCCATGTGCGAATCGCCCATCTCGCCTTCGATTTCTTTTTTCGGAACAAGCGCGGCAACCGAGTCGACAACGACGACGTCAATGGCGTTAGAACGAACTAATGTTTCCAAAATTTCTAAGGCCTGTTCGCCGGTGTCCGGCTGGCTGATCAGCAGCTCTTTAACGTTGACGCCGATCTTTTTCGCATATTCCGGATCAAGCGCGTGTTCCGCGTCAATGAAGGCGGCAATACCACCCTGGCGCTGAACTTCAGCGATGATGTGCTGCGCAAGAGTCGTCTTACCGGAAGCTTCCGGACCGAAGATTTCGATAATGCGGCCGCGCGGAACGCCGCCGACGCCAAGCGCGAGGTCAAGAGAGGTACAACCGGTCGGAACGGCTTCGACGTCAGAATTCTTAACGTCACCAAATTTCATAATTGATCCTTCGCCGAACTGCGAGCGGATCTGTTCCATGGCCGCGAAGGCGGCATGCTGCTTCTCAGTCTCTTCCGGCGCATCGTTTACCTTCGCGCCCTTAGGGGATTCTTTTGGAGAGGTTGCTTCGCTCTTGCCCTTCTTGTCTTCTGCCATATGGATAAAATTGATTAATAAAGGAGGGTTAGGGGCTAACCAATACTTGTCGCGAAACGCTCGCGGTACGGCCATATTTCTTCTTAGCCGTAATCGTCAGCGTGTTTAGCCCTTCTGAAAGATAGATTTCCCGTCTAAAGACGCCCTGCTTATCGGCCAGAACGGATTGGCCGTTCATGGTAATATCCGTCTCCGGTTCGCTCTGGCCGCTGATTTCAAGACGTTCTTCAGCGGTTTTGAGGTTCTCCGGCGGATAATCGATACGCAAGAAAGGGGGTTCGAAAATCTTCTTGAGAAGGAAGCCTAAATACACGAAACAAGCAATGATCAGGACTCCAATTATAGCATTTCTCATCAGCTGCGGCAACGCCAATAAATGCCGGCGGGAAACGACCTGGCGGTCAAATAATTCCTTATCAGGCGCCGGAATTCCGCCGCTTTCCCGGGAAAAACGCTCGAGGAGCGGGGCGGGATCAAGGCCGAGAAACAGAGCATACTCGCGCAGGAAATTACGGCCATAAACCCCTTTGGGAAGGAGGGCATAGCGGTTCTTTTCCAGCGCTTCGAGGTAACGCGATTGAATCTTAAGACGTCGCGCCGCCTCCTCAAGCTTAATGCCCCGGCCCTGGCGGGTGCGCCGCAGCTGCTCAGCTACGGTTTCCTCGTCGAGGAAGATTGGCTTGCGTTCAAAGGCGGACATTGTTTAATTCCTAGGCGGCGTCTGGTTCCCCCAGCAAGCCTGATTCAACTGGCAGCACATACCTCCCAAATCCCCACTACATGTCTTTGATGGAATCTGGCAAGCTGTCGGGCAGAATCCTAGGCATCCCTCAACGCTATTTCGGGCGCATTCATTCGCATTCGGCTTAGCTGAGCAGCAAAACTGCGAACCGCAATCCTGAGAACCGTAACCGATATCACCGGCCCCGCACTTATCCTTGCAGACACCGCCGGCTTTGGCGCAGGTCGGGTTCGGGGATACGACAGCTGGAACCTCCGCATTAATATTTCCGTTAAATTGGTAGTTCCCATCCGCCTTTAAGACTGTATTTACTGTAAAACTAATGAGGCTGTAACTGCCAAAGACGAGGAGTAGGCCGATAACGGCGCCAACGATACTTTTCTTTCCAGTACTGACTGCCTCGGCATTACCGCCCGATGCCATCATGCGTATGCCGCCGTACACAAAGACAACGAGAGCGACGGCGCCGACGATGCCCAGTATGATATTAGCCACGTTAATACCCAACTTCATGAACGTATTGAGCGAATACTGGCAAGCCGGACCAACGCAATCCGTATCGCTTAAAACCGATGAATCGATCAATGGTCCAAGCGCTTGCGCCGGACGAGCAACTGGCAATACAAAGATGATAGCCAAGAAAAGCGAGAGTAGTATATTTTTCATAAATTTATTGTCCAACTGTCTGTTGAATGCGACCGGCGGCCAAAGCGGCGGACTCGCTAATTTTTTCCGGGTTGGCGACAGCGGCATCCATCATGTCATACATTGCTTTCTCAGCCGCAATAACATCCCGACCGCGGTACCAGCTGCGAGCCGTCAGGGCGGAACCAGCAAAGACCGTTAACTCTTCATCCGCCAATTGGTCTTTAAGTAGCGAACGAAGGGCGGCTGGATGCTTGGTAATATCTAAATATTTCTTGGCTTGTTCTGGCTTAGTTGTCATAAACTGCACAAAATCCCAGGCTTCATTCTGATACTTGCTTTTAGCGGAGACAGCTTCAACCCAGTAATTTGCCGAGTTAGCCCCGGCCGCAGTACCTTCGATTTGCGGAAAAGGCGCTACGGTAAAATTAAGCTTTGGAGCCCGCGCCTTAATGATAGGCATTTCGTAGGAATAACCAAAGAAAATTGCCAATTTTCCGTCAATGAAACTTTGCAGAGAATTAGGAAGCGTCGAGTTCCAGGCATACACCTCTTTACCGGGATTGGCAAAGTCGCTATAGAAGCGCAAGGCTTCAAGACCAGGATTATAGCCGCGTTCACGGAAGGCTTCCGGTGTCTGGTTGAAGGTCACCGAATTGCCGCTCATCATAACTGCGCCATTTTGCATCATAAGGGCCGCTAGAATATCAGTTGAACGTTCAATGTTAGACGATCCGCCCAACGCCACGCCGGATTGCGTAATCTGGCCGGCGGCATCCTGCTTGGTTAATTTTTTAACGGCCTGCTGAAAGTCTTTATTCCAATAGGAAGGCAAGACAGCGATGCCGGCATTATTTACCAAGTCTTTATTGTAATACATCGCCAGCGTGTCGATGGCTAGCGGCAGGGCAAACACTTTTTCTTTACCGTCCTTAGGCAACAAAACATCCTCAGCTACCGTTCCGACAAAATTATTCTTTACTTCAGTCACAGTAATACTGCGAGCCGTGCGCAACTCAGGCACTACTTCTTTTTTAATTGTTCCCTTAGTTACCGGATAGACCATGGAAATGCTATCAGGCATCGCCGCGAGCTTCGTCTGATACTTGCGTACCCAGGTGTTCTGAATTGAGAAAATATCCGGACCGCGATCCTCAGCCAGCGCATCGACGAGGGCCTGCTCATATTCATCATAATTCAGCTTGCGGTAATTGATGGTTATGAAGGGATGAAGCGCCTGATAGGCGTCAATCAGCGGCTGCATCTCGTCTGGTCCGTCCCAGACGCGCCAGTAGTTAAGCGTAATTGGCTGCATCTTTTCCTGGACAGCCTTATCAACCGTTTTACAGCCAAAGCCGGCCGTTGTCACAAAGACGAGCAGGAGACCGAGAGCGATGAGTTTTGTTTTCATATTGCGTTAAATAGTATGCCTCTAGTATAGCAAATATTAATTAATTAATTAACAAAGTAAGGAATTAATTAATTAATTCATTGTTTAATTTATTAATTATTCGAGTTTCGGCCGATACTGCAACGCCTCCGCCACGTCATCAGCTGTTATGCCATCGCGCTGCGCCAGGTCGGCAATTGTCCGGGCAATCTTTAGAACGCGGAAATAGGCGCGAGCGGAAATATTAAGCTTATCAACCGCTCTCTGCATGAGCAGCGTCGAGGGCTTATCAAGCACGCAAGTCTGTCGGGTGATAGCCGGTGACATTTCTGAATTGCTAACAAAGCTGTGATTGGCGAAACGGCAAATCTGGCGCTCGCGTGCTTTTTCAACCCGTGCCTGCACAGTCTCTGATGATTCTGTTTTCTTTTCTCCTGAAAGGCGGGCATATGTTAAACGAGGTACATCGATATGCAAATCAATCCGGTCAAGAATTGGCCCAGAAATCTTCTTGCGATAGGCCAATACTTGCCCCGCCGTACAGACGCACGACTTTTCACTATCGCCGAGATAGCCACATGGACAAGGATTCATCGCCGCCACTAAAATAAATTGCGCCGGAAATACCATGTGTCCCGAAGAGCGGCTCACAGAGATTTCTCCGTTTTCAAGCGGCTGCCGCAGGCTCTCTAAAACAGCGCGCGGGAATTCGCCGAACTCGTCTAAAAATAATACGCCGCGATGCGCTAGCGATATTTCGCCTGGACGAGGCCAACTTCCGCCGCCCACTAGGGCCGCTACCGAGGCCGAATGATGCGGCGAGCGGAAGGGACGCCGCGTAACAAGACCCTCAACCTGGTTGAGCTTTCCGGAAACGCTATAAATCTTGGTAATTTCCAGCGCCTCATCCATAGTAAGCCTAGGCAAAATCGAGGGAATGGCCGTTGCCAACAGCGTCTTGCCGGCCCCGGGCGGTCCCGACATTAAAAGATTGTGTCCGCCGGCTGCCGCAATTTCCAGGGCGCGCTTGGCATGCTCCTGGCCGCGCACCTCAGCCACGTCATGCAGCGGCGGAACGATACTAAACGTAGGAGTTGTGCCGGCATAGGCGGCTATATCTCTCCGGCGACGCAGATGCTCGATTAACTGAGCAAGTGTCGCGACCGGGAGGATTGAGATACCTGTAACCAAGGCGGCTTCGGCCGCATTTTCCGTCGGTACGAAGAAATTGATAAATCCTTTTCGCTTAGCCGCCAAGGCAGCTGACAAGGTTCCATTCACCGGCCGCACCTTGCCCGATAAGGCTAATTCGCCGATGAGCAACGAGCGATGCAGTAAAGGACTAACGGGGATTTTCTTGGCAGCTAGCAGCACACTGATCGCAATAGGCAAATCATAGCTCGGTCCCTGTTTGCGCAGATCGGCTGGAGCCAGATTAACCGTTACTTTCAAGCGTGGAAACTCCAGACCGGAATTCTTTACCGCGCTGCGCACCCGTTCCCGCGATTCAGATACGGCCAGGTCGGGCAACCCGACAATAGCGAATGAGCCAAGCTCGCCACCGCCCGTCTCCGCTTCCACTTCAATAATCTCCGCTTCGAGGCCGACGACGGCCGCGGAAAATACTTTTGCTGACATAGTTCAAAACAATTTAGCCAGCGGGAGGGTCAATGGCGGAGCTTCGCGGTTTGTCGCGAAAAAACAAAAACACGACCGGAGCCGTATTAATGCCTCCTTAATAAGGAGGGTAAGTCTATGTTAGCAAAAACTATGCCTGCTGCCAATACTTCCAACTTAGAAGTGAAGTCTTGTGGAATATATTAGCTTACATTCTTGATAAAAAAGAAAGGCTACCGTAAGTTTCGGTAACCTTTTTAAAACAATCTTACCTTTTGACTGCCCTTTCTGGTTCTTTTCTTGGGCTTCTGAGGCCTTTTCTAAGGGGAGTTCCTGGATTTGAATCGGGCGAACTTTCCCTTGTTGGATCAAATCTGAAATGTGCTGGAGCTC